>DBKQ01000052.1:70255-122076 GCA_002298545.1 Prevotella sp. UBA746
TGTCTTTTGTTTGGAGAATTGACAATAACCGTTTATCTTTGCCAACAGAAAGATTTGCGGTAGTAAGCTTAGTGCTGGACGTTGTGTCAAAACCGCTATCGTTAGGTAGATTACCTTCTGTTCCAACTTTTTGTATTGTTGGTAAAATAGAAAGTAATTTACCTTTTTCTATTTCAGTAAGCCTGTGATCATAATATCTATTACCATTATTATCTACTGCAATAGCAGAACGTACAGTATAATCTACATTGCCAATTTTTAAACCGCACACAAAATGCTGATATTCTGATACTGAAGGATTCTTTTCTTTGTCGTTATTCTCTTCGCTATCAATGAATATACTTTTTCTTATAATCTGAGGTATTGCTGCTACACTCTGCAAATGAGGAATGTCTTTATAATTGTGCTGTAACACTTCGTTTATACCACCATTATGCCTACCTCTTTGCAACTGTATAGAAATACCTGTATCTTCATTTGTATATGTCCCTTGCAATTTCTTTCCATATTCCAATGCATTTTTCTTATACTGCTTCAAATCATCGGAAGGCGTAATCTCTCTTCCTGTTATCACCACAGGCTTGCTTTCACGGAGCTTTTCTATACGGTCTGCTTTGCTGTCTTTCAGCGAATACCTTATATCATTATTCTCTACAGAAAAATCACCATTATTCTTGTCGGCAGACTTTATCTGATTAGCATCAAGGGCACAATAAGAAATTCTTGTAGGCTCATAATTGTCATTCACCTCTTCTACAAAGACTGCACCATCATACCCTTTAGACTTTATTTTGTCTGACATACCTTCCTCGTCCATGATTCCCCATAGATTATCCTGTGTGTCCATACCTACAATGTATTCCCACCCTGTAACGTCTGTATAAACCTTGTCATAATCGTCTTGTGTCAAATCCATTGGTCTTCTGATATTTAAGAAACAAGATATTACATTGGCTTTACCTCCACGATGTCGAGAAGAATTTCCGGCAAATTCTTCTGCCAAAGCTCTATCAGGAGTGAAGAAGAAACCTTCAGATTTTACTTTGTCTTCCAATCCCATAATAAAGCGCACGCCTTCCTTTTTCTCAAAAATATTGAAGTCTGTACTTCTTCCATGATAAACCACTAATGGCTCACCATTTTCATCTATAACTTTAGAAGCACTGTTTGGATTATTTTCCCAATCACCAAACCATTTCTTAAAATTATTTGTGCGAACCATTGCCCATTGGTCTTCATTCAACTTGGATATATTTCCATTTGGAGCTTTCATGTATGTACCATCCGATTTGGCTGTTTTGACGATTCTGTTTATCTCATCACGAAGTGAATATTTTTCTGTATTTGCATTTTCTTTGTCTTTTGTTTGGAGAATTGAAATTAGATTACTATCTTTGACACCAGATAAAGCATCAGACGTGTTAGGTGCGCCCTCCGTTGGTTTAAAGCTTTGTCTTTGGGAGTCTGACTGATTAATCAAATCTATCAGATTCCCTTTTTCTATCTTTGTCAGATAGTGGTCATAGTAGCTCTTACCATTTTTTACACCTATTGTAAGTCTTGCCGTGTAATCAACGCCACCAAGTTTTAGCCCAGTTACATAATAACGATAGCTGTCAAACTGTGCATCCTTTTTATATGCAGGCTGTTCATCGATGAAAATTGAATTTTCTATTAGCTTCGGTATTATTGCAATAGACTTCAAATGTGCTTCATTACTCATGCTGTGAGCTGTTACTTTCTTTGCACCTTTTTTCGCCAAGGAAACTTTTTCGCCAGTATCTTTGATTACATAATCGCCTCTAAGCTTATCAAGCAAGTATCTTTGAGCACTTTCCCGATTCAACTCATATTTACCCTTGTATTCATTTCCAGTAATCACCACAGGCTTGCTTTCACGGAGTTTCTGTATACGGTCTGCTTTGCTGTCTTTCAACGAGAATTTTTCTTCATTATTTTTTGTGGATTCGGAAGAATTGTCTACATTTGCAGCAGATAACTCCTGATTGGATGGATATTGGCGAGGATTGTTCTCACCCAGAAGTGCCATCTGTTCAGGGGTTATTTTTGGATTCTGATATACTATCCTATCATGAATATCAGAAATAGCATTCCTTCCAAATATTGTATTTATTGCATTGATCTCCAAATTCCTACCTGCATTTTTAACCTCAGCACTTACAACGACATAAGAACCGTCTGCAAGTTTCAAAGGTGTATAGAGCCTATATCCTTTTTGCCTTTTCTGCTGGTCATCCTGATAATATTCAGTAATAAGAATCGGATTACTTAAAGCCTGTGGTATCTGCTTCCATTCTTCTTCGGTAAAGTCATGTTGATTATCCTTACCGAAATGGCGTGATATGACACCATATCTAATTGTAAACTTATTGCCAGTCAGTCCCAACCTTTTCATAAAGTCTGGAGTATTGGCAACATCAAAGAATTTACGTTTGTATATATTTTCTGCAAAAGTCTTTCCCTTTGAGTATAAAGTATGAATAGCGTCAAACAACGACTGGTTATTAACGCCCTTCAAAGAATATCGCATATCATCTCCATATAGGAATATCTGGTCTTTCCTTGCCACATCTTCCGTTTCCTCGGCAAGTGTCTTTCTTCGCTCTTCTGGAGACATACCCATACGGCTCTGAACATTTCGAGCTTCAACCTCACCAGCAAGAGATTGATAATTTTTGAAATCGTTACTTTCACTTACTGAAGCATTGTATGTTGCTTTGTTCTTCTTTATCAATTCTTTTGCTTCATCATATTTCCCTTCGGCTTTTAAACGTCTTATCTCTTGTGCCAAATAATTTACTCTATTTTGAATATCTTTCTTTATAGTAATCTCGTTGCCACCTTGTGCAAAACCCTCCATGCGTTGGATTGCATGCTGTATCTCATGGTCAAGAACATTGCTTGCGTTTTCCGTAAACACGCCGTTGTCGTCCGTAAGCAGATAACTGTTCAGCACAATCTCATTTTGGACGTTATTATAATGCCCGACTTCACGATAGCCCATATCCTTGAAAACAAGCGGCATCTCCTTTAATTGCGGATATGCTGCCAACAGTTCATCTTTTTCCCTGCCGTCCTCAAGCATTTCGCCCAAAGTGGCGCGCTCTTCTGTTCCCTTTTTCACAAGCCGCAGACCGTTCCATAGGGAGACATCGCCTGTCTCGTACCGCCATTTGCCGTCCGCTCCACGTTCCCAGCCTGTAGCCATCTTGATTGCCTTAGCGTCTTTCTTTGCTTCCTCCATCTGTCGGGCAACATTCAAGTTGTCAAGACGTGTGCTTACTTCTTCCGCCTGGTCAAGATTTGCGGCACCTTTCTTGCCGATAAGCGAATATTTTTCCTTATTATTTTTTGTGGATTCAGAAGAATTGTCTACATTTGCAGCAGAGTTGAGCGGAGGAGTGGAAAGGCTTTCCACCTTATCATTAGGAGATAACATAATGAGTTCGCCGCCATTTCGTTCAGCTTGTCTTTTTATTCTCCCAAGATTTCTTTCATCAAGTGTATACCAACCAACGACTTCAACATTATCTTTGTTGTCGTTCACTTCCAATACAGTAATGGGACTCTTCTCATTCAACTTTATTGCAACCCAATGATTAGGTTTCTTTGTCGGCTGAGAACGACCAATCAAATCTGTATTATACAACGCATCATTCAAGACCTTACGACTTTCTGCTGGCGTAAATTTATGGGCATTCCAATTCTTTTCAAAGATGTTTTTCTTTATAATGATTGGTTTACCGTTTGCACCAATTGCAGCATCCACATTTTGAGGTATAGGAGGCAGTTGTACATTACGAGTAGCATTTGTAAAATTTCTATCTGTCAAGTCATCAACAGACTTAATTTTATCAAGCTTCAGCGTTCCGTCATCATTCAACGGATTGCCTTGGTTATCCACATTGCTTTTCAATGAGTACTTTTCGCCATCGACCTTAGCGTACTGTCCCTCATCCGTATTAATCCATGCCACATCTGTCAGTGGCACAGTCTTTTCAAACACCTTTCCGCCACCGGCATAGTCGGACGCTTGCATATAAGAAGGAGTTACAAACACGCCATTCTTGATAGCCTTGCTGCTGTAGATAGTAATCTCACCTGTTTCAAGTGCATCTTGCAACATGTCGTTTGTAATGTCTGGATAAGCAGACCATTCGTCATAGTCATACTTCTCTGCTTCATTACGAGCTTCCTCAACTGATTCTTCCAATGTCTTTATATCTTCAACTTTTCTGATGCCTGTATGATAATCATCCAACATAGGATTGGTCTTCAATATAATATCCAGCTGTGCTTGCTTCCTATCTTCATTTTTCAGTGAATATTTTTCTCCATTTTCCTTTGGGTTCTCAAAATTCCTTACTATATTTGCAGCAGAAGAGAACTCTCGGTTATGTGTAGCGTCCGCAATTGGAGCGGAAGAGCTTATATAGTCAAGGGTTCTTTTTTTGTCTGTATAGAGCATCTTCCCACTATTTATCCAAGACAACACACTATCACCTCTCTTTCCATAGACAGATGTTATAAGGTTTATGTCTTGCACTTCACCTTTATTTATATCTATACTTGCCAAAGCGTTCTCGCCATTAAGTTGTAGTTCTGTCAATATAGAATAACTACCTTTGTAGCTGCCATCAAATATGGCAATAGGTCTTTGTATTGCATTTGGCAGATCTTTCAAGTCTGTTGGAGAATACGAATGAACTTTAGCCTTCTTTAGTATTTTATTTCCGTACAATCTTATATCACGGTCAGGAATACCAACACTCTTGAGTGCAGATGAAGGATTACCATCAGAAAGTATTTCTTTATCTGCATTTTCTCTTGTTAGTCCCTTGAGCTGTTCATTAAACCTGTCATTCACTTCCTTCAGCGAATATTTTTCTCCATTTTCCTTTGAACTTTCAAATTTCCTTACTACATTTGCAGCAGATGAAAGCTCTTCACTTGTTGTGGTTCCAGCATGGGGCTGGAGTGCCTCGATAAAGTGAAGGGCTTTCTCTTTATCTACATTACTTAGTCTATTTGTATTTATCCAATGAATAATACCACGTTCTCCCTTTGGATACAAGGATGTTATTTGATTCACTTCAAGAATAACATTATTCTTTCGTTTCTGTTCGGTCGCTCTAATTGCTACGATAAAATTCTTGCCGTCATGTTTTAATTCCGTCAATACTATATGATTATTTTTTACAGTACTGTTGAAAATAGCAATAGGATTGGCTATGGCGGTAGGCAAATCCTTTATATCGTTTGCAGAGAACGGATGATTGTTCTTATACCTTTCATTTGATTTACGAACAAACTTGTCAAAGTCCATCTCTATCTCAGCATCAGCTATTCCACCGTCTTTTAAGAACTGGCTTGAATATCCCAAATGAAGAACTCGGTCTTTTTGATTTGGATTTTCTATCAACTCTGAAAGTCGTTCATTAAACCTGTCATTCACTTCCTTCAGTGAATATTTTTCTCTGTTTTCCTTTGGGTTCTCAAAATTCCTTACTATATTTGCAGCAGATAAAAGTTCTGAATTATCTGAGGCTTCCGCAATGGGTGCGGAGAGGTGCAGATAATTTAGGGCTTTTTCTTTATCCACATACTTCATCATGTTGTGGTTTATCCAATAAACTACCCCTTTACCATTCTTGCCAAACACACTGCTGACAATATCAAAGTCTGCTTCTGTTCCTTTACCTAAGTCAATAGTTACAAGGAAATTTCCATTTGCAGTTTTCAACTCCGTAAGGACAGAGCGATTGCCTTCACGTCCCAAATTGTTAAACACGGCTATAGGATTCTCCATCGCTAAAGGTAGATTCTTCAGTTCTATTGGTTCAAAACCATGTTTTCTAATCTTCTTTGCAAGTTTACTTCCATTCAGTCTAATAGGTTTATCAGTTACACCTGCAGTCTTTAATTTGGTTGATGGTCTTCCCAAATCAAATACGAACTTGTCTGCATTCTCTATCGTAAACTTATCCAACTGTTCATTGAACCTGTCATTCACTTCCTTCAGCGAATATTTTTCTCCGTTTTCCTTTGAACTTTCAAATTTCCTTACTATATTTGCAGCAGATAAAAGCTCTTCACTTTTTATTGTGGTTCCATAATGGTTTTGGAGTGCCTCGATAAAGTGGAGAGTTTTTTCTTTGTCTATATTGGTAGCCTTACCTTGATTAAACCAGTTAATCACGCCCTTAGCATCCTTCGGGAAGAGAGTGGTTATTTTATTTACAGACAACACGATACCACCTTTCCTTTTTTGATTTTCAGTCTGAACTGCTACAATGAAATTTTTATCCTCTTTCTTCAGCTCAGTCAAGATAACATGTCCATCATTTCGCCCATTCGTATTGTAAAAAACAGAAATAGGACGAGCAATAGCCATAGGAAGGTTTTTCACATCAGAAGGATTGAAAGGATGTTCATGTACATATCCTTGCTTAGATTTGCGCATAAGTTTATCAAAATCCAATTCAATTTCAGCATCAACGATACCTCCATCTTTTAAGAAAGAACTGGATCGTCCCAAGCGAAGAATTTTATCCTTTTGATTTGGATTTTTCACCAACTCATGCAGCCTTTTGTTAAAATCATCATTCACTTCTTTCAACGAATACCTGCCATCGTCAGCCACCTTTCCATTTTTCAGTTCATTCAGTTGTTTCCGGATTCCCATCAGTTCCTGATACTTTGAAATCATATCCTTGTACTCCTGTGTCTGTTGTATCTGTTTCACTACATCTACAGAAGAAGGATTCGTTTTCAACATCTCACCCATCTTTTCTTGAATATCCTTAGACATGGCAGCATACTCCGCCTTTCTGTTGTTATAGTCGGCAGTCAGTTCGTTTATCCTGGATAGAGTTGTATCATTCTCCTTCCTGAAAGTATTCGGGAACTTGCCTACAAGATTCTTCACATTGTCCTCAAACGGTTTGTTTAAGTCAAACAACTTGTAGTTACCCCATTCCATCTTGTTGTAATACCTTCTCCAATTGTCTGCTGCCTTTTTCTTTTCCATATATTCCGGCACTGCACCTGGTCTATCCATGTTCACGATAGCATACTGAGAATATTTGTCGGGTCTGTTCTCTTGTGCATAGTTGTATGCATCCTCGGCAGCAGCTCTCTCACTTTCGTTACGAATAGAGAAACGAACCACAGGATGTTCCAAAAACTCCTCAAAGTTGTTTGGCACGTTATATGTGTCCGACTTAGATGTAATGCTTGTATAGTCAGCAAATGGTTTCAACTTCCGGTTGCTTCTGTCAAGCCACTTGTCAAAATCCGCCTTCTCAACAGCAGAGATGTTGCCAAGTCCTGTCCATCCTTTTTCATAGTTGGAAAGGTATGCTTCCTTTGCAGCGTTAAGCGAATCATAGCCATACATCACTTTGTGCTCATCAAACGAACCGTCTTTGTTCACCTGGTCTACTATATACACGGTGCCGTTCCAACTGTCAAGGTCTGCCTTGTCGTTGATGAACATATCAAGGTGGTCTCCGTCCTTACCGAACTTTCCACGGATGTAGCCGTAGGTGTCGTGCATCTTCTGTTCCCACTCCTTGCCGTTCTCATCCACACCGGAACGATATGAGCCTTTCGGATTCTCTATGGTATAGTCATAGCCACCAAACTTCACATGACCTTTCTTGTAATTACCACTCTTCTTCTGTGCATCTGTCGGCTCTGTGTCTGTCTCGTCAATGGCTTTCTGCAAGCGAAGTGAGAATTTTTCTCCGCTTCCCTTTGATGTTTCAGAGAAATTGTCTACATTTGCAGCAGAAACAGAAGATAAATCCGAAATTTGCGTAGCTTGGCTATTAGCGTCGGTGAATCTTCTGTTTTTTCTTTTCCGAATACTCTGCATAGCCAATTCTTTGCGTCCTGTACGCACCTCCTCGATATAGAAAGTAGTTCCATCATTATATTGCTTAGTGTATATGATAACATCTTGCCCACGTTTGTTTCGTTCCGTTTCAATACTATCATAATTATCAATAACATCTCCTATATTCTCTATATCATTTTCTGTAATAGGAATTTGACCTTGCAGTTTTTCCCTCTCTGAAGAATGACGATTCATTGCATGATTAATAGAATTATTGTCAATTGTGTGCTTATAATCCTTTGTTATATTCACACCATGTGCCCTCAAATCGGTTATAAGTTTATTGCTTGCATAAGATATAGCTTTCTTTATCAGATTACTACCAGTTGTCTTCGTGGCTTCTATTAAGTCTCTTATACTTCCTTGGAAATAACCAAACAAAGGTTTCTGATTTTCATCTCTCTTCAGCGAGAATTTTTCTCCGCTTCCCTTTGATGTTTCAGAGAAATTATCTACTTTTGCAGCAGAACCTTCGGTTTGGGAGAGAGCTGTGTCACCTCCTAACGAAGTAGCGACAGTGTCTGTCCTCTTGTCGTTTGCCGAAGTTTCCTTTTTAAATGCAGTCAATAACCAAGATTTTCTTTCTCCATCCCAAGTAAGACGAACACTTGCCTTATGGGTATCACTCTCCAAGTTCACACGATTCTTGCTTTTTGAAGTTACGTGCATGTCATCAAGTATCTCTTGCAAGTTATCAAGCACTTCTGGATGATACTTTATAAGTTTTGACAAGCCAAACCCATCGCTGTGCCCTGTACCTTCCTTGCCCCATACCAAGTCTATGTCACCTACATCTTTATGATGAAGTGCAGCTATCGCCTCACCGCTGCCTAACATTCTTAAAAAATCAATTGCAGCTTTTGCTTTTCCCTTAAATTGGTCGTAAATATTTCCGAATGCACCGACACCTATTGGTTTGATTTCTTTCAGCGAGAACTTTTCATGCTCCGCTATCTGCATATCCTCTGGTTTGAAAATCACATAGTTCATATCGCCTTCCTTGGCACCGCCCATAATGGTTCCAGCAGGATATTTTATTCCTGTATAACCAAGAGAAGAGAGAAATTTACTTGCTAATTTAGGAGTACTAAATATACAAAGAGCCTCATAATAATCACCTACAGTCTTACTACGATCGAACTCTTCAATTGCATCGTTGATGATTTCATCTTCAAAAGATTTATCATATCCTTCTTCATCATGGAATCGCTTTTCTGCTTCCTTGTATATCTGAAGTGCCTTAAATTCAGGATCTACGCCTTTTTCTATGTGTTCTCTGATTTCTTCTTTTAATTCTGGCTTTGCATCAGCATAATAATCCAAGTAGTTACTTCCGTTATCATCAGGGATATTCACCTCATAGATATTATGATTATCCATCAGTTCTGCATAGCTCTTGCCTATCTCCTTTGAAGATGTAACATATCCTCCCCATCCGAAAACTTGATCGCCAGCGCCTTCTCCCATGTGGTCGAAGTCAAACTCCGTGAAATCTGCACCGCTGCCGTGATATACACGGAGAGAGAACTTTGGAGCATTGGCAATCTCTTGATTTATATTGTTCACCACTTCATCAGTAACGGTATCTTCATCCTGTATCTTCTGTGGCTCACGTCCAGCTTTCCTTACAAGTTCCGCTTGCTCTGCTCGTGTCAGTAGCCTATTCACCTTCATTGCGCCTGTAATGACCCAAGGGTCTGTTTCCGGATTAGGATTCGTGCGATACATATAATATCCGTCAGTCGGCAGATGTTTCAGTCCTGCCAAAGAATGCTGATATTTGCCGTTGGCATTAATGCCTTCTGCATGTGCTTCGCCCTGATAGTCCTTGTCGGCTGCATACTCCACCTCTGCAAATACAAAGTTCTTCGGGAACAAAGTCTTGTTGCCGTCAGCGTCTTTTCTATTGAACTGCAGAGCGTATGGAATGACACCGAGATGCCAACCTGGACGATATGCCAACTTCCCACTTCCGCCCTGTGTTCCCTTGCCGCCTTGTTTTACTTGCGGTCTTCCGGTCTTGCTTTCACCGGCTATAGGAGCAGCGTCAGCATCGAGCCATACTCCTACTGGTGTTGCTGCACCATTTGGATTTGCCACCATTGGCGGATATAGTTTGCCGTCTTTGCCAAGCACAAACACCTTATAGCCTATACCTTTTTTCTTTGGTTCTGGCTTCTGCCGAAGTGAATATGATACTTTTTCATCATTATCCTGCAGATTTTCTTCTGAAATATTTGGATTTTTAAAATCATTCAGTATCTTTGCAAGCGAAAGTCCTTGATTGGTTTCAGCTTGCATGTGGCTAAAGAGGTGCGCTGAGCTAAGCCAGTCAAGGGCTTTTTCTTTTTCACACCACTTTACAGCATCTTTAAATTGCTCTGGAGAGAAGTCCAAAAGACGCTTTACTTCTTCCTCTGCGTTCTTGTCATGAATACTACTTACATTGTTCATTTCCACAACATTGCCTTCTGCATCCAATTCCAAAGCAATAGACAATTTGTTTCCACGAATCTCTGTGTCAGTAATAACCACCATATTTGGCTTGCTTAATCCATGTTTATAAACCAATATCGGTTTCTGTATTGAATTAACCAAGTCCTTTACATCATCAGATGTCAATGAATGTTGGTTCAGCTTTCTGTTCAGCACCTTTGGAGAGAGCGTTATTTCATCCACATCAACACCACATGCTTTCAGTACCGGAGAAGGTGCCCCTAAGTGCATAAGTCCCTTGTGTGTCTTTTTCTTGAAATTCTCAATCTCGCTGTTGAAGCGTTCATTTGCATCACGCACACTAAACATTTCTGTATTAGGAGAAACGTTTACCTCCTGTCTTTCTGCTAATCCTGTAGGGTCTTTAAACTCTCCGCTATACAACGCTTGTTTAATTGCGCTCACTATATCAGCCAAAGGCTTCCCTTCTGCTTTACGAAGTTTTATGGCATTGTAATAATATTCTACGATATGTGCATTTCCATCATTGGTTATACCTACATTGCTCTTATTTGTTACAACAATACTTATAGCATTATCCTGTCCGTTTATATCAAGATTTGATGAAGTGGCATTATGATCACTAATACGTATTGTTACGACATTACCGTTTTTACATTCAAAGTTTGCATATTTGCTTGACTTATCCTTCATGTCAACGTCCAAAGCATCTGCCATTTCACCGACAAATGTCTTTGGCTGAGTTGAAGAATTCTTGTATTTTAATATTAAATTATCAATATTTTGTAGTATCTTTGCACCATCAGCACTTGAGATGGCAGTTAATGACCTTGGATTTATTCCAAGCGAGGCGGTTTCAAGTGCTATTCTTTTCTTTGCGCTTAATTTCTCACCATTGGTTTCTTCTGATTCAGACGATTCAAATGTCCCATTGGCAGTCCTCACATATACCTGTTCTATTGTTCTGATTGCATTTCTTGCAGCATCAGAATATTCTGTACCAAAGAATGCTGTCTTTACCTTCAACAGGACATCGTGCATCTTGGCAAGCAGAGGGTGCGACATCTTCAGTGCAAGAGAATGGGCAAGGTTCATGTCATTTATCATCTCACCGATGGCATCTGCAACTGTTTCTTCTTCATAATAGCTGCGGTCATAACCGGCAAGACCTGCATCTCTGTACCTCTGCTCATTGTCATCAGTCATTCCCTCATACAAATCCTCGCCATACATATTCTTGACAAGATTTTTCAACTCATCATACATGGCTGGAGATTTCATCTTTATCTCATGCGTCATTTCATGCCCGAAGATAAACTGAACGCCCTCAGTAATGGAAGAGTCAAGAGTAAGATATATGGTATTGGTTTCGCTGTTATACCAACCATTACCCTTCATGTCTGTCCTTTGCCATTGTATCTTGGCACCCATCATCTTAGCTATCCGTTCCAAAGACTTGCGCAACTTCTTGCCAATGACATCATCTACAAGCTTAATGTCATTCACACGATTCTTTTCAACAAATGCTTGCCTTTCTTCTGGAGTCTGTTCTTCTGTCTCATCCTTTGCTGAGAATGGAGCATCATCAGCTGATGGAGCATCAAACGGCATTTCGGAAGTATTGTCTTCCGCTGCATCATCAGACGGAGCTGTATCGGTATCATCTGAAGTTTCACTGTTACCTTCCATGTCGTTGTCGGTATTTTCTGTCGGCTGCTGTTCTTCCTCTTTTGCCTTCCGTTCTTCAGCATAAGCAAGGTCATCAGCCAGTCGCTTCTGTCCTTCAAGTACTCTTTCCGCTTGTGCTATGCGCATATCCTGGATATAGTTTCTCAGTCCAAAAGCCGTTTCCCCACTTGTGATAATATCAATAATTGCATTGCGTACATCCTGGTCTGTAATATCCTGCAAGTTCTCCGGTCTCTCTTGCCATAGATCATGTGCCAACTTGTCTATTGTTTTTCCTTTGCCTTCCTTGGCAAGGAACCCGGTCTTCGCAAAGTCTGTCCTCGAAAGTCCTGTTTCTTGTTTTACTCCCTTTGATGTTTCTGTTCCGTCATAGCTAAGGCTATATGGAGCTATATGACTTGCCACATATTCCTCAACGGTATTTGCCGTATCATCAAACACGTCAATGCCTGTACCATCATATAGGCGATGAAGAAGCGAACCTACAGTGTCATTGTATAATTGCGCCACTGCTTGTGCATTATCCTTGACACTGCTCTTCATGCGGTTAAACTTCCTCCTTGCCTTGTCTATAAGGTTCTGTCTGCCCTCTGGAGTATCTTCTTCCTTGGCAAGCTGTCTTTCATTATAAGCATCTGCAACAGCCTTTGCTGAATCATACTTTTCCTGTGCTTCAGCAATTGCCTTGTCTTTTGCATCCTTACTTGCTTTCTGCTCGGCAAAGCTACTACCGGTCACTTTCCTGTTTGCAGCATTGTCAAGTGCTTTCTTGGATTTTGATACATTGTCGGAGATTATCTGTTCTGCATCTTCCCCAAACTGGGTATCATACAATTCTGCCGTCTGTTTTGCCGTCAGCTGAGAGAAGTCGGGATTGCCGTCTTCTTTCATTGGTACTTCCGTTCCGTCTTCAAGTGTAATTTTTTCGCTGTTCTCTTGCTTGTTTGATTCATTTGATGTACCTTTGCCTTGTGAATCGTTGAGCGCAGCAGTAGACTCTGACTCCTTTGTACCATGAGAGGTTGACGTGGGATTGGTAGCGATTCCTTTTTCGACATTGCTTTGGTGTGAAGCGCTGCCAGATTGTTCGCTGCTTAATTGACTCTCATTGGTCGTAACACTTGCGGTTGCAGCATCCGTATTAGAGGTTTCATTCGCGCCCCTCTCCCAAAGCGTGTCTTTATTTTGTGAATCGTTGGGCGCAGCAAGCTCTGACCCTTCAACACCATGAGAGGCTGACGTGGGATTGGTGGCGATTCCTTTTTCTTCCTTACTTCTGTTATAATCAATAGCAGTAACAATCCAATTCTTTTTTGTTCCGTCAAAGTTCTTACGTATTCCTACACGGAAGCCATTAAGAGAAATGACATATCTATTGTCTGTATCTTGAATCAAACCACCTTTATTGATTACTTCATCAATTATATTGATAGCATCATCTATGTTTTCAAAGTCTTTGCCTTTACCTATATGCTTCCCGATAATATGAGCCAAGCCCATCTTGTCATTTCCCCACACAAGGTCAATGTCCCCTACATCATCACGATGGAAAACACCAAGCAAATCTCCGCTCTTATGACTTATCAAGAAGTTGAATGCTTCCTTGACCTTTCCTTTGAACTGATTATATATATTTCCAAAAGTACCTTTGCCAATTGGCTGCAAGTTCTCATTCTCACCTCTATCCTCCTCTACAGAAGAGGTTTCAGACCCCTTTCCCGATTCTTTAAGCATCTGCTGCCTTTCCTCTTTGTACTCATCAACCGACATCGTTCCCAATGAAACCACGGCAGACTTCTTTACCATCTTTGCTTTCAGGTTGCCTTCATTGTCAAGCACCATCACCTTTGCACGGTTGCCCTGGTTCTGAATAAAGAACACCTCTTGTGCATCCGGAAACATACTGGTACCATTCTCATTTATAACATCAGCAATCTCTATCTTACCGTCATTGTTGATTACTTCTGAATAATCGAGATTATCCTCAACAGGAGCATTGTCTTTCTCTCTCTGCAGCTCACGTTCTTTTTCGTGCTGTTCACGTTCCAATTTTGCAGCTTCCAGCTTCTTTGCATCCTCGGCATCCTTCAGTTTTTGCAAGTCTTCCAATGATGCAGGAGCATCTTGTACGTTGCCGTCAAGAGTAATCATTGCCGTACCGTCCCCATTGTCTGCAAGCACTTCGTAGGTATGTTCATTGCCGTCAGCATCCGTTATTGTGAACGATGATCCTTCTCCAACTGTTCCATCTATAATGCCAGCTTCCTTGCGTATTGCCTTTTCTTTGGCATCTGCTATCGCTTGGTTCTTGGCTTCCTCTGCATTGACCTCTTCGCCAATGGCTGCAAAACGGCTTGCGTCAGCATGTTCTATCTTCCCGGTCTGAGGATCGTAATATAGAATCATGTTGTCGCTTTCTGATACGTTTATGGAGCCATCTTCATTTGTCGCAATGTTACCGCTCACGATATAAACGCCATAGTCTTCTCTACCCTTTGTTGCCTTTATTGTAGCATTACGCACGGTGCCACGGCTCTTGTCTGTTACCATGTCCGCCTGTCGTGCAGCTTGCTGAGCTGCCATATCAATATTGTCATCGGCATTGTCTATCACGCCCTGATACTTCGCATGTGAATTCTGGTAGTCATATATTACATTATCAAGCTTGTCATCATTGCCTGTAAGTGATTCTAACTCTTCATCACTCATGTTGGCTAACTGCTGTTCGGAGATACCCAACATACCGGCAAGTTCTTTTGTCTTGTCTTCGTATTCTATCTGAACATCATGCTTGTCTTCGTCTGATGTTTCGCGACCTTCCACGTATGACTGGTCTTGCTCTATTGTCTTGTCATCCGTCAGACCGAGTTGTGCAGCTTTCATTGTTCCGATGTTCATGCCTCTCAACGTCAGCATACATCTTGCATAGTTGAAGGCGGCTCTTGCCTGTTCCTCCGTCAGCTTCTGGTCTCTAACGATACTTGCCAACAGTTGTCCTGCATTTTCATTTGGAGTGTTGTCTATCTTTTCCTTCATCTGCGCCCACTCATCGCCTGAGAACAAATCCATTCCAGTATTGTCCCATTTGTTCTGGAGATGCTTCATCTGATAGTAGCGTGGCATATTCAAACCTCTTTGTCCGGTATATACGGCTGTACCGAATATTCCCATACCAATGCAAGACAAAGCTACGGAGCCGAATGTTTCCCACTGCTGTTTTGCATCAACCAAGTCTGAAAGCTTCTGGTCTCCGATAAAAATTGCATTTTCTGCTGTTCCTGCAACTTCCTCCATATACTCGCCCCACAGTCCGTTGATACCTCCTTTCGTTGCATAACTTCTTATTGTGTTGGCTAAGTCTTTGCGTGATAGCTTCGATAACCATGCTGCCATATTCCTTAGCCCCATAGCACTGCCCACCTTTGTGTGTGCCATGCCTCTTATGAATTTCAGCGAACTTGGAAAGTGCTCTCCAAGGAACTCTGTCTGTAATTCTATATTTTGCGACATCTCACCTTTGTATATAGCCATAGGCAATGTCTCACCTTGCCAGTCAAAGCCATCTCCTATTTCTGTAACTGTTCCGTTGCGTCTGTTGAGGATTTCTGCACCGGTCGTTGCAGCTCCTGTCGTGTTCTCCATGAAGAAAGCCTGCCGAAAATCCTTACCGAGCATACCCACAAGACTGACCATTTTGTTGCTTGCAGCTTTTTCTGCTAATCTCTCTGCTGCACTCAATGCCTTCTTACCTGCTGCTTTGTATATTGCTCCCTTAACGGTTCGTGCGATAGCCTTGTCTGCCATCGTAGTTGCACCTTTTGCAAATTCACCGCCTGCCATAAATTGCAGAGTAAACGGAGCGGAAACTAATCCACCTTTCTTTATATTATATGATGATGGCATCAGAACACCCTCAACGGCATCCGCATCATTTGCCTGCGACAACAACTTTAAACTTGTGTAGTCATCCTGAGTTATGTTTTCTCCATTTTCCACTTTACGTGCAAGAGGGTACATAAGCATTGCGTCCTTTAGATCTGTGATACCAAAATCCCATGCTCCTAATTGCGTGATTCCTGATGTCTTGACTGCATGCCCCCATTCTCGACTTGAACTGTTCCTGCCTTCCAACTCGTCTATTACGGCATCATACTGATTGATTTGTTTGTCGAGTTTACGAAGGTCGCTCTGATACAGCTCAGAGCCGTCCTGTGCCGTTCTGGTGTAAAATTCAGCCATAGTCTCGCCATGATCTGGTTGAGGAATCTTTTTTAGCTTATCCATTACCATCTCTTTCTGAACCTGTGCCTTCGTCCTTCGCTGCTTCAGTTCTTCAAGTTGCTCATCCTTGCCTACATTCATTATATAATGTAACACTGTTCCCTTTGGCAGTATTTCTTCTTTCAGATAACCTTTCTCATAGAGCTGGTCTACTGTCTCCTTCTTTTGTTCGTCTGTAGCAAAGAGTAATGAGTGTCTGATATTTCCTATCTCTGTGTTTATATCGTCATACAATTCTTGCTTTGTCCGTGCATACATGTCATTTGCACTTACTTCTTTGCCGTCTACCTCATACTTCTTGTCTCTCCAGTCTTTCCCATAGGCATACTCTAATGAGCCTTTTGTAATATTGTCAAGCCATCCGCCCTTTGGACTTATTGAAGTCTTGATTACATTACCCACTTGCACCGCTGCCGTCTCCTGCTGTGGCACATAGTCAAAGTCCTGGTTCGTAAGAATCTTCGTATATTGCTCCCTTGCTTCATCTGGAGTGATAATGTCTCCCTTGTCATTGAGGTTCTGCATTATCGGTGTTCCGTAATTCATGTCAAACGGTACCTGATAGCCTCTCGACTGTTCGAGTATAGGAAATTTCTTTATTAGCTCATCCGTTACTGCAACCATCTTTACATTAGGATGATTCTCTATTCCCATCCTAACCTTGCCTTCTTTGGCAAGTTTATTATATGTCTCGGCATATTGCTTGTCGTATGCTGCCTTCTGTTCGTCATAGCTCTTTTCTGCATTACGGCTGTCCACTGTTGCAGTCTGCTGTGGCTGTAATGGCTGTTGCGCCTGTGGCTTCTGGGGTATTTGAGCACTTTGCTGAACATTCTGCGGATTGCTTGTCTGAACCTCCTGCTGTCCGTAACCCATATCCTGACTAAACTTATTGTAATCGGGAAGGTCATATTCTTTTGCTACGGCATCATAAAGTCTCTTGCGTTTTGTATCATCCTCCATGTCCTTGCTGAACTGGTCATAGTCCGGAAGGTCATACTCTTTGTTTATATTGTCATACAGTTTTCTTCTGTTGTCGTTGTCTGCCATAATTGTAGAATTTTATTTGTTAATATGGTCTTGCCTTTTTCTTCCCTCCTTTGTTCGGTGTTCCACCTGTGTTGTTCCTGTGCAGACTTGGCTTCTTTCCTCCGCCACCTGCTGCGGATGAAGACCTGCCTTTCACCTTATCCATGATATAGCGGATATTGTTTTGGTTCACGCCCTTGGCTCTTATCTGCCTCATTACATCTGAGATTTGCTTCTGTCCGTTAGGATCATCCATCATTTCCCAGTATTCATACCAATAACCGGCATTGCCCTTGTTGCCTTTTGAAGAACTTGCTGCCTTGGCTGCAACTTTCTCGGCACGGAGCCTTGCCGTTGCTGCATTGTATTCATCAATTGATATTTTATTTTCCTTATACCACTTATCAAGTGTAAGCCTATTGTCCTTATACTCTTTGTCGTTGGTGTACTTCATCTTGGCAAGTTCTATCTTCTGCTGATTCTGGTCTAACTTCTTGTCATTCTGGTCACCCTTTCTATTGGCTATATCTGCAAGTGTATTGTGGTAACGAACGGTCTCGGCAAGCGTTTCATCATTCTTCCTTGCTTGCTCATCCAGTTCTACCGCCTTCTGATAACCGTTTAACCACGCTGAACGGTTCTTTTCTCTTTGCGCATCCATCATCTGCTTGCGTTTCAGCATGGCTGCTGTCATGTCCTGTTCTGGATTATGCGATACCTTTGCCCCTGTTGTGGCAAAGTACATATTGCTCAAAGCACGAAGACCATCTCCTACTGATGCGATTATTGCGTTTGTGCGTTCTCGTTTCAGCCGTTTTGCCTTCTGCGCTTCCGTCTCTTCCTCATTGCCATTCATAGCCTTGAATATATCAGCATAGCTCATCCGCTTGGGCTGCTCTTCTTTCTTTACTACCGGCACACTTGATATGTCTGCATCGTCTGGATCCACGCTTTGGCTCACGTTCACGCCTTTGGTGATTGCTTGCTGTGTAGCGATTGTCTTCTCTCTTGCAGCTTTCATTGCCTCATCCTGTGGAACGGCAGAGTTCTCCTGGTCTATCTGCTTTCCCATAGCGTCAAGCTGTTCCTGGGTGAGAGTTGTCGGCATCTGTGGATTGGCTTTTTCCTCAGCATCCACACCGCTCTGTTGCTTGGTCACGACATCCTGTGTCGTCTTCATGCCGTTCTTCTGTTGTAAAAAACTCAATGCACTCATAGACTCTATGCTTTATTTCCTGTCGTTGTGGATGTTGTGCCGTTCTTCTTGCCTGCGTTGTCAAGTAGACTGGCGATATTGGATGCTGTGCCTGCCACACCTGCTATTGCATTTGCCGTGTTGCCTGCCTTGTCTGCCTCCATCTGCATCTGTGAGTTCTCGATATTCAGTTTGTTTTGCTGATACTGCTGCTCTATGGCATCCTTACGGCTGTCGTTGGCTGCCACTATCTGTGATGTTGTATCGGCAAGTGCCTTGTTGTTGGCTTCTTTCACTGCCGTTGTCGAATCTTCCGTTCCGCCCATCACGGCTTGTCTGCCTTTGGCTGCACGGTTCCTGTCCCTTATCTGCTCCTGCATCTGGGTTAACAACCTTATTGTGTCGGCACGTTTGGTCGGGTCTTCATTGTATTTCCGGTCATACCATGCCTGATTTTCTGCTTTTCGCTGCTTCAGCATTTCTGCTTGTTTCTTGGCTGCTTTCCGGTTGGCTATTCCTCCTGCTATGGAGGATGCAAGGGAAAGTCCTGCTCCTATTAAAGCTCCCCACATATACGTATACTTTTTACATTATTAATAATGCAACAAAGTTAAGTATACCTCTCCGCATAGTTGTTTTATCCGTTAATAGTCGAGTGCCCTAACGTTGCTGTGTTAATGGATAACAATCATGTGTTGGTATTTTTAGCTATCTTTGCCAGGTATATTCTATAGTTATGGCGGTTGATAAAAACGAAAAGGGGCAGTTTGCCAAAGGTCGCAAAAAGACTGGTGGCGTACAGAAAGGCTATGTCTCTCCAATTAAGAAGGAGTTCCGTGAGCTTATGGCGGATTTTTCAAGGGAAAACTATGATAAGTTTGTTTTCTCCATGACTCAGTGTGAGCCTAAGGATTTCTGCAGATACTACCTTGAAGCATTGAAATTCAATCTGCCAATGCTGCAGTCGGTAGCTCTTGAGGGTACAAAGGAGTTTAAAAATACTCTAACGCAAAAGATTAAAGAAATTGCTACAGGCAAAAAATGATATTCATATATAGGTTAGTTGGTTTTTTCATAGGTTAGTTTTTAAGGTATGATTTGTTGTAGAGGGAATGCGTGAGCACTCCCTCTATTGCTTTTATCGTAACTTGTTTTGCCATCTTTCCTGGAAGTCGGCAGACAGTCCGTTTAATCTTTCTTCGGGTAGCAGACTGCCAATCAGTGCGAGACGAAAATACTTGTATGGCGAACCGCACATCCCTCGCAAATACTTATTTACTGATGTCGAAATCGGGAACCAACGGAACAAATCATTACTGCCGTATAGTGCCATGCCGCATTTGCCTATTTCATTGCGGAAATATCCTCTTGCAATACACGAGAACATTGTCTTATACACTTCTGCTCCGCTGATTGCCATCGGTCGGGTGCAAAGGAAGTATCTCACTGCGTCTGTCGGCTGGCTCTGGTAGAAGTCTACTATCTGGTTGTTGCCGTTTATCGCATACGCTTCCGGGTAGATGTTTATCCTTTTCTTTATGTCGCTCTCCATCGTTCCCCACATTCCACTTTTCAGTGAATACACGTATGCGTATCGATAACTTGGATTGAACACAATGATCCGTCCGTCATAATAGTCATACACCATGTCTGCCCCCTGCATGAACTGACGGAACGGAACATATTTTATTGCGTCTTCCGGTATATCTCCCACGGCAAGTATCTTCTTGCTATACTCTTCCTTATATAGCTGTGTATAGTCAAACACCGTGCCGTCAAGAACATCAGTTATCAGCTTTGACGTACTGCCGGTCTGCATCATGATACCTCTTTCTGTCGGAAACAGCACGGCATCGTCTATCTGCAATATTCCTTTCGGGTTGCTACACACGTCTCTGTTCACCGGTTGTCGTGCCTGGTATTTTCCTTCTGCCGACAGCATCAGCATCCATGTTCCTTCATCGGTAAATACATACAATGGTGCATCTCCAAACTGTCCTTCCGTAATCGGTCGAGTATTTGCAGCCATCGCCTTTATAACAGATGAGCCTACTTGCACGCTATTGGACGCAGGAAAGACAAGGGGATTCTCGGCTTCTGAAACCTTGATGAGGGAAGGAGAGCGAGAAATAATATTCTTAGCAGACGATGATTTATTCCAAACATCATTGAACTCTTCTTTTTTTAATTCGTCATGACCAAGTCCGAATTTCTTAAGACCTTTCGTTCTATCACAATAAACATAATAAGAATAGCCTGTATTTGACGAGGAATGCAATTTAAATATATCTTTTGAATATGTAAATGTGGAGTCCTGATTCAATAACCGTGAATATACAGTAAGACTATTGTATCCGTTCACTGGTATTGACATTATCAAATTATGAAGAGATACCGTTTGTTCCGCTATTGAAAAATAAAGAGCGTTGCCATTATCATCAGTAAATTCAAGTACCAAATCATAAATTAAATCACTCTCGGTATCTTCTGTAACCTTGTAATATGGTAATGTGTAATCGGATTGCTTTATAGATTCTACAATGTTTCCTATATGTAATCTATTATTGTAGTTACTAACGACTTTTCCTCCGATATGTTTGGCATACGGATTTGCCAAAGATAATGACTCCTCTGTACCAAGAACTCTTTTTAGTGGAAATTTTTGTCCTAATTGTCCGTTCGCAATATGAAGTGTCTTATAAAATTGAAGTCCGTCAAATTGGTTGTTGAAATCTGTGCTTTGAAGGTATGGGATAGGGATAGTAGAGGAATACCATTCTTTCTGATATGTTTCAGGCTTTCCTATATAGACAGAATCCTTTATATTAAGAAAACTTTCACATTTTGTTACAAAAACATCAACTCCATCAATCAGCGTTTCGTAATCACCAATATCACAATATGCATAAATCCAGAATTTTGAAAAACCTGTATAAGCAGATATGCCTTTGGATTTTTTTGGCATAGGCGTAAAGCCACTTGAGTCACGGTTTATCCAATATGTAAAATTAGGTATCACCCGATTATAACCATAGTCTTCATTGCCGGCTCCTACTTGTGTTGCGTCAAGAATAGCAAGAGGACTGAAATTAATGTATGTACCATCATACAACCTTACTGCTGCTACCAACAAAGTACTGTATTTAAAATATTCATCACCCAATTCTTCCAACCTTTTATTGATATAAGCATCACATTGATTAAAAATCTCTACTGTTTTATTTGCTTTTGTTCTAATTGGGTATGCATACTCTTCAGTCTTATCATCGTCTATATAATGTTTCTCAAATAAATCCCAGAATTCTTCATCTTTAAGTTGTATGTTCTTACTTAAAACTTCTTCCGTTGTACTGTTCATTTCTATGGTTATTGAAAGTTTGAATTGAGATAAATTAAATGGTTTGTATATTTGCTTGTCTCTATCCCAAAAGACATACCATGTATCAGAGTCTCCAACAAGACACAATATATTTCCTGTTGCTGTAACTGAATTAACCTTGAAATCGAATGGTATTCCTTCAATGTAACAGGGCTGTCCATCTCCGCCCTTTTCTGTCCAGTACCAACTCCAACAAGTCTCGTCGTCAGGATCTGTAAAGAGCATTATATAATGGGAATGTATTTCTTCCTCATGTATCACCTTATGTACATACATTATTTCATAATCAGAAGAAACCAGAAAACCTTCACGTTCGGCAAGTTCGGGTTCTGCTATCGGCTTCAACTCCCCATCCTCCGGTATCAGATTAAGGCAAGTGCCCAACTCCCCATCCTGAACACTGTTGTCTGAAGGAGAGTTGGACAAACCTTGAAATTTAATGTCTTGAATCATATCTTTTTTCTTTATGAGCGCAAAGGTCTCTGTATCTCATAAAACGTTTCACCGTTGGCTGTCTTCCGGGGAAATACCGTCAAACGAACCATCTTGTCTATCGGCAAACCATATTCCGACAATATCCCCGACACTGTCGGTCGCTCTGTATGAAAGCCTATCTTCCTATACTCCGAATTATATTGCAGCTCCGTGAATACCGTCTTTGCAGTTTTTAGTTGCTCAAAATCCTCACGAAACGCAAAGCAATACTGTTTGCTGTCTTTCGCAAAGAACACATGCAGATACATGTCCGCCCTTTCCTTACTCATCATGTGCTTATACAGACCTTTGGAGAGTGTTACGGAACTAACCCTTCCGTCCAGCACTACATAGTTCCTTCGATACATGAAGCCTTTTATCGCTCTGGTTATTTTCTTTATTGTCATTGCAAATATAGATGTTTGTTCTTACATACATTTTTTATCTGTTAATACTCGATGCTATCTGCCGGCAAGTTCCTTCGCTTCCTCTATGTCTACTTCCTTGCCATTTCCTACCGCCAAACGAAAATCATTGTGCGAACGGAAGGAATAGTAACAGATGAATACTACCGAAGGTAGCGTGTCCACATGTTCCTTGTATCTCAGTACGTCTTCCTTTGAACGGTATATCGTACTGTTTACATAATATGTGCCGGTTCCCTTTTGTGCAATTACTGCAATATAGAACTTCTTGCCGAGGATGCGCTCTGTTATGCGCTTGATAATTGAAATTTTCTTTGTCTTCATTTTGTTTCTTTTTACACCAATTATTTTATTCCACAGGAAACTATATGGTCTTCCTTGTTGATTGCTTTGAAATACTCACAACGCTGACATGCCAATGATCCTACCATCAGCATCTCATGCGTATATCTCCCTTCTATGCCGAAAGGGCATTCTGTTACATATTCAGAATGCCCTCCCACAAATTCATTTACTCTGTATCTGGGATATTTCATATCTTGGCTGGTATGTGAAGAAATACATCCATAATCTTTGTCTCTACCACTGCGCCAACTTCATAGTCTATCATTGTCTTGCCCATTCCTTCATCAAAGTTATGCTGTGCATTCTGTGTTGATGTTCCCTGAACGAGGTAATAGTGAACTTCTCTCTTTTCCTTTTCTGTCTTCTCGTCTATAATGATAAAGCTTGCTTTTACCTTATAGTATTTGTCCGCCTTTTCATCATCAGTAAAGAATATCTCACCGAACGGTGCTTTTGATATGTCCGCTACGTCTGTTTCTCCATGAACGTATGGCTGCATATTTTCGATAATCCTTGCTTCTGCTTCAGTGAAGCTCAGGGCATCAACAACATATTGTTCCTTCACTTTCTTTTCTGTTCCGTCTTCCTGTGTCTTCTCATAAGCGTATACGCAAATGAAAAAGCTTGCTGTTTTTACTGTTATCATATTCTTAATTTTTAATGTTTATAATTGTTTCTTGTCTTTTACCGAATAAAAGTCCTTTACTATTTTTACCTTTGCATCACGAAGTATTTCTTCATTAAGGAAATTCTCGCCAAGTTCCTTTAGGCTACTAAAGTAACTTCCCATTTCATGTAGTCTCGCATATATCAAACTCTTTGTGCATTTTGCTGCATATTCCTTTGCCTCTTCTTCTCTCTTGAAAAGATACAATGCCCAAGCAATTACTGTCCTTCCACTTACTTGGATATAGCAACCGTCTCCCCTTATAGGACGAAGGAACACGGCTCGCTTGCATCTGTAGCCGATATGATTGTACACGTAGTACAACTCATCTCCGGCTCTCAACTTTTTCAATTCTTCTCTCTTCATCGATGTCTCCTTTTCTTTCTATATTCAGCTTTAATCCTTCTCCTGTCATGTCTGTTTAGAGCATGATGTTCAAGGTCAAAGCGTTCATTCATTTTCCAATTACGAATTGTATTGTCATCTTCTGTTTGAAGAGTTTTAAGACGTTAATACAACTCTTTATTAATACTACCTCTTTCCTGCATTTGCTCCAGATAGATTACATTCAATATCAAGTGCTATATATAAGAATCCCTATAAAGAACAAAGCATAGAATAAGCCTACAACTAATCCCCCCATTATTTTTCCTCCACTTTATATCCACGAGATTCAAGTTCTTCTATCAGAACATCGCTATCGTTAATTTCGCCTATATATTTAGACAATACTTCTGAACGATCTCTGTAGCTAAGGTTACCAAGAACTTCCTCAACATCTACTTCTACTTTTGATTTCATTTTTTAATTCTCCTATTTTTAAATCATTAATACGAAAAAAGCGATACTCCATATCGGAATACCGCCTGATAATAAAAAAAGGAGCAATGCAAAGCACCGCTCCCTCTATCACTTTTAATACCAAATATAAGATTAGCTTAGTTTATAATCAAATTAGCTTTTATTAAATCTGAAACATTTATAGGAGGAATAATTATATTGTTGAACTGTGTACTTTCGGTTTTACAGAACAATATTCCTCTTGCAGTTCCTACAGTGTGAACTGCAAAATATTCCAACAAATCTTTGGAAATTACAACTTTTCCATTTTTGTTGAGCTTTTCCCAATCCTCTTCATGTATCTTAAACTCACAGGTAACACCAAGAACCAAAATCTTTGTCTTTTGGCTTGTAAATTCAAAATTTGCTGTGCAAGCTATCTTCTTTCCTTTATCGGCATACTTGTAACTTAATTCTATTTTCATTCCCAAATCCCCTTCACCTTTATTTGGTGCGAGAATTGCAAACTGATCCAAATGTATGCCAAACATTCTAAATCTTGTCATATTATGCTGATTTCTTTGGTGTATCAAAAACTGTTAGACATGATGTTAAATTCTTACAAACAACAGGCTTAGTAATATTGCCAGTTGTAGCAGTCCAATCGCTTTCATTTTCCTTTTCAAAAGAAATACTTTTGAAAAGGCTTATCTGAGTATCCTCTTTAATATAGTCTTTAATCGGTATAAACTCAATTTGAGGAATAACACCGAATGCCAATGCAAGTTCAAAAAATTTAGATAGACGATGGTCATAATCGCCATTAAGCAATTGAGACACATATCCTTTGCTTACACCAAGGTATTCTGCAAGTTGACTTTTGTTCTTGCCTGATTTCTCCATAAATCTTTGAGCCTGATCGTAAAGGTCTATTTGTGTCTTTGCTGTCCAATATTCAGGACTGTTTAATACTTCTTTTCTTTCCATTGTTTTTCAAATTAAAAGTCATTGAACAGATTGTCTATACGATTAATATCCTTGTTTTGAGTGCCCTTATATCCTCCAAGAATAATAAACATATTAGGTTTCTTCTTTATGACATAAATACGAATGTCTTTGTCTTTAAATTCATAAACATCGTTTCTTCTTAAACCTTTTATTTGTCGAAATTTAGTTGAAGGCAATAGCTTTGATGAAAATAAATCCATATAAGCATATATTTTTATTATTTTCTTTTTATCTATTTCATCTTTAATCCCATCTATAAAATTTTGACAATGGTATTTGCCATTAACAGAAACCTCTAAGAAATCATAGTCCACATTGTTCACTGGCTTGAACCTACGCATTTCATATTTGTTAGCCATATATTTTAGTTATTACTAAACTTGTGCAAAGATAGACATTTTTTTGTTTAATGCAATATTTTTAATTTAGTAATTGAGAATTTTAACATTTTTACATTGTGATTTTCCTTCTGGTATTCCAACAAACCTAAAATCTCTTCCTCTCCCTGCTGTCACCAAGGAGAGTTAGTTTGTTGATTCCTTAATACCCCAATATCCTTCTATCCAGAATATTTATCATCTTCATTACTGCATCTGCCTGTTCTTTCGTCTCTGTATAACGATTATAATAAATGACTAATTTTGCTCTTAATTGCCGTAATTCTGTTTTGGTAATATGTTCGTCAATCATTTCTCACTTCCTTCCTTTTTATACCCAAACTCATTAATCAGTTGTTCAATAACTATCTCCTCATTTGCACCCGACTGCCTGATTAATTCTGCAAAGGTCTCTGCAAGATTATATGGCAGGTTTTCACTCGTTGTATCATCAACGCTGATTATGAACGACAGTCCGTTTCTGTTGTATGAAATATTTAAATGGTCTATCATAATTGTAATTTTTTTTAGTTTAAAATAATTCGTCTATAATTTGCAACATTACGTTCTTCACTGTTTCCTTGTCAGGATAACTTCTCGTCCTTTGAGCTACTAAACCTATTATCGCTTTCTTTTCGTCTATAGGCACATCCATTAGACCTTTTCCTTCTATATAGTCCACAATTTCTTGTTCATCCAAAGCATCAAGAATATCATCCGTGTCATAGCTGTCTAAAACATCATCAAGATCCACTTCCACATCTACTGTACAGGTTACGCCTCTTCCCATAGTCTTATCAAATAAAATCTGTCATAAATATTTCCTTATTTCTCAATATTGCCATTGCCTCCCATGCATTTCTGTATTTCCTTGCCCATAGACGAGGAACAGGAAGGTAATAAAGGTATCTCTCCAAACCTCTTGCCTGTCGTGCCTTGGCTCTTGCAAAAGCCAACGACCAATATATTTGTGTGAGACCGGATATAAAACCAAAAAACAAAGTCTTGTATTCCGGATATTCCACATAAAGCTCTATAAGTTTAAGATTATGATAGCTTTTCAAGTATATCTCCACAAAGTCATGAAACGCCTCTCTTTCTTTCTCATGTCTTTTCTTTGTTCTGAAGAAATGGCGGTCAAGTCCTATGCGTACATAGAATCGTTCATTGAGTTTTCCTGCCAACTTGTTTAGGTATTCTAACATCGGTATTATATCCACATCATACCATGCTATTCCGTGTGATGCTTTCCACTTGTCTTTATATTGTGCCATCTGAATGTCAAATGCCACTACGTCATTCTTTACCTGTGTCGTGATGTCTTTGTCCTGACATCTGCTGAATGGATTTATCAGCCATGCAAAGGGGCGTTGCCACCATATCAGCTTTGCATAGGTCAGCGAATTGTGAGTTCCGTATTTCATAAGTTTGTTTATTTTATTTGGTTTCTTTGATTGTAAATGCTATATCATTGATTGTTCTGTGCCATTCTACCTTCCCTTCAAGGTATAATTCGTTCAGTGCCTCATACGGTTTATGAAAGCCGCTTTTGATAATGTCCGTTGTCAACACATGTGCCGGCACGATGTTTGCTTTCTCGCGCTTTGCCTGAAGTTCTGCTATCGTGGCAAGAATTTTCTCTTTCATTGATATGTTTATGGTTTCCAGTCTATGTTAAGTTCTTTCAGCAGTCCGTTGTTATACATGCCGCAAAGCACATCTCGCATCATTGACTTTGGATTTTCTTTCACGGCTTCTATCATCCGATAAATGCGCTGTCGCTTTTCATGTCGCTTTGTCTCTTCGTCTTCCACGCGGCTGTCTTCCAACAGCTTTTCTATGTTCGTCTTCTCCTCTTTCTCCCCTGTTGGCTTCTCTGACATCAGCTCGTCACTCCAGCGTTTCTGATTCAAGAATGTCTGAAAGTTCAGGCGATAGTGCTTGTCGGGGGTTGACAAAACGTATGCCGGAATGTGTTCTGTTGCTGCCTTCCGGTCTCGCTTGCTCATCCTGTTCCATATCCTTTTCAGCTTATCTTTACTGCCTACTTTCTTTTCATACAGGTTCCAAGCTCTGTCAAAGGTGTATTCGTCTTTCACTTCCCTTGGCGGACGCTGCACCTTGTAGCCATACACCTCCAGCAGGTCTGCGTATGATTCCAGCTGCTCTTCGCTTACTTCAAACTTTTTTCCGTCTATCGTTTCCTCTTTCATAGTTCTCCGTTTAAATATGATTCTAACTTTTCTATAAATTCATCAAGTGAACGGACTATAACATATTTGCCGCCATGTTTCTCTACTTCCTGTTGAAATACCTTCTGTTCTGCCGACTGCTTCCCTTTCTTCGTTTTGTTCTCTATGCAGAGATAGCCGTGTCGGGAGTTCGGTTTCAGCAGGATCATGTCCGACACTCCGTTCACCATTCCTTCTTCATGAAGCCATGACGCCTGTCTTGATGTCCTCTTCTGTCCGTTCGGGACACAAAAAAATACATGAGATAGCTCTCCGTGAACTCCTCTCATGTATCTCACTTCTGCACATTGCAGCTGATGCTCTTCATTCTGCGACCGCTTCCGAGGCTTTTTCAGTTCTCCCTTTTCAGCAAGGGCAAGCAATTCTTCCAACGTTGCCATATCTTTTCCTGTGATTTTGTCGTTTACGGATGTTCAGTGTGCCGTCCTTGCTTATAAAGGCTATGTATTGTTTGGGGATCTTCACCGAACATACCTTGCCGTTCTCCGGAATGTCAAACTTGAATTTCAAAATGTTCTTCTTTCCGAACTTCTTCTTCATCATTCTCACACATTTCTTTGCTACCAAATATAATAGCTCCATTACGCTTGGCACTTCTTCTTGATTTTTCATCTTTAACTGTAGTTTTTTAGGATGTTGTTAAATTCGTCCTCTGATACACCATTCCCGACAAGGATTGTCAGGATGGTGTCGAGTACTCTGTTGTATACTGTGTCGAAGGCTGGCTCATCCATCTTGGCAAAGGATATTGACTTGGCTCTCTCCATAAACTTCTCTCCGTTTATGTCATATAGCGGTTCGCTGAACCCCGACACTATCAGAAGCTGTTCCCTGAACGTGTCCTTTGAGCGCATGTTCTTGCGCTGCTCTTCTGTCAGACTGTCCCATGCGGCATTTATCATCGAAAAGAATTTTCTGTGAAACTTCACGTTCCTTGGCTGCACGATCTTTGCTTTTACTATGCTGCCGATCTTTATCTTTTGCAGCATCTCATAGTCTTCATCGCTGTATGCCTGTAGTCCGAGAGATGTTCTTACAAGATGTATTTCCATACCTTTTCTCTTTTTATCTTAGAATGGCGGATTCTTCTGCTCTGCCCCGACTCCGAATCCTCCGTTCATGTTATTGTCTTGGTCAAACACACTTGGCTGGGGCTGATATTGTGCCACTTGCTCTTGCATATACCCCTGTTGTTGTGGCTGCTGCTGTCCGAACCTGTCTACTTTCCAACAGTCTAACTTGTTGAACCATCTTCCCTCTTGCGACTTGTTGGCGTTGATGCCAAGGTGCACGGTTATCAATTCTCCTTGACCAATGGCAAGTTGCTGTAGCCTTTCCTGTCCGAACACCTGGAACACGCAGCGTGATGGATAGCGTTGGTTCACTTCTTCTATCACATATTCCTGTTTCGCCCACGGCTTACCGTCTCTCTTTGATGTTCCTTGCTGTACCGGTGATACTTCTACTATCACTCCTGTAAATGTTATATCCATAATCTCTATTTTTTTAATGTTATTCTTATTGATGCTTTTGTCTCACTCTCTTTCATGTATTTCTCGTATTCTTCTGGCTCCTGCTCCTTGAATAACTTTGAGTCGAAACGCTTTGTCGTTGATGCCGCAACGTATGCGTATGAACCGAAACTTGTCTTTATCTGCTTCTGCTTGTTTTCCTCCATCAGCTTCAGCAGTTTTTCCTTTATTGTGTCTTGTTGCATTTTCATTGCCTCCAGCCGTGCCGTCACAAGTCTGTATTCTTGCTCCAGTGTCGAGAACTCTTCCGGTATCTCCACTTCATACCGGTATTCTTCATCGTTGGCAAGGTAGGCGGCAACAAGATCGTCTATCTCATGCTCTGCCACTCTTGGCAATGGCTGGAACTTGCTCTGTCCGTTCTTGAACCACATGCACACTATCTCTTTCACTTTCAGCTTCGGGTTCATCTCTTCAAACCATTTGGCATATATTGAGAGCTGTAGCGACACGTTGTTGTAGTGCAGCGTTGCCGTTGTCTTGTAGTCCACAAGGTAGATGTTCCCTTCTCCGTCGGCAAACACTCCGTCTATGGCTGACGCAAAGTTTTCATTGTCCGATACGATATACTCGCTTGCTATATGGTGCAGGTCGTATGCCTTCAACATGTTGCTGAAGTCTTCAAGCTCCGGTGTCGGACTTGGATATGCTTCAAGGTCGGAATTGAACACGGTGCAGAATAGCTCAAACGCATTGTGTATCATGCCGCCTCGCTCTGCTGCCTTCATCAGCACGTCTTCCGGTATGCCTTTATACGTGTCGGGGAAGGCTTTCTTTATCAGCGTTCCGGTTACTCCTTTCAGTTCTTTCTTGCCCAAGAAGTATTGGTGTGTCTGTTCTACAAACTTTACCTTCGAGGTCGTTAGCTTTATCTTTTTCATATCTTCTTTCCCTTTCTATTATATTTTTAGTTCTTTTCTTTTGGTACTCAGTGCTTGCATCATCTGTGCATTGCTCATCAGCGGCTTGTATGTCTGCATCACCCACACAAGGTTTTCTTTCGTCTTGCACATGGCAAGATATCCAAGGGCTTCTTTCAGATTGTTCGGGTCGAACTTGCTTGCCGTTCCTGTTGTCTGTTGTGTCTTTGGATCCTGTGTCGCCTGCTGTGCGGCTGCTCCAGCTCCTGTCCCGGCATTCGTTATGTCGCTGTCTGTATTGTCGTCTATGGCAAACAGACCATTCAGCGCATACTTGCGTGCATAACTTGAAGAGGCTCCGGTTATCTGGCTACCGTCCATACCTTTCTTTGTCTCTTCTTCTCTCGCATAGCCAACAGACGTTTCCGTCTCTCCGCTGCTGTTCTTCAGCGTTGCCGTAGACTTCACGTATATCCTGTTGCCTACCATCACTATCTCGTCTGTCAGAACGAGCGTGCATTTCTGTTTGGCAAGTATCGGCTTCACCGCTTCCAGTATGTCCTCTGCCTTGCGATATTTGTAGCCGCCAAACTTGTTGTACTGTGATTTCGGTGCCTTCAGTTCTGATTGAATTGTTATTAACTCTTTCATATCCTGTTGTTTTTATTTCTCTTCAAATGCAAAGTCTTCTGTCCAGTCTTCACATTCCATGAGGAGTTGTTTATTCTTCAAATTGCCTGGATCTTGTCTCAGCTCTTCTTCTAAACGTCTTTTCAGCTCGTTTATCAGCATCAGCGGTGTACTCTTCTGTTCATACACCGCGTCTTTCACGTCTGGCTCTTCTTCTGAATATGAATCCACCACCATGTCCTTTTCAAGACAGAAGGTGGAATGAATCGCTACTGGCATAGGCTCCGGTTCTTCCTCGTTCCAGGGAGCGTCTGCTGTGTCGGCTCCAATCGGGTAATTGTAATTGTCCATATCTCTTAGGTTTTAAATTGTAAAACAAAAGCCCCTCTATTCTCGCGAACCGTGGGGCACGGTGCAAATAATTAAGTATGTTAAAAATGTAAATTGTTCCCCTCTGCATTTCTCATGTAGGCTTGGGACTACCAATGGCTGCATTAGAACTTCTTTGTATGGGTGCGCTCCCGAATCTTGCTACCTTATTATATATTTCATAAGGTCACCGCATCGAAACTGCTTCTTCACCGGTCAACTCCAAGACTTTCTCAATTCCACCGTTTCTTCCGGTGTAGGTAATCGCCTTGCTACTTCCACGCTTTATGCACAATCTGTAGTCAACTGCACTCCTTTGGGGCACGTGTACCTCTTCAGGAAGGTTTATCCTATCCGATTTCTCTCGCCTCGGTATCGGGCATATTGGGCGCACATGCAGAACCGAACTGCCCTTTCCGTGTCAGACTATCCAGTGCCAACACCGCTGCTCCCATGAGCTATGCGCGCTTCTCTCAAACTTATATAATACTTAAATCATCTCGCCTATCCTGCGCTTCATGCAGTAGTCTGTTGCTTCCGCTTCAAGCTCTTCCATTGTCTTGCTCCTGTTCTGGAGCATCCACCTTTCAAGGTCTTCTTTCAAAAAATACAACCGGTTCTGGTTCGGCTTATAGGCTGGTATCTCATGTTCCCTCACTTTCTGTCTTATCCCCTGTGGGGTCATGTCCAGTATTACGGATGCTTCCCTTATGGTCAGCACGTTCTTTGCAGCAATCCTCGAATACTCTTCTATGCGGTCAAGCTGCTCTTTTATCATATTCTCGTCCATAGTCTATAGGTTTAATGCCTGTTCCACAGGCTGTTTAACTTCGCGTTCTTTCTTTATGTCCTGCTCTATAAGCGGAATGATATTGTTCTCTTTCAACTTGCCGTAGAGGAAGAGCCTTCCTTTCACTGTCCATTCCGTGTTGTATTTCACGTCTCGCCGTCCGTCTGCCCTCACTATATCCACCGCCTTGCTGTGTACATATCCACACGGCACGTAGTTGTTATACAATATCCACTGTCCCTGCACCTTCCGCTGTATCTTCAGCTCCGCCAATATCCTGTTCAGCTTCACCGCACTCATGCCGTAGTCCTGAGCTATCTGTGTTACGGTCATCGTGCTCTTGCTCTCCAGTATCTGGTCATAATAGCTCACCTTTGGCAACATCTCAGTTATCCGGTTCCCCAATTCCACATTCTCCCGGCTGATGTTCACTATCTGCTCCTTCTGCTTTTGGCTCTCTATGGCAAGCTGTTGCTTCTGCTCTTCTATCTTCACCATTGCTTTCAGTGCCTCCAGATAGTTGCTCGGCATTGCCGGGCGGTGCGCTTCCTCCAGCTCCTTCCACCTCCGTATCAGCTTTGCTCTTGCTTCGTCATTAAACTTCGTGGCGATGTATAGGCATTCTTCTTTGGTGAGGGAATAACAGGGGCGAGACTGACCATTTTCATCCCAATATGACCCGAGGGAAAATTTTCCCTCGGCTATCTTCACCCATGCTGGTTCCATCTTGCGAATAGCTTTCATTACATCAGCATGTCTTCTTCCTGTCACCTCCGCGATCTGTAGCGAAGTCATCCTCTCTTCGTTGTTGTCTACTATGGTTGTTAGTTCATTCATATTTTGTCCTCCAGAATTTTTTGTATCTTTGCCGAAGCTATGTTTTATGTTTAATTTTAAAATCTATTTTTATGAAACAGAAAGTATTTCACTACAAGTTTAATGTAGATGTTAATGGAGAACCTCTTGCATTCAATTTGAATGACGAAATTGAAAAACTATCTGGAGAAGGATGGAATATCAAGCAGATTTCATCATGTATGGCTGACTTGAACTTCCCCGAACAGGCATCAAAAAGTATCCTCCACGTCTTGCTATTTGCAGAAAAAAGCGTATAGTTTCTTTGCTTCTCTAAGCGAATAGCTCTGTATGACGCAAGTCTTCATCACATTCCAATTCCATATAGGCGCATTGTAAACCCAGTTGAAAACATCTTCATATTCGGGATTCGTTGCGCCTATATAAGTTGCTATATCCCTTCTCAACCTCTTCCTTAATATCCTCTTTATCATATTCTTGTCTCCTTTTTTAATCGGGTCGGCAGCTCATGAAACAGAAGTGGCTACGTAATATGTTTAATCAATTCACTGCCGTTGCCCGATTGTTATTTCCTTTTTGTATCTTTGCCGAAGCTATGTTTTATATTTAATTTTAAATTCAATTTTTATGGAACAGAAAGTCATCACATTCGCCATTCCAAGCGATAATCATGCAGGAGTGGAAGCAGAAATCAATGCGAGAATCAAAGAGAATCCTTGTTACAAAGTAATCCAGGTCTCTACTTGCTACTGCCCAACCTTTGAAAAAGGACAGTTGAAGTATGCCTACATACTTGTTACTCTACTCATGGAAAAACTTCCACAGCTCTGATGCTTTGTCTAAGTCTGCTTGTTTTGCCTGATACATGTTGTTAAGTATAGGATAAACAGTTGTGTTAGAAATACAGGCAACCCTTAACTTCCATTCCCATATTGGCGAGGTATAAACCCAACTGAACGCATCTTCAAAGTTGACTACTTCGCCAATATTTTTATATAAGTAAACCCTTAATTTGGTTCTGAATATCTTCTTTATCATAACCACTTGAATTTAATTAAACACCACTTTGTCCGTTTCCACACCACCGAACACTTTCAATGCATCCCTACGGATAGCCACCGCCAATGCCGAATCGGTGTTATACGCCAATGCCGCATACACGCTCTGTTTGGAGCAGTTGTGCAAGGTGCCCAGCTTCTTACAGCTCTCTGGCGACACCTTTATTATTTTCTTTATTTTCGCTTGCATATTTTTGTTTATTTATTTATCTTTGTCAAATCAATTATGAGTTAAGGAGTAATCCTTGAACTTTCAACGGTGCAAAGATAGAAGCAATCGTGCATATTTGCAAGACTTTTATCATAAATGTCGTGCATATTTGCATTATTTAAGCATATTTAAATTGTAAATAATTATGGAAGTAGCTATTATTGAACGGATTAAAGCCGTTTTAAGCAATAAAGCAAAAACGCCTAACGGTCTTGCGAATACGATTAATATGGTTCCAAGTACAGTTAGTAGACAGTTAAAAGGTGAGCAAGCTTTGTCAGCAAAACTTATTGAAGGTTTCCTCTCCACCTTCCCCGACATCTCAGCCGAGTGGTTACTCCGCGGTGAGGGCGAGATGTACAGAGATAATAGCGAACAAAAGAAAGAAATATCACTTACTAACCCTCAGGATGATTCTATTTGGAAAGCAAAATACGAAGCCATCAAAGACTGCTACGACACTCTTGTCTCCACCCTTGGCTCCGGTATCAGCAAGAAAAACGCAAATGTAGGATAATTAAATTGTGGAAGAAATAAATGTAATCTTTGGCGATTACAATATATCAGAAATAAAAAAAAGGAGGGTCATTCCCTCCTTATGTTGTCTTTAATACCAAATGGTATTATTTTTTTGTTAAGTACAAAGTTACCATAATACAACCTTGCCAGCCATGCCCAAATCAAGCGTTCCTGTCGCTATGCCCAATGCCTTAAATACACGACTCATTGTCGGAAGACTTATGCTATAGCCTTTCTCCATTTTGGATATTTGACGTTTCTGCACCCCAACACGCTCACCCAGTTCTTCTTGCGTAAGGTTGTTTTGCAAACGTGCCTTCTTAATGGCTTCCCCAATTCGGTAAGCGTGCAAGGCTTCTTCTACCTCATTGTCAAAGTCTTCACGAGCTTTTGTCCCCTTTTTACCAATGATTCTATCCGTAACTTCATCCAGGGTATAAAACTTCATATTACCTACCTGTTCCATATCATTTGCCTTTTATTTCAAAATACTGTTTCTTTATAGTCTCGGCTTTTGCAATTTCCTTTTTCGGGGTCTTTTGAGTTTTCTTTATTATTCCGTGTGTGGCAACAACCAAAGTTTTCTGATCGGTGTCCCAGAATGCAAACAGCCTATATGCAATTCCGTTGTAGAGAGTTCTGAACTCCCATATATCTGAGTTTTCCAATTTCTTGAAAAGCTCACTGTTTTTCTCTCCGCCTGCAACTCTCCACATATTGTACAAGACCTTTTTACTTGCTTGTGAAGGAATGGATTGAAGGAACTTGTCAGCCTCTTCCAATAATATAAATTGAAACATTGTTGTTTGGTCTATTCATTTTCAGTGCAAATGTAGTCCATTTTTGTGAATTGTCAATACAACGAGGTAGATTTTTGGTGTTTTTCGACTTTTTATTTTGAATTTTCGACTTTTTATTTTTGAATTGAAGTCTTTATATTTTTTATTTTTACTTTTTATCTCTATATATAATATATTATAAAATTATAAACAACTCAACTACCAATCGTAGATTTGCACGTGGACAAAGAGTCCCTTATAGCAGAAGTGCAAAAAAAATAAATTCTTTCACCTTCTGCCGCAGGGTCTCCTTCGATGTCTACCGAACGTGAGTTCGCTTTCGAGGAATGCGCAAGCCAGCAGAGCCGCCACACTTCGTCTGTTTCATTACGCTTTATGGTGCAAGTCCAGACTCGACTTCCCTCTATCGCACTCCCTGCACGTTTCCGTGCCCCGCTTTATGCAGCCTTGTAGAGGGTTTAAGACAGCAGCCAAAATGTCTCCCTGTATAACTGCTGAATGTCAATTACCCGGAAATGAAAAGTCCCTAAGTCTTGGTTGCGGTCAAGAACTTTGGGGACTTCATATCTGGTAGGTCTCGAAGACCTAAAAGAAGGGCAAATTCATGCGCCAACCGCAACATTGACGATGCAAAGATAGACACAATATTTACACCTTCAAAATGCGAACAAAAGTTAAATGTAAAGAAAACAGATTTAAATGCCATTTAATGATATTGTGGTTATATTGTAGATATATAACAGCGTATAAAGTTAATGTAAGTTAATGATGAAGATTTAACCAAAATAAGACAAAGGAAAGCTCATTAAAGTAAATTAAAATATTCACCCAATAAATTCTTTTTCATATCTTTGCTATACAAAAAATAGATGTCGAGTACTAAAAGTACGTTTTTGTTACTATTTTGTTACCCATGCAAAACGTCCACAAAGCCAAACATCTATATATCAGATACTTACAATAAAATAAAAACAAATGACACTAAACTGCGTAATAATTGACGATGAACCGCTGGCTGCGGAATTGCTTGCCAGCTATGCTAAGAAAATACCGTTTATTGAACTGCAGGGCTGTTTCAACAGCGCTACGGAGGCTATTAAGACGATTAGGGAAAAGAAGATTGACCTTATTTTCCTTGACATTCAGATGCCGGAGATTAGCGGACTGGAATTTGCACGCATCATCGGCGAGGACACAAGGATTGTTTTCACTACGGCTTTCAGCCAGTACGCCATCGATGGATACAAGGTTAATGCTCTCGACTATCTGCTGAAGCCTATCAGCTTCGAGAAATTCCTTGAGGTGGCAAAAAAGGCTCTGGACTATTTTGAAACAAAAAACAAGTCGCTGACTATGAAACAAGACAGGTTTATATTCGTTAAGAGCGAATATAAGCTGCAAAAGGTTTGTTTCGACGATATTCTATATATTGAAGGCGTGAAGGACTATGTTAAGTTCTATATTGATAACGATAACGATAACAGTAACAAAAACATCATGTCGCTGATGAACATGAAAAAGGTTGAGGAGTTCCTCCCCTCTCCCGAATTTATGCGTATCCACAGATCCTATATTGTTCACATGCCTAAGGTTACGCTTATCGACAGATTCAGAATCGTTATGGGCGAACAGTATCTGCCTATCTCTGAGAGCTATAAGGATAATGTGCAGAAATACATCGAGGAGCACACGCTCTTCTAATGAATGTTTGTGATGAAAGCTGACTATGGCTTTTATGGAAAGTCAAATATCGTTGATGTTTACGTAGCCGTGCATTACGGCATAAATGGTTAAAGCTCCGACATTCTTGCGGTTTAGCTTTTCTGTTATATTTCGCCGATGGGTTATGATGGTCGAAAGACTGACATTTAACTTGTCGGCGATTTCTTTGTTTATATATCCCTTCACTATAAGTGTGAGCACTTCTATCTCTCTGTCTGACAACACTTTCTGTGTCGTCGACGACATCTGGGGCATCGGTAGGCTCTTGCCGTGGGCATGGGCGTGCTGCTCTAAAACGAGAAGGGATTTTATCAACTCTTTCTCCGATACGCTTACACACAGGCAATGGAACCTGTCGGGATTTGACTCCGGATCTGAGGATGAGGTCATTACTATCGTCTTGCGGATGTTTTCAAGAAAGAATTCTCGATGCTGCAATACTATGCTCATCGACACAAAGTAATGGAAATACTCCTCCGGATGATTTGCTGTCAGCTCGGCAAACGAACCGAAGGTGTCTACTTCCATTCCTTCCATCACATTTTGAAGAAGGTTCTTCATTCCTATACACGCTAAGGTGTTGGAATCTACTACTGCTATCCGTGGAATTATCATAATGTTTTTATAAAAATAAAGAAGGTGTGTTTTTTTGCAGACACACCTTCTGTTTATGCTTTTATTCTCTTACGACAGGAAGCCGAGCAATGCTCCGGCTGCTACGGCAGAACCTATGACTCCGGCAACATTCGGTCCCATGGCGTGCATGAGAAGGAAGTTGTGGCGGTCGTACTCTAAGCCGAGGTTGTTGGAGATTCGTGCACTCATCGGCACGGCACTTACTCCGGCATTTCCTATCAGCGGATTTATCTTCTTGTTCTTCGGCAAGAAGAGGTTCATGAACTTTACGAACAGGATTCCCGTTGACGATGCTATGATGAAGGCAAAGGCGCCTAACAGGAAGATGAATACGGTGTTGAGGGTCAGGAACTCGCTTGCCTGGGTTGAGCAGCCAACGGTTAAACCGAGCAGCATGACGATGATGTCGTTCAGCGCACTGCCTGCTGTCTTTGCCAAACGGGTTGTCTTGCCTGATTCCTTCAAGAGGTTTCCAAAGAAGAGCATACCTAACAACGGCAGACCTGACGGCACAATGAAGGTTGTTAGCAACAGACCGATAATAGGGAACAATATTCGCTCCAGCTGGCTAACTCGACGCGCTGGCTGCATGTGGATGAGGCGCTCCTTCTTCGTTGTAAGCAAACGCATCAACGGCGGCTGGATTACTGGAACAAGCGCCATGTATGAGTATGCACACACGGCTATGGCGCCCATCAGATTCGGACTGAGTTTTGAGGAGAGGAAGATTGCCGTAGGTCCGTCGGCACCACCGATAATGGCTATGCCGGCTGCCTGGTTTGGCTCGAAGCCGAGTGCGAGGGCTATCATGTAAGCACCGAAAATACCGAACTGGGCTGCCGCTCCGATAAGTATCAGTTTAGGATTGCTTATCAGGGCAGAGAAGTCGGTCATCGCTCCAATACCGAGGAATACCAACGGAGGGTACCAGCCCTGGCGTACTCCCTGGTAGAAGATGTTTAACACGGAGTTGTCCTCATAGAGTCCTATCTCCAAACCGGCGTCGGCACGAAACGGAATGTTTCCAAGTACGATACCCAAACCTATCGGCACAAGGAGCAATGGCTCGAAGTCTTTTTTTATTGCCAGCCATATGAAAAATATGCCGACAACTATCATGATGAGGTTCCCTACCGTGGCATTTGCAAAACCGGTGTATGTAAGGAACTCATTGAAATTGCCTATTATAAAATCTAAGATGTTCATAGTATGAGATTTTTTAGCCTATTGTTATTAGAACGGCTCCCTCCAACACGGTGTCGCCGTTGTTTACAAGCACTGAGGTTACTGTTCCGCTGCACTCTGCCTCGATGTTGTTCTGCATCTTCATTGCCTCAAGAACGACTACGGTGTCGCCATTCTTCACTGCATCGCCAACTTTTACCTTTACATCGGTTATTGTTCCTGGCAGTGGAGCCGTTACCTTGGTGCCCGAACCGGCTGCTGCGGCTGGCTGGACTGCCGGTGCAGGAGAAGGGGTTGCTGCTGAAGGAGCTACTGGAGCGGCTGGTTTTACAACTGTATGCTTCTGCATCGTGGAAGCCTTTATCGGTTCTTTTAATTCTACCTCAAAAGGTATTCCGTTTACACTTACTTTCGCGATGTTGCCTTCTACATCAACTATCTCTACATCGTAATCTACTCCCTGTACTTTATATTGATATTTGTTCATTGTTTTCTTCTTTAATTTTTTGTTCTTTTGTTTTCTCTATGTCTCTACATTAAAGGCATTCCTTCCTCTAAATGGGCATTCCACAATGTCGGGTGTGGCTTGATGGTTATTATGTTGCTCTCCACATCATGCACATCGTCCTGATACTGCTTTAATGCCATGGAAATTACGGCAATATATACTTCCTTGTCTATTCCACCGGTTTTCATTCCGTCCTTTAGAATTACTTTTGTCTTGTGTCCCGTCTCGGCGAGTTTCTCACCGGCTTTTACGGCTACATTTACTGGTGGGATATTCTTTGCCTTCTTTATCGTCTGCTTGTGGGACATGAAGAGTCCGAGAATTCTGAAGAATACGTAAAGGAGAGCAAGGCATGAGAATACTATTCCCATTGACAAGATTGCAATTCCGTAGCCATGGGGATCTTCACGCTTTAACTTGGCTATCTTTGTCTCGCCGGTATGGATGTAATTGTTGGAACCTGGCGTTACCAAATCTGCAGTCTTTACTGTCCACTTCGGAGAACCGTCTTTTACTCTTGCATACGAGAGATTTGGCGAAAGGGCTGGTACTGTTACTGAGTCTATTAAATCTACGGCATTTCCGTCGTAAAGGGCTATCCACAAGGATTTTCCCTTCTCAGACTTCACCGTCAAGTGTTGCATTCCTTCTGCAGGATTGCTGTTTAAATAAAGGATAAGGTGTTTGCGTGCAGACAACAAAGTACGGTCGTCTCCACTCGGGATTACACTCATCATCGCTATTCGCTGAGGTACCGTGAGACTCTTGTTGAGAACTCCACGATTTGTCGTAACATACATGCCACGAACGTTGTAGGACGAGTAAGCGATGTTGGACAGCTCTATCCATGCGTTGTACCGTCCATACTCGTCTACAATACTTGCCGTGTTGTTTGTCATAACCTCGTTTATCTTTATGTTTCTGGCTCCCTGACCAAAAACTGACATCGAGGAGAAGAACACAGCAAGTACTGCTAAACTGATTTTCTTCATATTATTATATTTAAGTTATTAATTTGTTTTCAGATTCTCAGACTATAGTCCGCAGAAGAACAACACGATTATCTGTGCCGTGAAGATTCTGAGGAACATGCTTAAAGGATAGACCGTTGAGTATCCTACTGCCGGAGCTTCTTTTGAGCATACTGAATTTGCATACGCTAATGCTGGCGGATCGGTACACGTTCCGGCAAGCATTCCCATAATGGTGAAGTAGTTGAACTTATACTTTAACCTTGCTATGGTTCCAATTATGAGAATTGGAATTACTGTTATAAGGAAACCTGTATAAACATATTTCAAACCATCTCCCTGAACTACGGTGTCCCAGAAACCGTTTCCGGCTTTTACTCCTACGCTGGCGAGGAAGAGGACTAAGCCTATTTCTCGCAACATCATATTGGCACTTGTCGTAGTGTAGGTTACAAGATGGAACTTGTAGCCGTATCTGCCTATCAGAATTGCAATAATCAGCGGGCCGCCGGCTATTCCTAACTTCAACGGCACTGGGATGCCGTGTACGGCAAACGGGAAGCTGCCAAATAATATTCCTATTATTATGCCGACAAATATCGTGGCTATGTTTGGAGCATCAAGACGCTTGATGGAATTTCCCATCACTGAGGCTACTCGGTTTACTGAATTCTCTGGACCGACTACCATTATGCGGTCGCCGACCTGTAGCGAAAGGCTCGGACTTGCAAAGAGGTCCATCCCCTGACGGGTTATTCGCGTTACGTTGACTCCATAGACGCTGGAGAAGTGCATCTGACCAAGTGTCTTGCCGTTTATTGACGAACGAGTTACGAGTATTCGCTTGCTTACCATTGGCTCGTCTTGTGTCTTCCAGTCTACTTCTATCTCCGGACCGATGAATGCTATTATCGGTTCTGCATCATCCTCGGCACATACGACAAAGAGCAAATCGCCAATATGCAGATGGCTGTCGCCTTTCGGCATTGTAACATGCCCCTCGTGAAGGATTCTGGTACATACGAAATCTCGGTTCAAAAACTCATGCACCTGAGCTATAGTGCGATCTTCAAGATATGAATTTGTTACTTTTAAATGCATGAAATGCGGCTTCACCGCCGTATTGTCAGCTTCTTCTTTCGTAAGCTCCTCTTCCTCTTTATCTAATTTTATTCTGCAAATATACCTCACTGCTATTGTAGCTCCTATTATTCCGAGTACTCCCAATGGATAGGCACAAGCATAACCGCTTGCTATCTGTGGCACGTTTCCTTCTGGAAATACTGTCTGCAAAGCTTCGTTTGCAGCTCCAAGACCAGGGGTGTTCGTTACGGCACCGTACAATGTTCCGACCATCATCGGAAGGTTTTGCGGCTTGCTTGTATCGAAGAATATATAATAGCAGGCAAACATTACGGCTATGTTGAGCATTATAAGTCCTACCGACAGAACGTTTAGCGTAACGCCACCCTTACGGAAACTTTCGAAAAAGCCCGGACCTACCTGCATTCCTATCATGAAGACAAACAGTATCAATCCGAAATCCTGTATAAACGACAAGATGTTAGTCGGGGCAGTAAAACCAACATGCCCTGCCGCAATGCCGGCAAAGAGCACAAAAGTGACGCCTAATGAAATTCCGCCAATTTTTATCTTGCCAAGATAAACTCCTAATGCTATTACTATTGCATACAACAATGCAATATGGGCAACGGAATCAGTAGTCGTAAATAGATTTATTAACCAATCCATGGATGTAAATTTGTTATAGTATTTGAAATTTATATTCTTATTTGCAAAGGTAATCAAAAAAAAATTCTTGCAAGAATTTTTATGTATTTGTTTTTCCCAATTTGGCTTTTTTACTTATGATTGCTTCGATTTCAATTTGCCTCTTTTTCAGTTTTCCACATAAACAGAAACTTCTGCTGACTTATATCTCTATTAATGTTTTCCACATAAGCAGGAACTTCTGCTGACTTATATCTCTATAAATTAAAATAGGAGAAAGACTCTCGTCTCTCCCCTACTCTATATATTCTAAGGAAAACGTAATTAAACGTTTCCCCTTATGTTCATGCTATTAAGCTTCTGTGCAACCAGTCCAGTCTTCCTTAGACTTGCGGATGTAGCTCTCATAACGAAGCTTAGCCATTCTCTCTGTTGCTGCGAACAACTCGTCTGCCTCGTTCGGGAATGCCTTCTTAACTGACATGAAGCGAACCTCGTGCATCAGATAATCCTGGAACAAGCTCCAGTCTGGCTCCTTAGAATCGAGTGAGAACGGATTCTTGCCTTCCTTAGCCAACTCTGGGTTGAAACGCCACAGCTGCCAGTAACCACATGCAACGGCACGTGCTTCCTCTGCCTGGCTACGACCCATACCACCCTTGATCTTCAGACCGTGGTTGATACATGGTGCATAAGCGATTACGAGTGATGGGCCTGGATAAGCCTCTGCCTCACGGATTGCCTTCAAGCACTGTGCGTTGTCGGCACCCATAGCTACCTGAGCTACGTATACATAACCGTAAGTTGTAGCAATCATACCGAGGTCTTTCTTGCGAACTCTCTTACCGCGAGCTGCGAACTGAGCAATAGCGCCAAGTGGAGTAGCCTTTGAAGACTGACCACCGGTGTTAGAGTAAACCTCAGTATCGAGAACGAGCAAGTTTACATCCTCGCCAGAAGCGATAACGTGGTCGAGACCGCCGTAACCGATATCGTAAGAAGCACCATCACCACCGATGATCCACTGTGAACGCTTAACGAGATAGTGGTCGAGAGTCTTCAGCTCCTTGCAAACCTCGCAACCAGCAGCAGCACCTTCCTCGATGAATGGCTTCAACTTAGCAGCAGCAACCTTAGAAGCATCTGCATCATCCTTAGCAGCCATCCACTCCTTAGCAGCAGCCTTATAGTCGTCAGAAGCCTTCTCGTTAGCGATTACCTCGTTAAGAAGTACTTCAACACGCTCCTTCATCTTCTTGTTACCGAGTACCATACCCATACCGAACTCGCAGAAGTCCTCGAACAATGAGTTGTCGAATGCAGGACCCTGTCCCTTCTCGTTTGTTGTATATGGTGTAGATGGGATTGAAGCTGAGTAGATTGAAGAACAACCTGTTGCGTTGGCAATCATCTGACGGTCACCGAACAGCTGTGCAACCAATTTAACGTATGGAGTCTCACCACAACCAGAGCATGCACCAGAGAACTCGAACAATGGAGTTGCGAACTGTGAGTTCTTAGGATTAGACTTGATGTCGATAAGATCCTGCTTTGTCTTAACCTGATGTACGAGATACTCCCAACGAGCTGCCTCGTCGTTAGCCTCCTGCTCACCGGCACGGAACGGAACCATCTTGAGGGCTTTCTCAACCTCGCCTGTTTCCTTGTTCTTTCTACCAGGACAAACATCAGCACAGTTACCGCAACCAAGACAGTCAAGCACTGATGGCTCGATTACGAAATGCATGCCCTTCATTGCTGCAGGTGCCTTCATCTCGATTGTCTTGCCTGTGAAACCTGCGAGCTCCTCGTCTGTAAGAACGAATGGACGGATTGCTGAGTGAGGACAAACGAATGAACACTTGTTACACTGGATACAGTTGTCTGGGTTCCATGCTGGAACGAATGCCTCTACACCACGCTTCTCGTATGCTGCAGTTCCGTTCTGCCATGTACCGTCTACAGTGTTGTGCTTAACGAAGTCTGAAACCTTCAGCAAGTCACCTGCCTGAGCATTGATAGGACGAACGAGCTCCTTAACGAATGCCGGTGCGTTGTCTTCCTTAACCTCATCGTCTGGAAGGTTAGCCCATGCTGGGTCTACAGTGAGCTGCTTGTACTCGTTACCACGATCTACAGCCTTGTAGTTCAGATTAACGACATCCTCACCCTTCTTGCCATAAGACTTAACGATGAACTTCTTCATCTGCTCTACGGCGAGGTCTACTGGGATGACGCCAGTGATACGGAAGAATGCACTCTGAAGAATTGTGTTGGTACGGTTACCAAGTCCAATCTCCTGTGCAATCTTTGTTGCGTTGATTGTGTAAACAGTGATGTTGTTCTGAGCGAAGTAACGCTTTACCTTGTTAGGCATGAAGTCAACAAGCTCCTGTCCGTCGAAGATAGTATTCAGAAGGAATGTACCGTTCTTCTGCAGACCGCGTGTTACATCATACATGTGGAGGTAAGCCTGTACGTGGCAAGCCACGAAGTTTGGAGTGTTTACCAAGTATGTTGAGTGAATCTCGTGGTCACCGAAACGCAAGTGTGAGCAAGTGAAACCTCCTGACTTCTTTGAGTCGTATGAGAAGTATGCCTGGCAATACTTGTTGGTGTTGTCACCGATAATCTTTACAGAGTTCTTGTTTGCACCTACAGTACCGTCGGCACCAAGTCCATAGAACTTAGCCTCGAACATACCTTCGCCACCCATTGGGATTTCCTCAACCTCAGGAAGAGAAGTGAATGTTACATCGTCTACGATACCAACTGTGAAGTGGTTCTTTGGCTCGTCAAGTGCAAGGTTGTTGAATACAGAGATAATCTTGGCTGGTGTTGTGTCGCTTGAACCGAGTCCGTAACGACCGCCAACGATAACTGGCTTGTTTTCAACATCATAGAATGCGCTCTTAACGTCAAGATACAATGGCTCGCCTTCTGCTCCTGGCTCCTTTGTACGGTCAAGAACAGCAATCTTCTTGCAAGACTGTGGAACGGCTGCGAGCAAGTGCTTAACGCTGAACGGACGATACAGGTGTACGCTAACCATACCGACCTTCTCACCCTTAGCTGTCAAGTAGTCGATTGCCTCACGAGCAGCCTCTGTTGCTGAACCCATCAGGATGATTACGCGCTCTGCATCAGCTGCTCCGTAGTAATCGAAGAGGTGGTGCTCACGACCTGTAATCTTGCCAAGTTCCTGCATGTAGTGCTCTACTACCTCTGGAATCTTGTCATAAGCGGCGTTGCAAGCCTCACGGTGTGTGAAGAATGTCTCTGGGTTCTCAGCAGTACCACGTGTTACAGGGCGCTCTGGTGTAAGAGCACGATCGCGGAAGCGCTTGATGTCTGCTGGATCAACCAACTTAGCAACCTCATTCTGGTCAAGTTCCTCAATCTTATGATACTCATGAGATGTACGGAAACCGTCGAAGAAGTTGATGAATGGAATGTCTGTCTTCAGTGTTGCAAGGTGTGGAACTGCTGAAAGGTCCATAACCTCCTGTACTGAACCTGAACAGAACATTGCGAAACCTGTCTGACGGCAAGCCATAACGTCCTGATGGTCACCGAAGATACAAAGTGAATGTGAAGCCAGTGTACGCGCTGAAACGTTGAATACACATGGAAGCATCTCACCTGCGATCTTATACATGTTAGGAATCATCAGCAACAGACCCTGTGAAGCAGTGAATGTTGTTGTGAGAGCACCTGCCTGAAGTGAACCGTGAACAGCACCTGCTGCACCGCCCTCAGACTGCATTTCCTGTACGCTGACTGTCTGGCCCCAGATGTTCTTACGACCTCTTGCAGCCCACTCGTCTACGTGCTCCGCCATTGGAGATGACGGTGTGATAGGATAAATGGCAGCTACCTCAGAGAACATATAGCTCACGTGAGCGGCAGCCTCGTTACCATCACAAGTGATAAACTTTTTTTCTTTTGCCATTTTAATAAAATATTAATGTTAATGTATCAAATGTTTTCTTTACGACTTATATATATAATTAAGGTACGTACATTATTAATATAGGAAACCCAATAACCACAAAGGTATCATTTTACCATGACCTATTTCTGTATTATACCTTGCCATTATTGTTTCATCATTAGCTTTTAAGCGGATTTGCTTTGTTGCGTCACAAACGCGAAACGGTATTTTCTCATCCACGATATAGGTTCCTGTCTTTTTGCCCGAATTTACCTTATGGTCTTTCCATAGCGAATTTAGGAAAAAGTTTTCCATTACGCTTTGCGTTTCTACATTTATCGGATATATTGCATACATCAGATTCGGGTTGTGTACTGTAACCATTGGCGGTTTTTTCGGAAAGCTCTGCCCTACTGGATAAACTATATTTATCAATCTGGCATCCGCCAAATATTTTATGTAGTTCATAACGGTTGCACGGCTTGTTTCTATGTCGTTTGCCAACTGACTTATATTTGGAGCCTTCGTACCGTTTACAGCAAGTAAATAAAATAGTTTCTTTATCTTTGCCAAATATTTCAGTTCTATCTGCTTGATAAACAAGATGTCAACTTCTGTCATCATATTCATCGTCTTTAGCAGATTTTCCGAATAATTACGGTGCTCTCTAAAAAAGGGATAGAAGCCATGATGCAGATAATCCTTAAAATATTTTAGCGGCGACACATACGGGAGTATATGCCTTACTATTGTCTCATGGTTTTCCAATATATCGTCAAGACTATAAGCCTCGAAGTTATTTCCCGTCTGCAGATTTAAAAACTCACGAAATGAAAAGCCTCTCAGATTATAGCTTTTCACGATACCGTTAAGCTCTGTATTTCCATCTTTTAGACGCATTACGCTACTTCCCGTAAAGACGATTTTCAGATTTGGATACAAATCATAACAACGCCTTAGCTCATAAGCCCAATTCGGCTCCTTAAAAACCTGGTCTATCAAGAGAGTACGCCCACCATTTCTATAAAATTCTCCAGCGAAGTCTGATATTCCGTGTACCTGGAAATAGAAATTGTTCATGTTAACATACAGGCACCTACGATTACTGGAGTCTGCATGCTCTTTTGCATACTGCAATAGGAATGTAGTTTTACCAACGCCACGAGACCCTTTTATACCTATCATGCGGTCACTCCAATTTATTTCGTCCATCAAACGACGACGAACTGGAGCATCCGTATGTTCTATTAGATAGTTATGTGTTCTGAAGAAAGCTTCCATTCCTTTATTTTGTTATTTATCAAAAACAGCATAAGCAAGAGAAGAATAAATTAATTTTTATTTCTTTTCATGAGATGCTGTTTTTCTCATGCAAAGATAATAGTTTATTCTTTATTTTCAAACTCTACATTACAAAATCTATATATTTTTTTTATTTTTAAACTTCAAAGCTCGTTTTGTCCGCTATTTCACCTAATTAATTCATCTGTTTTTATTCTCAGCTGAAATGAAGGTAATATTTAAAGCGTCCGACTTTAGACATCGGAAAGCGGAACATTAAGAATGCATTTCGTCTTGTATATTTCATCTAAATCAGAATTCCATAAGAAGAACTTTCAACATACAAACGTTTTCACGTCAAGAATAACACGATTTAATGTAAATATAATAAATTAAAATTGTTTTTTTGACATTTTCCTATTATCTTTGCATGCGTACTTAAAACGTTAGCATGAACAAAAACAAGAATTTACCGGACTACATTTTTGAGTCCAGTTGGGAAGTTTGTAATAAAGTGGGAGGAATTTACGCAGTCCTGTCTACTAGAGCAAATACTTTGCAGGAAGCAATGAACGACAGAATAATCTTTATCGGACCGGATTGCTGGCACGATAAAGAATGTATATATTTCACTGAAGACCCGACTATCTTCAGCGAATGGAAAGAAATTGCCTCTGAAAACGGTTTGAAAATAAAGATAGGAAGATGGAATATTCCAGGAAAACCTATCGCTATCCTCGTTGACTTCGAACAGTATTATGCCATAAAAAACGAAATATACACTAAACTATGGCAAGATTTCAAAGTTGACAGCCTTCATGCCTACGGCGACTACGACGAGGCATCTATGTTCTCATACGCTGCAGCAAAGGTTGTGGAGAGTTTCTATAATTTTTATCTCGAAGGCAAAGACAAAAAGGTTATCTACCATGGCAACGAATGGATGACCGGACTTGGACTATTATATATAAAAAGGTATATACCGCAGATTGCAACAATATTCACCACCCATGCCACAAGTATCGGAAGAAGTATCGCCGGAAACAACAAACCGCTATACGACTATCTCTTTGCTTACAATGGTGACCAAATGGCTGAAGAGCTGAATATGCAAAGCAAACATTCTATCGAGAAACAGACGGCCCATAATGTGGATTGCTTCACTACCGTGAGCGAGATTACCGCCAATGAATGTAAGGAACTGCTCGACAAGCCTGTGGATGTCGTACTGCCTAACGGCTTTGAAGATGACTTTATCCCTAAAGGAGCAACTTTCACCAGGAAGAGGAAAGCTGCAAGGAAAAAAGCTCTTGATGTGGCTAACGCCTTGCTCGGTACTGAACTCGGCGACGACACTCTTATCGTTTCTACAAGCGGACGATATGAGTTCCGTAACAAGGGAGTGGATGTCTATATCGAGGCTATGAACAGACTCCTAAGGGATAAGGACCTGAAGAAGAATGTTCTTGCTTTTATTGAAGTGCCAGGATGGTGTGGCGAACCGCGAAAGGACTTGATTGACAGACTGAAATCTGGAAAGAAATACGACACTCCGCTCGATATTCCGATGATTACTCACTGGCTGCACAACATGAGTCACGACAATGTGCTGAGTATGCTTAAATATCTCGACATGCAGAACAGACATGAGGACAAAGTGAAACTTATTTTCTTGCCTTGCTACCTCAATGGTAACGACGGAATCTTTAACATTAGCTATTACGACATCATTCTCGGCAACGACTTGTGCATCTATCCTTCTTATTATGAGCCATGGGGATATACCCCTCTGGAGGCAGTGGCTTTTAAGGTTCCGTGCATCACAACTGACCTCGCAGGCTTCGGACTCTGGGCTAACAGCGTAAAGGGACACTACTGCGAAATTGAGGAGGGCGTTAAAGTCGTTCACCGCACCGACTATAACTATTCCGAGGTCGCTGATTCCATTAAGGATACTGTAGCTAAATTCTCAACTTTCAACGACAAGCAGATTAAGAACGCACGCACGAATGCTTTCAACTTGTCGAAAAAGGCTCTATGGAGTGAGTTCATAAAATACTATTATGACGCTTACGACTTCGCTCTGAAAAAGGCGGCGGAGAGAATGAGCATGAAATAGATTCTCCCTGGACTCACAGTTATACGCGTTCTCCAAGAACCCCAAATTAAAAAATTAATTATAAACCAAAATAATAGAAAACAATGAAAATCAAAGCAGATCATGTCAACGCTCCCGCATGGAAAGAGGTGACAGTAAAATCCAAATTGCCTGAGCAGCTTAAATGCTTGGACGAGTTGGCTCACAACATGTGGTGGGCATGGAACTACGAGGCTCGCGACCTTTGGAGAAGTCTTGACGAAGACTTGTACGAAGAAGTGGGACACAACCCTGTACTGCTGCTCGACCAGCTCAGCTACGAGCGTAAGGAAGAGATAGTTAAAGACAAGACTATCATGAAACGCGTAAAGGATGTGTATACTCTTTTCCGCAATTATATGGATGTAGAACCTGACAAAAACCGTCCTTCTGTTGCTTACTTCTGCATGGAATTCGGTATCAACCAAGTTCTGAAGATCTACTCTGGTGGTCTCGGCATGCTTGCCGGCGACTATATGAAGGAGGCTTCCGACAGCAACGTGAACATGTGTGGCGTTGGATTCCTCTACAGATATGGATATTTCAAGCAGTCACTGAGCATGGACGGACAGCAGATTGCCAACTACGATGCACAGAACTTTAACTCGCTGCCTATCGAAAGACAGTTGGACGAGAACGGTGAACCGCTTGTTATCGACGTTCCTTACATGAACTATAATGTTCATGCCTATGTTTGGAGAGTTAACGTGGGACGTATTCCGCTCTATCTGCTTGATACTGACAATGAACTGAATTCTGAGTTCGACCGTCCTATCACCCACTCTCTGTATGGCGGTGATTGGGAGAACCGACTGAAACAGGAGATTATGCTCGGCATGGGCGGTATCTTGATGCTCAAGAAACTGGGTATCAAGAAGGATATCTACCACTGCAACGAGGGTCATGCCGCTCTCTGCAATTTGCAGCGTCTTTGCGATTACGTAAAAGAGGGATTGACTTTCAACCAAGCTATGGAACTGGTAAGAGCTTCTTCTCTCTACACCGTACATACTCCTGTTCCGGCTGGTCACGACTACTTCGACGAGGCTCTCTTCGGAAAATACATGGGAGGCTACCCACAGATTCTCGGCATTACTTGGGACGAGTTCATCGGTATGGGACGCAACAATCCAGATGACCACAACGAACGTTTCTGTATGTCTGTTTTCGCTTGCAACACTTGTCAGGAGGTTAACGGTGTAAGTAAGCTTCACGGATGGGTCAGCCAGAAGATGTTCAACAGCATCTGGAACGGATACTATCCTGAGGAGAACCACGTTGGATATGTTACTAACGGTGTTCATTTCCCAACATGGGCTGCTACAGAATGGCGCAAGCTCTATGCCCAGTATTTCGACGAGACATTTATGGGCGACCAGAGCAACGAGAAGATTTGGCAGGCTATCTACAATGTTCCAGATGATGTTATCTGGAGCACTCGTATGGCTTTGAAGAAGAAACTTACCGACTATATCCGCACTAAGTTCCGCGAGACTTGGCTCAAGAACCAGGGCGACCCTTCACGTGTTGTCTCTCTGCTCGAGAAGATTAACCCTAACGCTCTTATGATTGGTTTCTGCCGCCGCTTCGCTACCTATAAGCGCGCTCACCTGTTGTTCACTGACCTCGACCGCCTTTCTAAGATTGTCAACGACCCTGAACATCCTGTCCAGTTCCTATTCTCTGGTAAGGCTCACCCTGCCGACGGTGCCGGTCAAGGACTTATCAAGAAGATTTACGAAATTAGCCAGCGTCCTGAGTTCCTCGGCAAGATTATCTTCTTGGAGGATTACGATATGACATTGGCTCGTCGCTTGGTTTCTGGCGTTGATATTTGGATGAATACTCCTAC
>DBKQ01000055.1 GCA_002298545.1 Prevotella sp. UBA746
CCGAATGCTCACTGTCTACGGGCAATATCGGAGCATGGTTCTCTGCTGCCAATCTGCATATCAATTCTCCGGCAACGACAAGCGTCTCCTTGTTGGCAAGACATATTTTCTTGTGAGCCTTGATGGCGTGTATCGTAGGACTTAATCCTGCAAAACCTACCATTGCCGTAAGTACCATATCTATCGGACCGGCTGTTACTATATCGTCAAGTGCCTGTGTACCGGCATACACATTAATGTCGGGACAATCGGAAAGCAATTCCTTCAATTCCAGAAAATGCTCCTCGTTGGCTATAACAACAGCCGCCGGCTTAAACTTACGAGCTTGTTCTGCAAGTTCCTTGACCCTGTTGTTTGCCGTAAGGCAATAAACTTCATATAAGTCAGAATGTCGCTCTATAACATCAAGTGCCTGTGTACCAATCGACCCCGTAGAGCCGAGAATTGCTATTTGCTTTTTCATAATATCAGTCTATGTCATTCAAGTCCACCAATCCGTCGGGCAAATCGACAACAATGCGCCGGTTCTCCGGATCAACCTCCTTGATTAAGTTTTCATTAGCGGGAACGAGTATAATGTTGCCCTTTGCCGTTTCAACTTCCATAATCACATTCACCGTGCTCTCGTCTATGCTCACCACATTACCAATATTGCCACGATTTGCATCCACGACCTCAAAGCCTTTTATCTCATCCCATGTAAGGTCATCCTCTTCTCTGTCAGAGAGATGTTTGGGGAAGAACACTTCGCAACCGGTAAGTTCTGAAGCGGCTTCCTTCGTATCTATGTCGGTAAACTTGACAAGTGCTGTTTCTCCGGTTTTAAACCTCCAGTCGTCCATATAAAACGGCACGAGTATTCCATCGACACAAAGTACAAGATACTCTGCCTCTACACGGTCGAACACATCATCATCAAAGAAGAGAGTCAACTCTCCCTTCACTCCATGTGGCTTGCCTATTTTACCTATTTTATATACTTCTTCCTGTCGTATCATTAATTCTTCACTCGTTTAATGTTTGCACCAAGAGCATTAAGCCTTGCCTCGATGTCCTCATATCCACGGTCTATCTGGGCGATATTGTCAATCCGAGAGGTTCCATTGGCACTCAGTGCGGCAATCAGCAGAGCTATTCCGGCACGTATATCCGGACTTGTCATTCTGCCGGCACGCAATCTCACCTTATGGTCATGGCCTACGACAACTGCACGATGCGGGTCGCAAAGTATAATCTGTGCACCCATGTCGATAAGTTTGTCGACAAAGAACAGTCTGCTCTCAAACATCTTCTGATGTATAAGCACGCTTCCCCTTGCCTGTGTTGCTACGACGAGCAATACGGAAAGCAAGTCTGGAGTAAGTCCTGGCCATGGAGCATCGGCAAGCGTCATTATTGAGCCGTCGATAAACGACTCAACCTGATAATGCGGCATATGCGGCACGTAAAGATCATCGCCCTCTACGAGTATTTTCACTCCAAGTCTTCTGAAAGCATCCGGAATAATACCAAGATTCTCCACTGAAACGTTTTTGATGCGCAATCCATTGCCTACCATTGCAGCCATTCCAATAAAGGACCCAACTTCAATCATATCCGGAAGTATTGTATGCTCCGCCCCATGAAGTTCCTTAACACCTTCGATATTAAGAAGATTTGAGGCTATACCCGTGATTTTCGCTCCCATGGCATTCAGCATTTTACACAATTGCTGAATATACGGTTCACAGGCTGCATTATATATCGTTGTCGTTCCTTTTGCCAGCACAGAAGCCATAATGACATTTGCAGTTCCGGTAACCGAAGCCTCATCAAGCAACATATAAGCTCCCTTCAACTTGCTGGCTTTTATCTCGAAAGTGTTAGCCCCTTCACTATGAACAAATTTCGCTCCGAGTTTCTTGAAGCCAAGGAAATGGGTGTCAAGACGACGACGACCAATCTTGTCGCCTCCCGGCTTTGCCACTACAGCCTTGCCGAAACGAGCAAGCAACGGTCCAATCATAAGCACACTCCCCCGAAGCGAAGCGCATTTCTTCACGAATTCATTACTGTCGAGATAATCAAGGTTGACATTCTCGGCACAGAACACATACTCGTTTTTGTTTATACGTTCCACCCTCACTCCTATATCTTTCAAGAGCAGAATGAGGTTATTAACATCCAGAATGTCCGGAATATTCTTTATCCTCACCTCCTTATCCGTGAGGAGCGTGGCACATATAACTTCGAGGGCTTCGTTTTTGGCACCCTGCGGAGTAATAGTACCGCTTAGCGCATGACCGCCTTCAATGATAAAAGATTCCATATCGGATACTGGTTAGCGTGTTTGTCTTCTTTTTATTTTCTTTTTGTCGACAGTATTTTTTCTTGCCGGCATAGTAAACCTCATATTCTGGAGTTCACGAACATCAAGCTGAATCACTCCGTCGGTAAAGCGTGCCAAATCAGACACTACTTTCTCGTCGCTGCATGCTCCATGACTCCATTGTGCGAGATCTCTCTTCATCTGCTCGGCAGCAAGTCGTGCCAGATCGTCGCGCTCCGCTCCTGGTTCCATATTCTTTAGCTTGTTGAAGAGTTCAAAAAGCATATTACCGTAATGCCTAACAGGTATTCTGTTCATTGGATACTTCATGGGCTCCGGTTTAGACGAAATCTTCGTTGCGCTGCTGACATCATACGGATAGTCGATATCAAGCTTGAAGCCGCTCATGATAGCAAGATGATCCCACAGCTTGCGCTTGTAGTCGATACTTGCCCTGTTATGGGGCAGCATACGGTCCATAACGGCAACTATCGTCTCTGCACAGTGTTGTCTCTCCTCCTTTGTAGGCAGAGCGACAGCATAGTCGACCATCTTCTGTATCTCCCTGCCGTACTCCGGCAGGATGAGCTGTTCCCTTGAGGTATTGTAATCCAGTCCTTGTATGTTCATATTCTTGTTTTCTTAATTATCCACTTGCCTACAACAATTTGCGTGGTGTTTTCGCAACGAAATCTTTCAGGTAGAACGGCACGAAATATGCAACGTCCTCGTACTTCTCCTGAGCGATTCTCTTCTCTGCAAGCGGGTACATGAATTTCGACAGCGGTTCGATGTCTTCTATCAGATGGGCATTCGGATGGTTTATCTCCTCCATACACTTTTTTGCCCCATTTCCGAAGAAATACACCGGTCCTTTATCAAGATACTCTTTATATGTTTCGGCATCCACAACGTCTGCCTGCACTTTTCTCACTCCATTCAATTTGCGGTCGTAAATAGCCGAATAAACCTCCATTCGCCTTGCGTCAATCATTGGACACAGCAGCGCATTCTCTTCAATCTCATGATGAAGCAGCACCGGAACGGCAAGCAATTCGAGCGTAGGCACGGCAATGAGTTTCAGTCCTCTACCATAGCAAATTCCCTTAGCCATCGAAACACCAATACGCAGTCCGGTATAAGAACCCGGTCCGCAACTCACGGCTACGGCATCTACAGGAATAGCATGACTATCGGCGAAGGACAGTCCTTCATCGACAAATTCTCCAAGTTTTACGGCATGATTAGGACCGGTATGGTCTTCACGTGTGAAGATATCGGCACCGTCCTGACTCACAGTAAGAGAGCACACGTTTGTGCTCGTTTCAATATTAATAATACACGACATATTATAATGTATTCGAATAACTTTTGCAAAGATAATGCAAATCGGGTGTTCGACAAAATTATTTTTCAAGTTTTCTGTTTTTGTAAGGAATGTACCAAAAAGCTTGCAAGCTCTGTTATTACTTATATATATTGACACTTGCACATAGATAGCACGCTTAAAAACGCAAATAAACAGTATAAATAATAAAAAACATTACAATTTGATGTATTTATACAACTTTTTACCGCTTTTATTTGGAAATATCGGCAAATATATTTAGATTTGCAAGCGAAAACATATTTTTACTGATTTATTGAAACAAAATAAAGGCAATATTTTATAAAAGAAACATAAATACACTTTTCATTAGCTTATAAAGGCGAGGTGGTGTGGCGCAGTGGATGCGTTGCACCATTTTTGTGTACTTCTTTTGCACAAAACAAAATATATAAATACAATAGGGACAACAAGAGCTAAACCAAGAAGACCTTGACTCGTGTTGTCCCTATTTGCATAGAATAGAATGCTTGTCTCTACAGACAATTACATTTTATAGAAAGCTCAGTATTACATTCCATAGAACTCTGTATTACATTCCATAGAACTCAGTAAATGCCTTGATGCAATATTCATGGTCGGCAACAGATGCCGTCTCTCTTGCCGAATGCATGGCAAGCACCGGATTTCCCATATCCACACCACGCAGAGGTAATGATGAAGCGAGAATATTGCCGAGTGTGCTGCCGCCTGCCACATCGCTATGGTTAACGAAACGCTGGCACGGCACTCCTGCTTGATTGCATATTTCGGAAAAGACGGCAGCAGATACGGCATCGCTGGCATACTTCTGTGCGGCATTAAATTTTATCACAGGTCCACCGCCAAGCACCGGGTGGTTTGTAGGGTCGTACTTCTCCGAATAGTTTGGATGCCAGGCATGGGCATTGTCGGCGGATATCATAAACGATTTCTCAACGGAGCGGAAATAATCTTCCATCGTTCCGCCTTGAGCAAAGACGATGCGTTGCAACAAGGTGCTGAGGAACGGACTGCCTGCTCCCTGCTTTGTCTGACTGCCAGTCTCCTCGTTGTCGAAGATAGCGAGAACTTGGGTGGCAAACGGTGCAGATGGTCTGCAAGATACACCTTTAGAGCCGTCAGCCGAAAGCAATGCCTCCAGTCCGGCATGCACCATACTGAGGTCGTCGAGCCTGCCACTGGAAATAAACTCATTATGCACGCCAAAGGTGCAAGCCGGAGTGTAGTCATACAGATAAAGGTCGAAATCAAGAATATCCTCTTTCTCCACTCTAAGTTCTTCGGATATTACATTCATCAGCATATTTCCGCTTTCAAGCTGATTGGTTACTATGCCTAATATCGGCAGCATATCCTTCTGTTTGCTCAAACGCACACCATCGTTTACCTGACGGTTGAAGTGGATGGCAAGGTTGCTTATCTGCAGCAACGGGCGTTTGATATGCAGCAGACGGGTTTCCGGACACAAAGGATGGTCGCCTTTAATTATCACCCTTCCGGCAAGACTCAGCGGACGGTCGAACCATGTGCTCATTATCGGACCGCCATACACCTCGGTATTCAACTTCACGATGCCGCCTTCACAAAGCATCTCTGCATTCGGCTTGATGCGGAACGTTGGCGAGTCGCAATGTGCGCAAATCAGGTGGAAGCCCATATCGTCAAGCATCTCCTCTCCGATGCGGAAGGCATAGAGCGAGGAGTCGTTCTTGGTGAAGTATATCTGGTCGCCAGGTTCTATCTTTCCAATTCTTTCAGTAGCTTTAATCTCTCTGAAACCTGCGGCATCGAGTCTCTCTTTCAGTGTCTTCACAGCGAGGAAGTTCACCGGCGAGGCATTGAGGAAATCAATAAGTCTCTGTATCATAGTATTTTGAGTTTTGTTATTCTTTATAGTCTATTTTCAACACAATAACCCTAAGCGANNTGGTCAGCAATAGGTGTCTGTACCTTTGCCACATGCCAGTCTGACGGGAAGCAGATAACGAATCGCTTTGGTGTAGAGAAGAAGTAATGCGACTTGTGCATGTCGAAGTCGTAGCGTATCACGTCATTCTCATCACTATATTCACAGTTTGGAGTAGACGACTCGTGGTCGAGCAGATAAAAGCCCTCTGTTCCCTTCACCACATACATAAAGTCAATTTTCTTGCGGTGAGACTCCGACCTGCGTTTCTCGAGCGGCTCATTATATCCGTCTTCTATAGAAGCACGGATATTGGTGCCAGGTATCATCACCTTACCCTTAGGGATAGACAGAAGGTCTGTCTCTGCAAGCCATTTAAAAGCCTTGTCCCATTCCGCCTTATTCTTGTGATACTGCGAATAGAACTCCTGCAAGTTCACAGTTTCGTCGGGCATTGCATCAAACCCGTTTTTCCATTCTCCACTTGCCACCCATGCGGCAGCTTTCTTCTCTGACACCTCATTCTTTTCTTTGGCACCGGCACCTAGACTAATAACCATAAGAAAAGCCACTAAAACATTTTTTTTTAATCTAAATAGTTTCATAAATTAATATTTAATGTTAAAAACCAATTTTTTCTTTTAAACTAAACAGCTATAGCATTGCGTCCCTTGTCTTTCTTGAAGGCGTAGGCACTTAGCCACATAT
>DBKQ01000088.1:0-18406 GCA_002298545.1 Prevotella sp. UBA746
TTGGCAGAACGGTATTGTCTGTATGCAGTCTCTTCCGGTTGATTCGCCATGCCAAATGCGTGGAAAGCAATGGGGGAGTAAGAATTTATACCTTGCAAGGCGACATATCACCGTTCAGTTGGTTCCGCTGCATCGTGATGAGCGAAAAGGACTGGATGGAGAACCGGCGGGAGATTGTGCTTCACGAGATGGCGCATATACGGCGCAGACACTCTGTGGATGTGGCTTTCTGCAATATCATTATTGTGTTTCAGTGGTTCAACCCTGCAGCATGGTTGCTGAAGAGAGAGTTGCAGACCGTGCATGAGTATGAGGCAGACGAGGCAGTGTTGCTGTCGGGAGTAGATGCCACCCGTTATCAGATGTTGTTAATAAGGAAAGCCGTCGGCGAGCGACTGTTCTCGATGGCTAACAATCTAAATCATAATTCACTAAAAAAACGAATAACCATGATGAAAATCAAAAGAACAAATCCGATGCAGAAGGCTAAGATTGCCTTTGTACTTCCGCTTGCTGCCGTTGCCGTTGCTGCGTTCGCAAGCGAGAGAGTGGAGAATTTGAGCGAGAGAGTGGAGCAGGAGAGTGAGGCGCTGGTATCGACAAGCGAGAGCTCTGTCGTTAATACTATTGAAAAGATTGCAGACAAAGCCCCTGCAATGAATGTGGATAAGGCTGAAACTGTTTCTACGGCTGCTGTTCTGCAAGACACGGCAAATGTGGATGCAAAGTCGGTTAAAGGCAAGTTCATAGAATGTGTGCAGGAAACATTCCCTGAGTTCCCCGGTGGGCATTCGGCTTTGTTTGAATATCTTGCAAAGAACATAAAATTCCCTAAGTCTGAGGGGCAGAAGGATGTCAAGGCTCGTGTCGTTACCACATTCACTGTTACTAAAGACGGTAGCATTACCGATGCCAAGATAGAAAAGAGCCAGGGCGAAGCATTCGACAAGGAGGCGCTGCGAGTAATCAACGGTATGCCGAAATGGATTCCCGGCACGAGGAACGGCAAGGCGGTAGACGTGAAATACACCATTCCGATAACTTTCAGCACAGAGAGCGCAGGCAAGACTGTAAAGTCTGTCAGAACGATAGACATGAAAGATAACGGCAAGAAGATAAAGTCTGTCAAGACTATCGACTTGAGCGGCAATGCCGACAAGATGCCGAAGGGCAAGATTGTGTCGCAGAAAACGGAGATGTTCTCAAACAAAGACTTTGTGGTTGTATTAAACGGTAAGGTAACTGAGAATCTCAATGGGATAAAACCTGACGACATAGAGAAGATTGACGTGAAGAAAGATGCCGAGACGATAAAGAAATACAATGCCGAAGGCAAGCAGGGAGTGATGCTTATCACTACGAAATAAACTCATAATCACGGAATAAAAAGTAAAAATCCCTCGAGGCAGCATTGCCTTGAGGGATTTTCTTATATGTCCGGCACGAACGTTGTCTTCCTTATTTAGTCTTCTCCACCGTGTGGAGCACCTTTCCGGTCTTGTCTATCATATACATGCAGAGTCTTTTTTTCGAGGCTGCGATAATCGAGAAACCCGTTTCGGGAGAACAGAACAGTGTGCCTTCTATTGGCTTCACCTTGCGGCTCAGGGCTCCGGCGGAATTCACCACATAGTCGATAGGGTCGCCTTTCATCTTTATGTGCTGGAAGTTGTGGATGTGTCCACAGGCATAGATAGCCACGTTTTTGTATTTGTGCAGGATTGGCATTACGCGTTTCTGCATATCGGTGCGCTCATCTTCGCTCTTGCTCGTCTCGGCATAGATCGGATGATGGCCCACTACGATAATCCAGTCTTCCTTTGCCTGACGCAGCGTTTCGTCGAGCCATGAGAGCTGCTTCTGCATGTCTTCCTTGCAGGCATCGGGATATACAGCCGGATTGTTCCGGTATTTGTCGATTAGCGGCGTGGTGTCGAGCCATACTATGCGCAAGGTCGTGCCTTTGTGTGAGAATACCTTGGTGTAGTATTTTGCCGGTATCATCCAGCGGCGGCTCACCTTTGAGTAGTCGAGCACAGCCTGAGTGTTGCCGCGGTATTCGTGGTTGCCGCAGACGGGAAACCAGTCGAGCATCAGCTCCGGATGGGAGTAAATGAGTTCGTAGTTGGTTGTCCACAGCGGGTCGCTTACCGAAGCCACGCCGTTGAAGTGGTGGATGTCTCCGGCTGCGACTACACATTCCGGTCCGATGGTTTCTGCCATTGTTCCCATCAGTTCGGCGATGGGCTTCTGGTCGTAGTATCCGTTGCGACCAATGTCGTTTGCCATATACATGTTTATCTCGCCTTTCAGTTTCTCCCATTCTGCCGGAGTCTGGGCTTTTGCTGTCATTATGGCAGCGGTTACGGCAATTGCTGCAACGGCAATGTTCTTGAATAGTCTGTTCATTTTTTTTCCTTGTTTTATTATTGTTTCCTTTTCTAGTTGTTGTTGCCACAAGACTTTCATAAGCCTAAGGGCAACGACATTTACAGTATTACAGATTCACTTTAATTCCTGCATTTACCTTCACGCCGTAGTATTCCACTTGCATCGTGCGGTCTTTCGTACCCTGATAGTAGCGAAGTGGCTGATTGAGCAGGTTGTTGGCGTTGGCATATACCGTGAACTTCGTTTTCTTGCCCCATGTATAGCTTGCGTTGAGGTCAAGATAGTTCACGCTGTCGTAATAGCGGTCGAGGGCACGGCTCGTGCTCATCTGATCGATAAACGAAGAGGCAAAGTTGTATGACAGGCGCAGGCTCAATCCGAATTTCTCGAAGAAGAGCGAGGCATTTGCCGTGTGTTCCGGCGAACCGGCTACTTTCACGTCGTCGCCGCTTTCTATGCCCAGACGCTCGTTGAAGTTACGCGTTTTGCTGTGGGTATAAGTGTAGTTGCCGTAGAAACCGATACATTTAAGCGATGGGGAAATAAAGCCGAAATCGCGCTGGTAGGCCGCTTCCACTCCGAACACGCTTGCATCATAGGCATTGATGTTTTGAGTAACCTCGAAGGCTTCGTTGGCATATTTCCCCTCAAGTCCGAGGTCTTTGCCGAGATATTTGTTGGATGCCCACTCAACATTCACGTTTTTGATGTCTTTGTAGAAGAGGCCGAGACTCACCAGTCCCACGTTTTTGAAGAAGTGGTCAACGGAGAGGTCTACGTTTATTGCCTTGGCCGGTTTGGTGTTCGGGTCGCCGATGGTAGCCTCGAGATCGGCAGTGTTGAATGTCTTGTTGGCGATGAGGGCAGAGTACTTCGGACGAGAGATGGTTTTTGTTACCGATGCTCTCACGCTGCCGTCCTTCGTATACTTGTATTTCAGCAACAAACTTGGCAGCAAGTCTGTATAGTGGCTTTTATATTCGCCCGTAGGAGTCATTGTGGCGTCGCCTTCCTCAGGCACGTTCACGTTGTATCCGCTCGTCTTCAGGTCGGTGCGCTCAAGGCGCAGACCAACTGTTGCCGAGAGCTTTTTACCTATTTTTTGGTCGAAGCGCAGATAGCCGGCTGTGATACGCTCATTAATCTTATAGTTGCCAGCCTCTTCCTCATAGTTTTCCTCTCCTTTGTATTTAGAGAAGTCTATGTCGCCGAGTGTATGCTTGGTGATAAACGGCGAGTGTTCGGGATATTGGCTTCCCGGCATGAATCCGTTGCGGATCTGCAGCGATGTGTTGTCGCGCCAGTTGCTGCCAAGCACTTCTTCGGGGTCGTAGTCGAAATACGACTTCGTGCGTTTCTTGTCTTTGGCGGTTAGTTTAGCTCCGAATTTCAGTGTGTTTCCATATAGCCCGGTCGTGATTGGCAGTGTGAAATTCAGTCTTCCCTTCCATTCATTCTCCACGATATCCTGGTTGGCGTTGTTTAGTTCGCTCAGCTTCCAGTTCTTGTCGTCGAGTGCAGGCAACTGCTTCGTGTAATAAGGCTGTTTTCCGCCCACTTCTGCAAAGTCGCTTCCAAGGTCTATACCCTTCAGAGAGTATGCGGCGTAGCGTTCGTTAGGTCTTTCCTCAGTGGCACGCGAATAGCTGCCAGCCCAGTCCACTTTCAGATTTCCGAAATAGTGTTCGCCGTTGAGAGTGAAGTCCATTGTCTGCTGCAGTTCCAGTCGGGCATCCTTGTTGTCGTCGGAGCCGGCTTTGGTTTGCAGCACGACCGACTGCTTAGAGGCTTTGCTGTTCAGTTTCTTGTATGAAATGCGATAGCGGTTCTCCCAGTCGCTGCGGCGGTTGTATATACCTTTGAATGATATTTTGTGTTGTGGGTTGAAAATATAGTCGAGAGCGAGCGAGTAGCTCTGTCGTTCGCGGGTTACATAATATTGTCTGACCTGGGCCTCCTTCAGTTCCAGTTCTTTCTTGTCATTCTCCTCGTATTCAAATTCCGTATTGTCCGATCCTCCAGGCATATACTGATAAGAGGCGGCAGCCATCACTCCCAACTTGTCGTTGAAAAACCGTTGGCCCCATGTTGCACCGAGGTCCCACTCCGGTTTCTGGCTTATCCACGAGAACCCTGACCCCACATTGAAGTTGAGCACCCTATGGCTTGGCGTGTTCTTCGTTACGAGGTTTATCTCTCCGCCAATGGCATCACCGTCCATGTCGGATGTAACCACCTTGTTCAGTTCGATAGTCTGTATCATGTCAGAAGGGATTAGGTCGAGCTGCACGTTTCGTGTGTCGCCTTCGGCAGACGGCATTCTGTTGCCGTTCACCGTAACGGAAGTGAGGTCGGCAGAAGTGCCGCGAACCTGTCCGAATCGTGCCTCCCCCTGGTCATACTGCACATTCACGCCGTTGATTCTCTTCAGGGCGTCGCCGATGTTGGTATCCGGGAATTTTCCCACTTGGTCGGCAGAAACCACGTTCGTTACTCCCATACTCTCCTTCTGCATCTGCATCGCTTTGCGCTGGCCATAGAAAGCACCGGTTACAACAACCTCGTTGAGTTCTTTCCCCGCATCGAGCGTGATGTTCTGCTCCACGCTCTTTTTGCCCACCTTTATGGTGTAAGTCTTTGGTGAGTAACCCACATAGGTGATTTTCATCTTGTATGTGCCTGGCTTCAGATTGGGCAAGGAGTAATAACCGTTGATATCACTTGTCACTCCCGTGTGCAAGTCCTCGATCATCACCGTGGCACCAGGCAACACCTGCTTGTCTGTGTCTGTGATTCGTCCGCGGATATTACCCATTTCCGGACTCTCCGTTACTTCTGCTGCACTGGCTGCTACGGCTGTCATGGCCATGACAAACGCCGATGCGAATAATTTTCTTGATTTCATAAAAACTTAAAACTTCTGTTGTTATCTTGATTACGGGTGCAAAGGTAGGGGCGTAGGGTTACGAACATGTTACAACGGCTTTACGGCTATGCTAATGGAATATTAAAAACTTTTTTCATTTGCAGTGAACATGTTTTTGTTTCTTGTTGTTTGTAGATGTAAGGAAAATGTGTATATTTGCAAATATCTATAATAACGCTTAAATCTTATATATTATGAATGACCGTCAGTCCTTTGATTCTTTTGACGAACTTCTCGCCGCCCTCGAAACGGCAGTTTCTCACCCTATGGATACGGCCTGGTGCATATTCCGCTATCTTCAGAAAAATTACAAGGGGATGGGCTCGGAACAAGTACGTACGCTATTGGCTGCATATATGAAAATACCTGTAGAAAAGCCCTCGCTGATACATTCGTGCATGCTCGGCATGGCTGTGAAGATAAGTGAGATGTATCCGGATTTCCGCTTTCCGCAGTTTCTGGATTTGTGGGGATACGACAAGAATCTAAGGGATGAAGACCGGCAGCGGCAGACGGGAAAGGACGGCAGAACGTATCTCTCGCTGAAAGAGAAAGTGGATAGGCGGCTGCAGTCGTATCTGCTTCATCATCAGAATGAGCAGGGGGAAGTGGCTGATGGAATACGGTCGATGTTTGCTGTTAAGGTGTTCGAGAGTCAGGTTAATGGAAAAAGGCGATATTTCGTTAAACTTGTGGCTGCCGACGGTATGGAACTTGCTGCCGATAGTCATCTCTTTCCCTGCAAGCCGTGGGAGATACAGGGAAAACTGTATGATGTTTCTCTGAGAAAATCAAAACAGGGCAACGAACGTGCTGTTGAGGTGGTGTTGTCAAAGAAAGGGGTAGGGGAGGTTTTCCCAACGATGGTAGGATATGTAGAAGGAGTAGACGAGAGCCACGGGCATTATCATATCTACGATGCCCTGTCGCGCCATTTCGTGGCTGAGAAACCGCAGATGATGATTAAGACGGGCGACTTTGTAACATTCGCGCCTATAATTCCTGTCGAAGACAAGTTTAAAAGCGCCGCTGTAATCAACGTTATGCCTCATGATGAGGGATTGACAGCCTTTGGCACCTTTCAAGCCGTTGTAACCTACGTAAACCCCACTGACGGCTATCTTCGCTACCGCATCACGTCGCCTCTACCGGAAACTCCAGAAGGAATTGTAATGGCAGAGGGCTTTGCCTCGCTCGTAAACGTAAAGGACGACGAGTTGCGCAAGAGTTTGAAAGTTGGCGACAATATCCGTCTGTTGCTTTTCCTGAAGAGGGGAAAGGACAAGGTAAAAAGGAACCACGTGGCAGAGGTCATCCGAAATTTACTGTAAATTTGCAGTAAATATCGGATTGGAGTTTTTTCCCAGAAAAAATATGTGGATATTGTCCAATGCATTGGATAAAATAATATCGTTTTTATCCATCCGATTGGACAAAAGTAAGACTTTTTATTCTAAAAAGCAAGTTTCGTGATTAATATTTAGAGATTTGTCACTGAAGAAAGTCGACGACTCTCTCCGAAAGATAATTATCTTTGGAGACGACATCGCCACATTTACCGACGACAACGGTTATGTCTTCATGAGCCTGTTCCGCTTCCTGATGAATGATGATGTGTTGGAGTGAGATTTGAGATTGACTACTGCGTCAAAACCAAAGCGTACAGTTACGCCTTTATTTATATGTATGTCTGTCCCACCTCAACCCTTTCAGGCTTTCAGCAATGGGATGGACATTGCAAATTTAGTGTAATATTTTATTGCCGCAAAATATTTGAGAAAGAAAAACAGAAAGTTGGCAACTTTCTGTGAGTAAGTAGACAAGTTACATGATGAAGGTAGGCAAGTTTCCTGATGAAAGTAGGCAAGTTTTTGATCCAAAGTTGTAAAAAATATGCTTATTCACATAAATAATTACCTTAGGGTAACTTACCTTGAGGTAATTATTTGTATCTTTGCAGAAATTGGATATAATCTAAATAGTGTGTTTAATGTGATAAAAGTATGATAGCAAATACATCTCCGTTTCAATTTGGAACACTTGCAACAGACCGAAATTTTATTGATAGAGTGGAAGACAGGGCTATGTTAAAGCAGTTGCTCACCTCGCATATTAATGTGATGCTTGTTTCACCACGCAGATGGGGCAAATCATCGCTCGTTAAGAAAGCTATGGATGAATTGCAACAAGAAGACAAGAATATAAGAGTTTGCTATATTGATGCATTCTGTATCGGAAGCGAGGCAGAGTTTTACCGTATATTTGCCAGTAGAGTAATTGCGTGTGCTTCCTCGAAGATGGAATGCTGGGTTAATGATGCAAAGAGATTTTTGACCGGTGTCGTTCCGCAGATTGTAGTGAACGACCAAATAACGGATTTTGTAGCCTTCGACCTGAAGTTCGTTCCTCAGGAGCAGGACAAGCTTACGATACTGCATCTGCCGGAAATACTCGCGAAAGACAAGGGTATAAAGATTATAGTGTGTATCGATGAATTCCAACAATTGGCAAACATTCCGGAATATAAAGATATGGAAGGGAAAATGCGCTCGGTATGGCAGCAACAGCAAAACACATCCTATTGTCTTTACGGTAGTAAACGAAACATGATGCTTAATATCTTTAATAATTCCAACAGTCCATTCTACCGCTTCGGTCAGGTAATCTTCATGAATAAAATAACAAAGGATAATTGGGTGCCATTTATTATCTCCTCATTTATAAAGACTGGCAAATCCATATCGGAGGATTATGCAAATAAGATCTGCGATATCGTGGCTTGCCACTCTTGGTATTTGCAGCAGCTGTGTTATTTTATCTGGAGCTATACTTTATCATCTGTTGATGACGAGAACTTCTCTATGGGGCTTAGACAAGTGTTGAATATCAACACCCCTATGTTTCAGAATGATACAGAGATACTCAGTCCTACCCAGATAGAAATGCTGAAGGCTATTTGTTGTGGAGAACAGCGTTTTTCTTCGCAGGCAGCAAAGCAACTCTATTCGCTTGGTAATCCAAATACTATTGCCAAAAATAAACAGATGTTGCAAAACAAGGATATTATAGAAAAGCAAGACGGTAAGTTTTCTTTTGTTGATCCTATATACGAATTGTGGTTCAGACAAGAATACTGTTGATCCTATTCATACAAATAATTACCTTAGGGTAACTTACCTTGAGGTAATTATTTGTATGTTTTGCATTTTGAGATACCTAATAAAAGACTTGTTTTGTATTACATAAAATATGTAACATAAAACATGTAATCATTGTAAGTCGCTATGAGACAGCTGGATAATCCATTTGTAGTCTGTCAAAGTTATCCCCTCACATAATGCGGCATGTCGGCAGGAGTAACCATAGATATCTCCACTATGCCGCCAACGGTGCCGTCGGCTTTCTTCCATGCCGTCTGGTAGATAACTTTGTGCACACCGTGCTTCTCTATCGTGTAGACGTTGCTGCCGCCGGTGGCGAGCAGGTGGCGGATAATCTCGCGCGACCGCTCGTTATGGCAGTCGTAGAGGTTCTTTCCTATCAAGTCGCCGTGCTTCTTGTATGTCTCGCGCGACTTGTCGTTCATGTAGATGATGATGCCATCGGCATCACACACCGTTACGGCACAATTCATGCCTTTTGCCCATTCGTAGTTTTCCATTATTCTTTTGTTTTTTTTGTTGTTATTATTGGGAGTTCTGGGAGAACTGGGAGTTATAGGACCTATAAGACTTATAGAACTTGTAGGGCCTATAGAGTTTATGGAAGAGTTGTTATCAGTGAGCCTCGAGCCAGTTTCTGCCCCATCCGCTGTCTGCCACAAGCGGCACTTGCATCTTGAAGGCATTCTGCATCTCCTGCATCACGATCTGCTCCACCTTGTCGTGCTCCTCAGGGAGAACAGAGAAGTTGAGTTCGTCGTGCACCTGCAGAATCATTTTCGACTTGATACCTTCAGCCTTGAAGCGACGGTAGATGTTTATCATAGCCACCTTGATGATGTCGGCGGCAGTGCCCTGAATAGGAGCGTTGATGGCATTGCGCTCGGCAAAGCCACGCACGGTGCCGTTGTGAGAATTGATGTCGGCAAGGTAGCGGCGACGGTGGAACAGCGTCTCGGCATAACCCTTGGCGCGTGCCATCTGAATACTCTTGTCCATATATTCCTTCACCTTCGGGAAAGTCTCGAAGTATCCGGCAATCAGCTGCTTAGCCTCGTCGCGACTAATCTCCAAGCGCTCCGCAAGACCGAATACCGTGATGCCGTAGATGATGCCGAAGTTGGCACGCTTAGCCTTCGTTCGCTGGTCGCGAGTCACGCTGTCTATCTCCTCTTTATATATTTTAGCCGCCGTAGCCGCATGAATGTCGTGCCCCTCGCGGAACGCCTCAATCATATTCTCGTCGCCACTGAGATGTGCCATCACTCGAAGCTCAATCTGACTGTAGTCGGCAGAGAAGAACTCGCAGCCCGGCTCAGGGATAAACGCCTTGCGAATCTCCTTGCCGTCCTCGCCCCTGACGGGGATATTCTGCAAGTTAGGGTCGCTCGACGAGAGGCGGCCAGTGGCAGTAACCGTCTGGTTAAACGATGTATGGATATGCCCCGTACGCGGGTTGATAAGCTTTGGCAGAGCGTCGACGTATGTGCCAAGGAGCTTCTTCAATCCTCGGTGTTCCAGAATGTCAGCCACGATTTCGTGTTTGTGCTTGAGCGACTGGAGCACCTCCTCACTCGTAACATACTGCCCCGTTTTCGTCTTCTTCGCTTTCTCCACAATCTTCATTCTGTCGAAGAGCACCTCGCCCACTTGCTTCGGCGAAGCGATATTGAATTCCACACCGGCAAGTTCATAGATATGCTTCTCAATCTCCTTCATCCTGGCGGTGAGCACACTGGAAGTCTCCTTCAGCGAATCTGTATCGATTCTCACGCCATTCATCTCCATCTCGGCAAGCACCGGCATTAGCGGCATCTCGATGTTCCAGAACAAATCCTCGGCACCATACTTCTTGAGTTCCGGTTCCAACTTGTTCTTCAGCTGAAGAGTGATGTCGGCATCTTCGGCAGCATATTCGTAAATCTGCTCCGGCATGAGGTCGCGCATGTTTTTCTGCTTCTTCCCCTTCGGTCCGATAAGCTCCTCGATGTGTATCGTCTGATAGTCGAGATAAATCTCAGCCATGTAGTCCATGTTGTGGCGTAGCTCCGGTTGGATGAGATAGTGGGCAATCATAGTGTCAAACATTTTTCCCTTCACCTCGATACCATAGTTGTGCAGCACCTCGATGTCGTACTTCATGTTTTGTCCGATTTTCAGAATCTGCTCGTTTTCGTAGAGCGGTTTGAAAATATTTACAATCTCTTGCGCCTTCTCCCTATCAGCCGGCACAGGAACATAAAAAGCCTGTCTTTCCTCCACGCTGAAGCTTAAACCCACCAATTCAGCATTGATAGCCTCGGTAGAAGTGGTTTCCGTGTCAAAACAGACAAATTGTTTTGTAAGGAATAAATCACAAAACCTGTGCATATCTTCCACACTATCAATGAGTTGATAATCGTGAGCCACGGATTTTAAGCTCTGAGAAGGACCATTTTTTATTGCTTCCGCTCCGTCGGTCGGAAAATCGCCAAACAAATCGAGTTGATTTGAAACCTTTTTTTGCTGTTGTTTAGGTTTGTTAAGAAACCGCTCCGTGAAGGTCTTAAACTCCAGTTCATTGAAAATTTCTATTATTCTTTTCTCGTCCGGCTCCTTCACCTTCAGTTCGTCGAGGTTCAGTTCGATAGGAACATCCGTCTTGATAGTGGCGAGGAATTTAGAGAATTCAATTTGCTCCTTGTTCTCTTCCACTTTTTTCTTCAGCGCCCCTTTCAGTTCGTCGGTGCGGTGGAGTAGGGAGTCGATGCTGCCAAACTGGTTGATAAGTTTCACGGCAGTCTTCTCGCCCACGCCGGGACAGCCCGGAATATTGTCGGCGGCATCGCCCATGAGACCGAGAAGATCGATAACCTGCTCCGGACTCTCTATTCCATACTTTTCCTTTATCCCCTCAGCGTCGAGCGTTTCATACCCTCCGCCGTGGCGCGGTCGAAACATCTTCACGTTGCCGCCCACGAGTTGTCCGTAGTCCTTGTCGGGAGTGAGCATATAGGTGTCGATGCCCTCGCGGTCGGCTTTCTTTGCGAGCGTACCCACCACGTCGTCGGCCTCGAAACCGGCAACCTCCAACACTGGTATATGCATAGCCGCGAGAATATCCTTGATGATAGGCACCGCCTTGCGGATATCCTCTGGCGTCTCTTCGCGCTGCGCCTTATACTGCTCGTAAGCCTCGTTGCGGAACGTAGGACCGTGAGGGTCGAAAGCCACACCGAGATAAGTGGGCTGTTCCTTCTGCAACACCTCGTGGAGAGTGTTGCAGAAACCCATCACCGCCGACGTGTTCAGCCCCTTTGAGTTGATTCTCGGGTTCTTTATGAATGCGTAATACGACCTGTATATCAGGGCGTAAGCATCAAGTAGGAATAATTTGTCCATATTATATTTCTTCTCGTTTTATTATTGTCAACTAATGTATTCTTGTTGCATTACGTGTTGTCCGCTTTTAGTGTTTCGCCTAAACGCTCTGGGTGTTTCGCCTAAACGCTCCGAGTGTTTCGCCTAAACGCTTCCGGTGTTTCGCCTAAACGCTTCCGGTGTATGATAGAAACGTCAGGAGAGTTCAGCATTTCGCCATTGCATTCCGTTTCTCAAAAAAGACAGACATCGGTGTAAAACCCTTTGTGCATTAGCCTCTTGGGAAAGGAATTGACACTAAAATGCTACTATGTCAAAAGAATATCGTGTAAAATTACTGTTTTTTTCTGATTAATCAGATAAAATAATTAATTTTGTATCAAATTTCATTCAATGGACTATATTTCACGCATAAAGCAACCGATTGAGAGCGAACTCTCAGACTTTAACGAGCTTTTCAATGAGGCTCTGTCGCATACCGACGGACTCCTGTCGCAGGCACTGGCATATATTCGCCAGCGCACGGGAAAACGTATGCGCCCGATGCTGATATTGCTTATGGCGCGCAACTACGGCAAGGTGTCGGAAGTAACGCAGCATGCAGCTGTAGGACTGGAACTGCTGCATACCGCCAGCCTCGTTCACGACGATGTTGTGGACGAGAGTGAAGAGCGCCGCGGACAGGCTTCGGTAAATGCCACGTATGACAATAAGGTGGCAGTGCTCGTAGGCGACTATCTCTTGTCTACGGCTCTTCTGCATGTGGCTTATACAAGGAATACGGATATCGTAAGATACCTTGCCGAGCTGGGCAGGACTTTGGCAAGTGGAGAGATATTGCAACTGTCGAATATATCAAATGAGAAAATCTCCGAAGACGTTTATTATCAGGTGATTAAGCAGAAGACAGCAGCCTTGTTCGAGGCTTGTTGTGCCATAGGAGCCTTGTCGGCTGGAGCAGGCGAAGAGGATATTGAACGTGCGAAGCTTTTCGGGCAGAATCTCGGTATTATCTTTCAGATACGTGATGATATATTTGATTATTACGACTCTACAGAAATAGGGAAGCCTACGGGCAATGACATGGCAGAAGGCAAGCTGACGCTCCCCGTTATATATGCCCTTAAGTCTACAGAAGATGCCGGGATGAAGGAACTCGCCTATAAGGTGAAGGAACGTTCGGCTTCGCAAGAGGAAATACACCGTCTCGTTGCTTTTGCAAAGGCTAACGGCGGAATAGAATATGCTGAGCGACGGATGAATGATTTCCACAAGGAGGCAATGAGATTCATAGATATTCAGGTAAAGGATAAGGAGCTGAAAGACAGTCTTGTGGCTTATCTCGACTATGTCGTGAGGCGCGACAAATAGCCTTCTTATATGATAAAAAGAAAAGTTCTCATACAGGAGATATTGTCTGTATGAGAACTTTTCTTTTTTTGTCGGGTGTCGACTTACTTCGCAATCTTTATAGTTCTTTCGCCTTCTTTTAAGATGTAGACGCGTTTCTCGGTGTTAGACGGAATATTCTTCATCTCCTCTCCGTTAATGCCGTATATCGCTTTATTTTGCGTTTTATTGCTATTTTGCGTCATACTTTCTATTCCCGTTGTTCCAGACACATAATCGATGTAGCCCCAATAGTCGGTTTTTGTGGTAGGCTTATACTCGTTGGTGGTTTTGTCCTTCACGTTTGTAGTCATGCTTTTCTTGAGCACGCTGTTGTCGGGTAGGGTATAGTACTCGTAGTCGTAGGTAATCGATTGGTTGAGGTCGTCGGCAGAGATGTCGGCAGATTCGCCTCCCGTGATGTCGCCCAGATCTTCGCTTACGGTGCCCGAAGTCTCTGTCTTTATGCAGTCGCCGTGTTCGTTGTTTGTAGAGACAGTCTTTGCCGTTAACACATTCTGTCCCATGGAGTCCATACTGATGTCAGTCTCGCTGCTGCCATATTGGTCGGTGATGTTGGCGGTCATAACCATCTTCATCATACTTTGTCCGAGAGCCGACATGTTAACTTCTATATTTGTTTTCGTATCCTCGTAGGTTCCTTTTACAGTTCCGTTAATAGGCAGGTTCATTCCCATTATAGGCATAGTAAGTGTCAGCGTTGCCGACTCAATCTGGTTGTCGCTGTCCGACAGGAAACTCTCCATGTTGTCGAGAGAGAAGTTGAAGAGCTTGTTCTCGTTGTATTTATGCCATTTCTGAATGGTAACAGATACCGGGATGCTGATGTTCTCCCCGTTGTCGCCTTCCTCTTCAATAGTGGTGGAAATCTTGTATAGTTTTCCGCTGATAAGAGCATATTCGAAGTCCAGTTCCATCTCCTTTTCCAGGTTTTTCGTGTCTTCGTCGTATGTGTATACGGTTTCCTTCGTCACTCGTCCCTTGTCGTTTTTTGTAAGCTCTATCTGGGATGTTACAATGGGGTTAGTCCATGATTTTGAAGCTTCGTCCCAAGAGTAGTTTGTAGTCTTTGTAACGAATCCGTCGAGAGAGTCGTCGTAGGTGTATTCCACCTTTGACGTTCCTTCAGTTCCGGTAGTTTCTGTAGCTGTAACGTAGCCCTTCTGGTTATATTCAGTCTTTGTAGTTGATGAAAACTTCCACGCATTGTCCTGATAAACATAGTCTGATATATGTGTAGGCTTTGTCGTGGCGGAGTTCATATTTGCAAAGCTTCCGCCGTTGTCTTCAGCCTTGGCAACTCCTCCACATAGAAGAGTCTTCACTATGGATCTCACGTTTGTTATCGACATTCTTGTTTGTGCTGTAGCTACTGTTGTAGAGAAAGCCAATGCAGCGGTAGCGAAAATGCTAAAATACCTCATAAGCATGAATTTTATTTAAATGTTATAATATATATTTGTTATCCGAAACGATAAATTGTTGTGTTGCTTTATTGTCAGTAATGGATAATATTGAAGAAAAGCAGACAAGGCTTCAATATCCTTATTAGAATTAAGAATATCGAAGCCCTGCTCATAATGTTTTGTTTAGAAGAATTTCGTTTCCTGTCCCTCAATCTCGCTCAGCAGCATGTTGGCAAGACGGCTTGTGCCCAGGCGGAACCATTTGTTCGTGAGCCATTTCTCGCCCAAAACCTCTTTCACTATGGTGTAGTAGATAAGGGCGTCCATCACGCTGTTTATGCCTCCTGCAGGCTTGAAACCAATCTGAATGCCCGTCTCGTCGTAGTATTCCTTGATAGCCTGACACATCACGTAGGCAGCCTCTGGAGTGGCAGCCGGCTCAAGCTTTCCGGTAGAAGTCTTGATGTAGTCGGCACCCGCATACATGGCGATGATAGAAGCCTTCTTGATGTTCGAGGCGGTCTTTAGGCAGCCCGTTTCAAGGATTACCTTCATGGCATGCTCGCCGCAAACCTGTTTCAGTTCGCTGATTTCGTCGGCAACACCCTCATAGTCGCCGCTCAGGAACTTGCCCACGGGCATAACGATATCAATCTCTGTAGCACCGTCTTTTATCGCCAGTGCAGTCTCAGCCACCTTCACCTCGATAAGAGCCTGAGACGAAGGGAAACTGCCTGATACGCAAGCTATCTCAACGCCGTCTATCTCCAATGTTTCGCTTACAACCTTTGCGAAGCATGGATAAACACAAATCGTGGCAACGTGTGGCAGATCGCCGTATGCCTCGTCAAACTGGTTTACGCGCTCTGTAAAGGCAAGTACGCTCTCCTCCGAGTCGGTAGTCTTCAGCGTGGTAAGTTCGATGCTTCCCATAAGGAATTTCTTCACGTCGAGGTTGTCGTTCTCGTGCACCTTTTCGGCAATGATTTTCTTTACAGCCTCGCGCACTTCGTTGTCGTCGAGATTAGTGTTGTATTTGCTCAGCGCCTCTTCGTATTTGTCGGTTTTCGGAGCGTTGTCGTTAATCTTCTTGATAATGCTTTCGCTCTTCGGATTTTCTTTTTCTGTCATCATAGTGTTATTCTTTTTTATTTGGTTTATATTTATTTTTATTCGTCATTTTCTTGTTGCAGTGGCGATGCGGAATTGCTGTCGGGTGGGGTAGAGTCGCCTGATAATTTTGGGTTGTTCTTATGTCTCTCCTTGTCCCTCCGTGTCTTCTTCTCGAAGCTCTTTTTCAGTTCCTTCGTTAGGTCCACCCCTGTTTGGTTGGCAAGGCAGATAAGCACCCACAGCACGTCTGCCATCTCCTCGCCGAGATTCGGCTTTTCGCCTTTCTTAAAGCTCTGGTCGCCGTATGTGCGGGCAATAACCCTTGCCAGTTCGCCCACTTCTTCTGTCAGACAAGCCATATTGGTGAGTTCCGAGAAATACCTTACTCCATAGGTCCTAATCCAATTATCTACCTGTTCTTGCGCTTCCTTTATTGTCATTTTCACTCCTTGTTTTTAGTGTCCATACAAATAGTTACTGGTCCATCGTTGAGCAGTTCCACCTTCATGTCTGCCCCGAATTCTCCTGTTCCTACAGGTTTACCCAAGGCAGCACTCAAATCCTTGCAGAACTTCTCGTAGAGCGGTATGGAAATCTCGTGTGGTGCAGCATGAATCCACGACGGACGGTTGCCTTTCTTTGTGGATGCCATGAGCGTGAACTGGCTAACTACTATTATGTCGCCGCCGTCGTCAAGAATTGAGCGGTTCATAATGCCGTTCTCATCGTCGAAAACACGCAGGTTTACTGTCTTTTTCACAAGCCAGTCTATATCCTCCTGACTGTCCTCGCATCCTATTCCGAGAAGGATCAGGAAGCCTTTCCCGATACTTGCTTTCGTATTGCCGTTTATCGTTACCGAAGCGTGGCTCACGCGCTGTATTACTACTTTCATTCTATATCCTTTTCTGCTTACAAAGTTATGCTTTTATTGATTTCCTTGCAAACTATTCACCATAAAGTTTTATATAATCCTCTTTATTATATTCTCATGCCGTTTCTTTTGGGTTAGCTCTCTCCCCCTTGGGGGAGCTGGAGGGGGCTTTCTTGGGGGAGCTGGAGGGGACTTTCTTGGGGAAGCTGGAGGGGACTAAAATGCTTTCTTATTATCTCCGCCTTCTGCTTGCCTATAACGTCTGCCAATTCTTCAAGGCTGCTCTCACGTATCTTCTTTACTGTTTTAAAGGCTTTTAGAAGAGTTTCTTTTGTCTTCGGACCAATTCCCTTGATATCGTCGAGCTCGGAGTGCAGAGCATGCTTAGAACGCTTGTCGCGGTGGAAAGTAATGGCAAAGCGGTGTACCTCGTCTTGGATGTGCGTAAGCAAGTGGAAAAGTTCGCTGTCGGTCTTCATTCCTATCACCTTTGGCGGAAAGCCATAGAGCAGTTCGTTGGTGCGGTGGCGGTCGTCTTTTGCCAGTCCGGCAATGGGAATATCGAGGTGTAGCTCGTCTTCTACGACCTCTCTCACGACCTCCATCTGTCCCTTTCCTCCATCCGTTATAATCAGGTCGGGCAGCGGCTGTTCTTCTTCCATAAGTCGTGTGTAGCGGCGTTTTACCACCTCCTTCATCGAGGCATAATCATCCGGTCCCACCACGGTCTTTATATTGTATTTACGATAGTCCTTCTTGCTTGGCTTCATCTTTTTGAACACCACACAGGCGGCTACAGCATCCGTTCCGCTGATGTTCGAGTTATCGAAACACTCTATCTGATACGGCATTTTGGGCAGCCTTAGTGCCTGTTGTATCTCCTTCATCAGGCGTACTGCCTTTTGTTCAGGGTTAAGCTTTTCTGCCTGTTTCAAGCGATCAAAACGATACTGCTTGCCGTTCATTTCGGAGAGTTCCAATAGTGTGCGCTTGTCGCCGCGTTGTGGTATGGTGATAGTAATACCCTCGAGCGGCAGTTCTATCTCATAAGGAACTACGATTTCCTTGGATGTACTGCCCAATTTTTCCCTTATCTGCACTATGGCGAGGGGCAACAGCTCCTCGTCTGTCTCGTCAAGTTTCTTCTTGAATTCAAAGGTAAAGGCTTGGTTTATGTTGCCGTTGGTAACGTGGATGTAGTTTACGAAAGCCAGATTGTCGCTGTCTGTAACCGAGAATACGTCCACATTGTTTATAGTATGGCTCACCACCTCACTCTTTGAGCAGAAATCCTTCAGTAGCATGTATTTCTTCTTTATCTCCTCGGCTTCCTCGAATTTCAGTTCTTCGGCAAGACTTTGCATCTCGTCAAAAAGCATCTTCTCCACGTCTCGCGTATTTCCTTTAAGTATCTCCCTTGCCTGGTTTATATTCTTCATATATTCATCGTGGGATTGCTTTCCGATACATGCGCCGTCGCAGTTTTTGATGTGATAGTCCAGACATGGACGGTATTTCCCCTGCTTTATCCCCTCTTCTGTTATTGGCATGCGGCATGTGCGCGGCTTATAGAGCTTCTTTATAATATCCAATAGACCGTACATTGTTCCTACATGACTGTATGGACCGTAAAACGTGCCGAATTTCTTGTTTATAACTCTTGTCTTGAATATTCTCGGATAAAATTCCTTTGTGATGCATATCGATGGATAAGTCTTGCCGTCTTTCAAGAGAATGTTATATTTCGGCTGGTATTTCTTTATCC
>DBKQ01000088.1:18426-20062 GCA_002298545.1 Prevotella sp. UBA746
TCAGATTGTTTTCAAGCAACAGAGCATCTTCTTCGGTATTAACTACGGTATATGTAATGTCCCAGATCTTGCTTACGAGAACTTTGGTTTTATATCTGTCCACTTCTTTATGGAAGTAAGAAGATACACGGTTCTTTAGATTCTTGGCTTTGCCTACATATATTATAGTGCCCTCCTTGTCGTAGTATTGATAGCTGCCCGGCTTACCAGGCAAGTTGCTTACAATACCTCTCAGATGCTCAAGTCTCTTTTCATTTTCTTCTTTTGTCATTTTCTCTAAGTGCTTGTTTTAAAGAACTTTTCTCTTTTGATGTTTCACGTGAAACTTTAAGACTCTTCTCTTGTTACTTGACTCCCTCTTGCTTTGTCTCTTTTTTGCTTTGTCTCTTTTTTGCTCTGTCTCCTTTTGTTTGGTTTCCCCCTGTCTTGTTCTCTTATTTCTTTGCTTAGAGGTTAAAGCGAAATTTGTAGGTGTCTTGTTTCAAGATTAAGGCAAAGGTAATAAACAAATTCTTCAGTGCCAAATCTTCACGTGGTATTTTCTTTGCTATATTGTGTAGAATAGGATCGTTTTATCTCGGATTGTCTTGGACTGCTTTTTTGTCTTGGGTTGCTTTGTATTGTCTCGGATTGCCTTGTGTTGTCTTGAATTGCTTTGTGTTGTCTTGGACTGCTTTTTGTCTTGGGTTACTTTGTGTTGTCTTGAATTGCCTTGTGTTGTCTGGGATTGTCTCGCTTGAGGCATTATCTTTTATCACTTATTACGAATGAAGTCTTTTAGTCTTGTCTTGGAAACTATCTTCCGTAAATATTCTTCGATTCTTGTAGTCTGTTGTGCTTATGAAATATTTCTCTTATGATAGAAATAGAATACGTTTACTCTTTTTAGGTTTTTATCGTTATCACATTCGTTTGTGGTGGTTTTATATAAAAAAGTCCGGAAAGATATAACATAATAAAATATGTTGTATCAATTCCGGACATCGTGTTGCTGATTGTCGTTTTTTTTTGAGAACGGTTTAAACTTTCAGTAGTGAAGTAATATCTGTACCTTCCTCGAAGTTTTCGCGTCCATTCAGATTCTCGTGAACGAGTTCGATGATGAAGTTTACGTATGTTTTCTTCGGATTAAACTTCTTTACGAGGTTATATGCTGCGCGCATAGTACCGCCAGTTGCAAGCAAGTCATCGTGAAGCAATACCACATCGTTCTCGTTGATGGCATCCTTGTGAATCTCGATAGTGTCGGTACCGTATTCCTTTGTATAGCTCTCTTGAACGGTTTCAGCGGGAAGCTTGCCAGGTTTGCGACAAAGTACAACTCCTGCGTTAAGCCTAACGGCGAGGGCAGAAGACAGTACAAAGCCTCGACTTTCAATACCTACAATCTTAGTAATCCCTTTGTCTTTGTAGAGGTCGTATAATTCGTCTACCATAATTTTGAGACATTCAGGATCTTTAAAAAGAGTAGTTACATCTCTAAAGTTAACGCCCTTCTGCGGAAAGTCCGGAATGCATCGCAAATTCTCTAAAAGTTTCTTGTTGTTCATTTCCTTTTCTTTGTATTTATAGTTATTTATTTTTGTCAAATTCATCGATTATATGTTGTAAAACAACTTTCGCTATTTTTCGTAAG
>DBKQ01000088.1:20095-26516 GCA_002298545.1 Prevotella sp. UBA746
TGTTTCACGTGAAACATTAATCTACTATCTTCCAAGTAAAACAAGCATTACGTTTATATCGCTTGGCGAAACGCCAGGGATTCTGCTTGCCTGAGCAAGAGTGTCAGGGTTGATTTTTTTAAGCTTTTGTCGAGCCTCGGTAGAAAGCTGCTGCATCTCTTCATATTTAAATCTTCCTTTGATTTTTATATCCTCAAGTCTGTGCATCTTGTCGGCAATCATTTTTTCTCTTTCGATATATCCTTTATACTTCATTCTGATTTCTGCGGCTTCGGCAATTTCCTCCTTACGGTTATTTGGCGCATTTAGAATTTCTTTTAATCCAGAAGCTATTTCAGAAAGATTTTGTAGGTTAATCTGTGGACGTGCGATAAGATCGATGAGTTTCGTTCCTTCTCGTAGTGGGGTGGTGCCAAGTGCTTCAAGAGCACTGTTTACATCCTTTGGCTTAACAGATGTCGTTTTGCAGAATTCAATGATTCTTTCGATTCCACTTTTCTTTTCCATCCACCAGTCGTATCTGTCTCTTTTAGCCAATCCGATAGAATATGCCTTCTCTGTAAGTCTTGCGTCGGCATCATCTTGTCGGAGTAAGATTCTATATTCGGCGCGACTCGTAAACATACGGTAAGGCTCATCGACACCTTTCGTAACAAGGTCGTCGATCAACACACCGATATAAGCCTCGTCGCGGTGTAGAATAAATGGTTCGCCGCCTCCACTCTTCAGAGCTGCATTTATACCGGCAATAGTTCCTTGTCCTCCAGCTTCTTCATATCCTGTTGTTCCGTTTACCTGTCCAGCAAAGAACAATCCGTCGACAATCTTTGATTCCAAGCTATGGTTAAGCTGTGTCGGATCAAAGAAATCATATTCTATAGCATATCCGGGTCGGTAGATCTTTACATCTCTAAGGGCCGGTATCTTCTTCAGCGCTTCAATTTGAATTTCCATTGGCATGCTCGAAGAAAATCCGTTTAGATACATCTCGTTGGTCGTCTCGCCTTCAGGTTCGAGAAACAGAGGATGCTGTTCCTTGTCCGGGAACGTCATCAACTTAGTTTCAATCGACGGGCAATACCTCGGACCGATACTTTTAATCTGTCCATTATATAAAGGAGAGTCGGGTAGACCCTTCATTAGAGTTTCGTGAACCATCTTGTTCGTATAGCAAGTCCAGCACGGCAACTGTTCCAGTACCCTATGCTTTCCCATAAAGCTAAACTGATGGAAGTCCGTTTCACCATTTTGAATTTCCAAATCCTCAAAATGGACCGAGCGTCGGTCAATTCTTACAGGAGTTCCTGTTTTCATTCTTTCCGAATGAATGCCATGGCGAGTAATGCTTTCGGTAAAACCAGTAACGGCAGGTTCCGCTATTCGTCCTCCGGGAAGCTTGTGGCGCCCGATGTGCATCAGTCCGTTAAGAAACGTTCCAGCGGTAACGACGACACACCTGGCATTGAGAGTAACGCCCCATACAGTGCGAACTCCAGTTGCCGCGCCGTTCTCCACGAGCAGTTCCTCAGCCTGGTCTTGCCAAATATCGAGATTGTCGGTATTGTCGAGCACCGTGCGCCATTGCCATATAAATTTTCCTCGGTCGCATTGCGCCCTCGGGCTCCATACCGCCGGTCCTTTAGAACGGTTAAGCATACGGAACTGAATAGCCGTGGCATCAGTAACGCGAGCCATCTCTCCGCCGAGGGCATCAATCTCTCTCACAATCTGTCCTTTTGCGATACCACCCACGGCAGGGTTGCAGCTCATCTGTCCGATTTTGTTCATATCCATAGTTACAAGACAGGTCTTTGCGCCCATGTTAGCAGAGGCCACAGCAGCCTCGCAACCGGCGTGTCCGCCGCCTATAACCAGTACGTCATATTTAAAATTCATAAATAATAAAACATTAAAGTCGTCTCAAACAGGCGCAAATTTAAGAATTTAAATTGAAATTTTACACAAATACTTTGATTTATCGCTAATTTGGAGTATATTTGCATGCCTGTTAGCTTTCTGTCATACTTATAACAAAGTATTACGGATAATAACAGCGGTAGGTTTGCACGGCGTTGCAAGCCTCTGCAACCATACATTATAATTGGAAAAATTAATTAATTCAAACTTTTAATATTTAAATTTCATTCAATTTATGTGGTTATGTAATTCATCTATTGGAAGGAAAGTCGTGATGTCCGTAACAGGAGTTGCGCTTATCCTGTTCTTGACGTTCCACATGTCAATGAACATCGCAGCCCTTTTCTCGGGCGATGCCTACAACATGATTTGCGAGTTCCTCGGTGCCAACTGGTATGCCCTTGTTGCCACTCTCGGTCTTGCAGCTCTTGCAGTGATTCACATTGTGTATGCCTTCTGGCTTACGATGCAGAACAGAAGAGCGCGCGGCTCAGAGCGCTATGAGGTAACGACCCGTCCGGCAGGAGTGGAGTGGGCTTCACAGAACATGCTCGTCCTCGGTATCGTAATTATCCTCGGACTGCTGCTCCACCTCTTCAACTTCTGGTACAACATGATGTTTGCCGAGCTAACAGGCATCACTGTGGCACATGATCCGGCAGACGGTTTCGCTTACATTCAGGACACCTTCTCATGCCCTGTATATGTAGTGCTCTACATCGTATGGCTCGTTGCCCTGTGGTTCCACCTCTCTCACGGATTCTGGAGCGCAATGCAGACCTTCGGATGGAACGGCAAGACATGGTTCTGCCGCTGGAAGGTAATCGGAATCGTTTATACAACGCTCCTTTGCCTCGGCTTCCTCGTAGTAGTGCTTTGCTTCTATGGCAGAAGCCTTTGCGGATGCTGCTAATACATTTATAATTCATAATTTATAATTCATAATTCGTAATTATGGCTAAGACAATAGATTCAAGAATTCCAGAAGGCCCAGTGGCCGAGAAATGGACTAACTATAAAGCTCACCAGCGCTTGGTGAACCCTAAGAACAAACTGAAGCTCGACATCATCGTTGTTGGTACAGGTCTGGCAGGAGCCAGTGCAGCAGCCAGCCTTGGCGAGATGGGCTTCAACGTTCTAAACTTCTGTATTCAGGATTCTCCACGCCGTGCTCACTCTATCGCAGCACAGGGAGGTATCAATGCAGCAAAGAACTATCAGAACGACGGCGACTCCGTTTACCGTCTTTTCTATGATACCGTAAAGGGAGGCGACTACCGCGCTCGTGAGGCAAACGTATACCGCCTTGCAGAGGTCAGCAACAATATCATCGACCAGTGTGTAGCCCAGGGCGTACCGTTCGCCCGTGAATACGGCGGTATGCTTGCCAACCGTTCATTCGGAGGTGCACAGGTATCACGTACCTTCTATGCAAAGGGACAGACCGGTCAGCAGCTCTTGCTCGGTGCCTATTCTTCATTGAGCGCACAGGTACACTCAGGTCGTGTAAAACTCTACACCCGTTACGAGATGGAAGATGTGGTAATCGTAGACGGACGTGCTCGCGGTATCATCGCCAAGAACCTCGTTACCGGTAAGCTGGAGCGCTTCTCAGCAAACGCCGTAGTAATCGCTACCGGTGGATACGGAAACACATACTTCCTTTCAACAAACGCCATGGGCTGCAACTGTACAGCTGCCGTTCAGTGCTACCGCAAGGGAGCTTACTTTGCTAACCCTTCATACGTGCAGATTCACCCAACATGTATCCCTGTACACGGCGACAAGCAGTCGAAGCTGACCCTTATGTCGGAGTCTCTGCGTAACGACGGTCGTATCTGGGTTCCAAAGAAGATAGAAGATGCCAAGGCTCTTCAGGCTGGAACAAAGAAGGGATCGGACATTCCGGAAGAAGACCGCGACTACTATTTGGAGCGCCGTTATCCGGCATTCGGAAACCTCGTTCCTCGCGACGTTGCATCCCGTGCAGCCAAGGAGCGTTGCGACAAGGGCTTCGGCGTGAACAACACCGGTCTTGCCGTATTCCTCGACTTCTCTGAGTCAATCAACCGCCTCGGCATCGACGTTATCCGTCAGCGCTACGGCAACCTCTTTGATATGTATGAGGAGATTACCGATGTTAATCCTGGTGAGATAGCAAACGAAATCAACGGTGTGAAGTATTATAACCCGATGATGATCTATCCTGCAATCCACTACACGATGGGTGGTATCTGGGTAGACTACGAGTTGATGACATCCGTAACCGGTCTGTTCGCTATCGGTGAGTGTAACTTCTCCGACCACGGCGCAAACCGCCTCGGTGCTTCAGCCCTCATGCAGGGACTTGCCGACGGATACTTCGTACTTCCTTACACAATCCAGAACTACCTTGCCGACCAGGCAATTTGGCCGCATATCCCGACCGACCGTCCGGAGTTCGACGAGGCAGAGAAGGGCGTTCAGGCAGAAATCGACCGCTTGATGAATATCCATGGAAAGCGCTCCGTAGACTCAATCCACAAGGAGCTCGGTCATATCATGTGGGAGCACGTAGGAATGGGTCGTACCGCCGAAGGCTTGAAGGAAGGACTGGAACTCATCAAGAAGCTCCGCAAGGAATTCAACACCAACCTGTTCATCCCAGGTTCAAAGGAAGGACTCAACGTGGAGCTCGACAAGGCAATCCACCTTCGCGACTTCCTCGTAATGGGCGAACTTGTAGCCTACGATGCACTCTCTCGTAACGAGTCATGCGGTGGTCACTTCCGTGAGGAATACCAGACAGAAGAGGGCGAGGCAAAGCGCGACGACGAGAACTACTTCTACGTTGGCTGCTGGGAGTATCAGCAGAACGACGAAACCGCTCCTGAGCTTATCAAGGAACCTCTCCACTATGAGGCTATCAAGGTTCAGACACGTAACTATAAGAACTAATATTGTCAACTCGTCATTTAAAAATTAAGAAAACAATGGAAAAAAATATATCATTCACATTGAAATTCTGGCGTCAGAACGGTCCTCAGGCAGAAGGACATTTTGACACACGCGAGATGAAGGACATTCCTACAGATACCTCATTCCTTGAGATGCTCGACATCCTTAACGAGCAGCTCATCGAGGAGGGCAAGGAGCCTTTCGTATTCGACCACGACTGCCGCGAGGGTATCTGCGGTATGTGTTCACTCTACATCAACGGACACCCACACGGACCAAACACCGGAGCCACCACTTGTCAGCTCTATATGCGTAAGTTCAACGACGGCGACGTTATCACCGTTGAGCCATGGCGTTCAGCAGCATTCCCAATCATCAAGGACTGTATGGTAGACCGCGGCGCATTCGACAAGATTATGCAGGCAGGCGGCTACATCAGCGTGCGCACAGGTCAGGCACAGGATGCCAATGCTATCCTTATCTCAAAGGAGGCAGCCGACGAGGCAATGGACTGTGCTACATGTATTGGTTGTGGAGCATGCGTAGCAGCTTGTAAAAACGGCTCTGCAATGCTTTTCGTAAGCTCTAAGGTAAGTCAGTTCGCCCTGCTGCCGCAAGGCCGTCCAGAGGCCGCAAAACGCGCCAAGGCGATGATTATGAAGATGGAGGAGCTTGGCTTCGGTAACTGTACCAACACCCGTGCCTGCGAGGCAGAGTGTCCAAAGCACGAGTCAATCTCCAACATTGCCCGTCTGAACCGTGAATTCATCAAGGCAAAGCTGGCTGACTAATTTAGCATATTTTTTTAAATCATAGCAAGAGGCATCCACGGATATATTTTCGTGTGATGCCTTTTTTCATTCCTTTTTTGTAATATAGCCTGTTTAATTCATCGGGTGATATACATTATCCTATGAATTATATAGGATAGAGCTGTTGCATTTTTATAATATTTCTCCGTCCATTTAGCTACTAAAAACAAGAAAAAGTTTTTTCCGTTTTTACCCTCACACCCTCACACTTTGCCCCGAAACGCCCTGTATATCGGTGTTTCAGATGGTGAGGGATAGTGTGAGGGATGGTGAGGGTAGACACTGTATTTTCCCCTTTTTCTTTGCACTTTCACGGAAAATCCATAACTTTGCGGAAAATCATTATATCGAATGAATTAATCGTCAGATTATGGCAGAGAATACAGAGAATAAGAAGAGATACCCAAAGCGAATTCCATATGGCATGATGAACTTCGTAGCGGTAAGACGCGACGACTGTTATTACGTTGATAAGACTCGCTATATAGAGAAGATAGAGCGTGCAAATAAGTTCTTCTTCTTCATCCGTCCCCGTCGTTTCGGCAAGAGCCTCACGATGTCGATGCTCCAGCACTATTATGACGTGAACGATGCAGACAAGTTCGACATGCTCTACAAGGGACTCTATATTGGAGATCATCCCACGCCGGAGCACAACAAGTATCTCGTGATATACTTGAACTTTGCCGTGGTAAATGCAGAACTCGACAACTACCGCAAGGCTCTCGATTCCCATTGCAATATACAGTTCGACT
>DBKQ01000051.1 GCA_002298545.1 Prevotella sp. UBA746
TGCTCTATTCAGTTGAGCTACGGAGCCATTTCTTAATTGCGAGTGCAAAGGTACACGTTTTTATTTTATCTGCAAAATTTATATTAAAAAAAATTGCGCCACAAAGCATTTTTACTGTTTTATTTACATATAGAATAAAAACGCATACCTTAAAGACAGAAAGTCATTCGACATATATAAGATCTATTCAACATAGATAATATCTCGACACATAACTATCATAAACAGTTATTCAACAGGAACAGCATACTTATCTCCAGTCTGCCTAATGAGTTCACGTGCTACCTTTTCAGGGAACCCAGGACGTTCCACCTTTGCACCGAGACCAGTCTTAGTACGCAGAAATTTGCCGTTCTTTGTTGGTTTAACCGCCATATCATTGTATTTTACAATAAGATAAGTAGCAAGTTGCTTCCAACGAGCAAGCATCTGCTGAGCTGTAGTATTACTATATTCAGTAAGGTATTCTACGGCCTTCTCAGGGTTAGAGCCACAAAGTTCAACAGCCCTTTTCTCTACCCCACCCTGCTTATCAAAATAAGACGTTTCGAGCGAGTCGCGCACTTCCTTAAGCGACGGGAACATCAAAGAGTAGCGCGGATAAACCATATTGCTAACCCAGTTGCAAACCCAATAAGCGTTTTTATCGCTGAATGTTACAGCATCAGCTCCAGGTGTGTTGTAACATTCCGGCTGCTTAGTATTTCCACAATATATAGGAGTATAGGCAATCATATTACCGTCATCGTTTCCAAACCACAAAACGCCTCCCACCTGTCTTGGCAGCCAAGACCGCATCTGTGAAACGTAAGAGAAAGCAGTCTGCTGCGTAGATGTAGGCCGTTCATTAAAATATTGCTTTCCGTCAACTTTAAACGAAAGCGGTGTCGGGCGGTAAGGCATTTCCCAAACGCCCTGTCCCATATCGTTGTCGAGAGCAAACGGAGTTCCCTCGTAGTGGTCGCGCATGCAAGCCTGTACATCTTTCACGCTAACCTTGCGGTTAGGCTTAATCCATAGTGGCATAGGTTCAGCGCCCTTCACTTTTCCCTCAGCATATGGAAGATAACGACTCATGTCCTGGAAATGGTTGAAGAAGCTCCATACTCGTGCCTCGCAGAAACGTCGTCCTCCGAAATCGGGTGCTGCATAAGTGTCGCAGAAGCTAAAATCTTTATCCTTGCCATTAAACCACCCCATACGCCTTGCATATTTTATGCAGTCTTTTGAGAACATGACGTTTTTCTTGTCCTTTTGGTCGAAAGTCCGTATACGACTCTGGTTCGCATGTGCACAGATAGCATCGTCGGGAATTCTCACAGCAACCCAAACAACGCCTTTGCTGCCCGGTCCTTTACCCATCATTTCCATTATCCATGCCTCGTTAGGGTCGCAGATAGTAAAAGTCTCGCCCTCCGAGTTATATCCGTAAGTCTCGGCAAGAGTAGTCATTACAGAAATAGCCTGTCTTGCCGTTTTGGAGCGTTGCAGAGCGATATAAATAAGCGACCCGTAGTCGATAATACCAGTAGAGTCAACCATTTCCTCTCGTCCGCCAAAAGTAGTCTCTCCAATTGTCACTTGATATTCATTAATATTTCCGATGACGTTGTAAGTCTCTGCAGCTTCGGGAATCTGTCCGTGGTATACGTTAGTATCCCAATCGTAGATTTTTCTCATTTCCCCTTTTTGGTGCTTTCCTGCCGGGAAATGGCATAGATTGATAAACATGCCGTAATCATCGGCATTATAAGAACAGATTACCGATCCGTCGGCGCTCGCTTTCTTGCCGACAATAAAATTTGTGCAGGCAATAGCCTGTAGCACGCCTGCACAAAGTATTAAGGATAAAAATATTTTTTTCATTTCAGCTTTTATAAAATAGCGTTCATAGAAACTCGCCAACTTTTTTAGCAAGCCTTGAAACTCATATCGAGTCCCTTAACAGAATGAGTAAGAGCTCCAACAGAGATGAAGTCAACTCCACACTCGGCATAGTCGCGTATAGTGTCAAAAGTTATGCCTCCGCTGGATTCCGTCTCTACCCTTCCGTTGATAATTTCCACAGCTTTTTTCGTGTCCTCTACAGAGAAGTTGTCGAGCATTATGCGGTCTACCCCTCCGTGTTCAAGAACCTGATTCATCTCGTCGAAGTTTCTAACTTCAATTTCTATTTTCAGTTTCAGTCCCTTTTCGTCAAGATATTTATGGCAGCGGTCAATAGCATTAGTTATACCTCCGGCGAAATCCACATGGTTGTCCTTAAGCAAAATCATGTCAAAGAGTCCGATACGATGGTTCATTCCGCCACCAATCTTGACAGCCTGTTTTTCGAGCATTCTCATTCCCGGAGTAGTCTTTCGGGTGTCGAGCACGTGAGTTTTCGTACCCTTCAGTCTCTCCACATATTTATGCGTCATTGTGGCGATACCGCTCATTCTCTGCATGATATTAAGCATAAGCCTCTCGGTTTGCAGCAGCGAGCGCACTTTACCTGTTACGATCATTGCGATGTCGCCTTTCTTCACAGGTGTGCCGTCTTCAATAAGCACCTCAACCTTCATTGTATCATCAAATCTGGCAAAGACTTTTTTTGCCACTTCCACTCCGGCGAGAATTCCGTCTTCCTTTATTAACAGATGTGATTTTCCCATTGCATCTTCAGGAATACAACACAGAGTGGTATGATCCCCGTCGCCGATATCCTCAGCAAAAGCGAGGTCTATCAGTTTATCTTCCAATTCGTCTACTGTATACATATTTTTGTTACTGTTATCGTTATCATTTTTGTCTTTACTCACAGCTCTACACTATTAGAGATAAATGCCCACACCTATGCGCAAGCCAACCTTAGAGTAGTCAGAATGATTTTTAATAGACTGGTCGTAGTACACGGCTGGCTCAACCGTAACGCTCCTTCCGAGAAAGAAAGCATACCCGAGTTCTATTCCCGGCATAAAGTCATTATAGCTACTGTTGCCGCGTACGAACTTTGCGTTTACCCCCATATACAGTCCATTTTCGATGATATAGTATCTTCCGCCCACACCAGCCTGGAACGTATCATCAATACCATCCTGTCCGCTATGAGAGTATCCCGCCATAGCAAGTGCCATCCAGTTGTCAGCCACCATATATCCGCCTTTAGCCTCAACGCCCAAGTTAAACTTGTCAGTTCCGCTATAGCTCAGATTAAGTCCTGTGAGCGAACCGCTTACATAATATTTACCCTGTTCAAATTGAGCGTTGGCAGCTATGGACATAACGAGTCCAACGACGAGCATCATTAGTTTTTTCATACGATATTTATTTTGGTTATTTTTACTATATTAAGCAGCAGAAGTCACTTTATCCTTCCGCCATGCAAATATACACATTTTATCTGACATACGAAAATATATTTGCAAGTTTTCCGAACAAACAAACACTTTTCATACCATTCATACGTTACAAAGCACTATTTTACGAGTCTATTCTAAAACACGGGGTTGAAAATCCCCGGAGAAAATCTACAATTTTCCACAAACAGTCTAATAACATAATCAAAAAAAACAATATGAAAGTAAACGAGAAATACCACGGAGTAGTGGTTCCAATGGTAACACCCGTCACCAAAGACGGCGACGTAGACCTTAAAGCAGTAGAGAAAATCATAGAAAACTTTGCCCGAAACAACGTTTCGGCACTCATTATGGGCACTACCGGTGAAGGAAATTCCGTTTCTGCCGAACAAGGAGCGCGCATGATAGAGACAGCAGCAAGGACCAGTGACGGGCGCGTGCTTATATACGCCGGACTCTGCGGCACATGCTGGAGCGAGCAACTGCGAGCAGCAGAGCTCTTCACCAAGGCTGGCGCCGATGTAATAGCCGCGACCTTGCCGAGCTACTATTCCCTCACCCCCGACCAGATGTATGAATACTACAAGAATCTTTCTGAAAACATCAGCGTTCCACTGATGCTTTACAACATCACGATTACTACCCACATGAGTATTCCGCTTGATGTAATAGAGCGACTGAGCAGGATTCCAAATATTGTCGGACTGAAGGATTCCGAGAACGACCTGGAGCGTATGGAGCAGGCTCTGAAAATGTTTGCCAACCGCGACGACTTTGCTTATTTCTGTGGCTGTGCCGCCAATTCAGCCCATGCCATGAAATTGGGTGCAGACGGTATCGTGCCGAGCGTAGGCAATTATGCTCCAGAACTTTACAACGAATTATTCGAGGCTGCATTGAGGGATGATTTTGATGAAGCGGAACGCTTGCAAAGGCTTACCATAGACATGGGTAAAGTGAACACTACAGGACTTACACTGGGGCAGTCGCTTGCCGGACTAAAGGTTATCATGAAGCAATTCGGACTTTGCGAAACCTACATGTTACCGCCGCTCACTGAGCTTGACGCCCCAACCGCCGAAAGGATTAAGAGCGAGATTAAGAGATTTTATTAATTTAAGATACCTACAAAAAATACCATTCCATGGAAACATCATCTCTTCACTGGATAGACATCGCCATCATAATAGCTTCTATAATAATGGCACTCGGCGTGGGCTTCTATTTCTCGCGCAACCAGAATTCTACGGACACCTATTTCGCTGCCGGCGGCAACATACCGTCGTGGGCTGTCGGAATGTCGATGTTCGCCACGATAATAAGCAGCGTAACATTTCTCGCCTACCCCGGCAACGCTTATGCCGGCAACTGGATTCTACTCGTCCAGGGACTCATGGTGCCGCTCGTGCTGGTGTGTCTCATCGGCTTCATCGTACCGCTCTACCGTCGCGTAATACGCCTCAGCACCTACGAATACTTCGAGCGCAGATTCGGTCCGCTGGCACGTCTCTACAGCTCCTTCGCCTTTGTTCTTGAGCATTTCTCAAAGATGGGCACAATCCTGTATCTGCTTGCTCTCGCCATGGCAATGTTCGTGGGCGGAATGGACATCCGATGGGTAATCGTCATCATCGGAGCGGTAGTTATCGTGATGACGTTCTTCGGCGGTATGGAAGCGATAATATGGATGGACGTCATTCAGGGCTTTCTGCTTATTATCGGCGGACTGCTTGCCGTGGGCATGCTGTTCTATCTTACCGACGGCGGACCTGCCGAGATTTTCCGCATTGCTGGAGAATACAAGAAGATCGACTTCGGTCCTTACGACATGGACCTGACTCATCTAACCTTCCTCGTAATGGTGCTCAACGGTATCTTCTATGCCCTACAGAAATACGGTACAGACCAAAGTATCGTGCAACGCTACCTTACGGCACGCGACGACCGCAGCGCTAAACGCGCCTCATATTTAGGAATCTTCCTGAGCGTGCCCACATGGGCTCTTTTCATGTTCGTCGGCACGTGCCTCTTCGCCTACTACCATATCAACAGCGGCATACTGCCCGAAGGGATAAAGAGCGACGAAGTCTTCCCTTATTTCATATCCACAGAGATGCCTGTAGGCATAACAGGACTTATCCTCGCGGCCCTCATTGCAGGAGCAATATCGAGCATTGACGCCGACATAAACTGCATCTCGGCAATCGTGGTGGAGGACTACTACGGACGCTTCCGCAAAACGGCTACCGACAAGCAGAAAATGCGCGTGGGACGATGGGCTGTCGTCATAACAGGACTCGGCGCCATCGGTTGCGCTCTGCTCTATGTGGCTTGGGGCGGCGAGGGAGTACTGGGCACCCTGTTCGGTCTCTACGCCATTCTCTCCGCCGGCATCGTGGGAATCTTCCTGCTCGGCTTGTTTAGCCGCCGCGCCAACTGGCAGGGACTTTATATCGGAATCGCCGCAGCTATAATATTCACGGCATACGCCGTACTTACATCTACGAAATATGGCGACGACAGGATGTTGCTCGACCTTGGCAGCTGGAACTTTACCCACCACAAATACATGCTCGGCGTATACAGCCACATCATAGTACTCGTCGTGGGCTATGCGGCAAGCCTGTTCTTCAAGACTCCTCTTGCCGACAAAGAACTGACAATCTACGGATATCTTGAGGAGAAAAGAAAGGAAAACAAATAAAAAAAAAGACAATAAAAAAAATATGAAACCCATATTAGCAATTACAATGGGCGACCCTGCAGGAATCGGTCCGGAAATAATCCTTCAGGCTCTCGCCATGGAAGAGACATACTCAAAATGCCGCCCTCTCGTAGTGGGCGATGCCGGAGTAATGGAATTTGTGGCAAGACAACAGAAATCCGCCCTGAAGATTCACGCCATAAAAGAAGTGGAAGAGGCGAAATTTGAACTTGGCACTGTTGACGTGATGGACTTGCGCCTCATCGACATGCAGTTGTTCGAGCAGGGCAAGGTTGCCGTACAATGCGGCAACGCTGCCTTCCAATCAGTAGTAACGGCTATCCAGCTTGCCATGGACGGCAAAGTAGACGCCACAGTAACGGCACCGCTCAACAAGGAAGCACTAAATCTTGCCGGTCATCATTTCGACGGGCATACGGAGATTTATGCCACCTATACTCACACGAAAAAATACGCCATGCTCCTTGCCGACGAGTCGCTACGCGTAATCCACGTGTCTACCCACGTGCCGCTACGCAAGGCTTGCGACCTGGTGAAGAAGGAACGCATCATAGACGTAACGGAACTGATAACAGACGCCTGCAGACAGTTTGGCATTGAGAACCCAAAGATTGGCATCGCCGGACTAAACCCTCATGCCAGCGACGGCGGACTCTTCGGCGACGAGGAGCGACTGGAGATTGAACCTGCCGTAGAGGAACTGAAAGCACGGGGATTCAACGTGGAGGGACCTGTTCCACCAGACACTCTATTTGCCAAAGCGAAATGCGGCAAATATGACGGATGCGTGGCGATGTACCACGACCAGGGACACATACCGTTTAAGGTCGTTGGCTTCAACTGGGACAAGGAAACGGGCAAGATGAAGACGGCAAAGGGAGTGAACATCACTCTCGGTCTGCCAATTATCCGCGTTTCCGTAGACCACGGCACGGCATTCGACGTGGCAGGAAAGGGAGTGGCAAGTCCTGACGCCATGCTGCTGTCGATCGACTATGCCACGAGAATGGCATTATCGCGCAAAAACGACAAAGGGGAAGAAATATGATTATAGCCATTGCCGACGACATCACGGGGGCTGCCGAAATTGCCGGAGTGGCACTCAGACAAGGGTTCACTGTAGATTTTTCCATCAACTCCATACCCACTGAAACTCGCGCCGATGTCATTGTCGTTGCCACCGACACACGCTCCGCCGCTCCACAAGAAGCCGGCGAAGTATGCCGGCACCTCAGTCGCCAGGCAAGGAGCCTCGCCCCACAGCCGCTGCTCTTCAAGAAGGTCGACTCCGTATTGCGCGGCAACGTAGGCGAGGAACTCTCCGCCCTTCTCGACGCCACGGCATTCGAGAAAGTTCTGCTCCTGCCGCAGAACCCGTCGCGAGGACGCATAATCAGCGGCGGAATATATTATGTCGACGGCATGGAGCTCAGTAAGACTGCCTTTGCCTGCGACCCGGAATTCCCGGCCCACACGTCAGAAGCCCGCAAACTGCTCCATGGCAGTCCTTCAGACGTATGCATTGCCGACGCCACGACAGAAAGCGAAATCCGAAGTCTTGTAAGGCAAGCTTCCCCAGGCACACTCGTAGCCGGAGGAGCCGACACCTTTGCCGCCTTTCTCCTTGCCCACGGCAAGGCAACGGCTGTCAACTCCACTTACAACTCCCGTCTTTCGGCAAGCACCATCAACGGCCCGCTGCTTGCAGTACAGGGCAGCACCCAGAGCCGTAGCCTCATAGCTACCACACTTTTCCGTCAGTTTGGCGGCACAGAGATTACGATGCCCGACGATGTGTTCCATGGTGCCCCACCCCAGAAGTGGCTCTCGCATCTGAAGAAAGAGTGGCTCCACGGTTTGGCCCTCGCCATACGCATCGGCAGCCATCAGGCAATGGGGGCAGACTATGCCTCCCGACTGCGCCAGCTTACTGCCATTGCCACAGCAGAACTTGTAGACAAGAAGACGCCCTCCACTCTGATTTTTGAGGGCGGTGCCACGGCGTTTGCCGCTCTCTCAGCCTTGAACTGGACCACCCTCTCGGTTGAAGGGGAATTTGCTCCTGGAGTGGTGGCACTCCGTTACGGAGGAACAATTATTGTACTGAAGCCGGGCAGCTATGATTGGGATTAGACTTTTTCTCTAAAAATGTTTCATTGTTACATTGTTACATGTTTCATTAAG
>DBKQ01000049.1 GCA_002298545.1 Prevotella sp. UBA746
CGACCAGACCGGTAGGGAGCGCATTGCCGAACTGAGCCGATACGCACAGAGCAAAGGTGTGCATCTCATGCTATGGTACAACAGCAACGGAACGGAAAACGACGCTCCGCAGGGACCACACAACTGCATGGACAAGTCTATCGAGCGCAAAAAGGAGATGGCTTGGATGAAGAGCATCGGTGTGAAAGGCATAAAGGTAGACTTCTTCGGTGGCGACAAACAGCATACCATGCAGCTTTACGAAGATATCCTAAGCGATGCCAATGACTACGGAATACAATGTATTTTCCATGGTTGCACCTTGCCGAGAGGGTGGGAGAGAATGTTCCCTAACTATGTATCGAGCGAGGCTGTGCTGGCTTCAGAAAACGTGTTCTTCTCTGAACATCATGCCAAGAAAGAGGGCTTCGAACTGACGATGCATCCTTTCTGTCGTAATGCCGTAGCTTCGATGGATTGGGGCGGAACGATAATGAACCGCTATCTGTCGCGCGACAACAAGAGTCGTCATCGTCGCTATACATCCGACGTGTTTGAAATGGCGGCTGCCATTGTCAATCAGGCAAGCATCAACTGTATCGCCATATACCCGAACAACCTCAATGAACTGCCGCAACACGAGATAGACTTCCTTAAAGGCGTACCGACAACTTGGGACGAGACACGCTTTATCGATGGCTATCCGGGAAAATATGTTGTTATGGCCCGTAGGCACGGTGCCGACTGGTATGTCGTAGGTCTGAACGGTACGGACAAGCCAATGAGCTTGAACCTCAACTTGAATATGCTATCGGGAAAAACCGTAAGCTATTATTATGAAACTCCCGACAAGAAAAGTCTCTGGCCTGTATCCCATGTAAAGAAACAGAATATCGGGAAAAACGGTAAGGTAAAAGTTTCAATGCAGCCTAACGGCGGATTTATTCTGAAGTAAACGGCGACTTGTCTTGAAATAAACAATGATACGCATATAGATGGTTTTTCTAACAGATTATCATCTGTGTGCGTATTATTATTTAAATATAATACAAAAGAGTTGTAAAAATATTACATTTTACACTTTTTGTTTGGCTAATTCTTTCGATTTGCGTACCTTTGCATTATCTTTAAAAGATATTTTGTAACAAACACAAATTTAAGATTTGTATTTATAAACAGGATAAAGAAAACAAACAAAAAAGTGTAATTATGAGAAAAGCTTTACTTTCAGCGGCTTTTATCGCCGCATGCTTCACAGCTTCAGCACAGAAGCTTACTTACATTCCATGGACAGAGAATGCCTTGATGCAAGGCACAGTGATTTCCGACAACGGTAAATACGTGGGAGGAAGCGACACAGAGGGCCGCGCCTTTATCTACGACACAGAGAAAGGCGAGATAAAGTATTTCGTGTCTGACAACCTCGGTTCTGACGAAAGCGGTTTGGCAGAGGCTGATGTGCGCTCACTTACCAATGACGGTATTGGTGTTGGATATATCGATGAGGTTGCTGCCAAGTTCGATTTCTCTACAGGAAAGTATGAGAAACTGCTCGACGAACCTTCTATTGCCAACTACATCACAAGCACGGGCAAGGTGTTCGGACTTTCATACGACAACGCCTACAGCCTGTCTCCTATTATAATCTCCGACAACAAGAAGACGGAACTGCCACAGGCTACTGATGCATGGCTCGGCTTCGAAAACGGCGGTATGGCTGTCAGAGGCGGAAACGCCGACGGTTCGGTGCTTTTGGGTTACGGACAGGACAACTATAGTACCTATCCAATGATTGTATGGGCGCTCAACAAAGACAATACCACTTATTCTGTTGTTCCGGCATGCAAGAAATATATCGACACAACATTTGAACTCAATGGTCCGCAGGAGTTCGATACATTTGAGGGCGCTGCCATCAGTCGCAACGGTAAATATGTGGCTCTCAATATCCACGGTAAGAACGATTACGATAAAGGAATGGTAATCGCTCGCTATAATGTTGAGACTGACACTTACGAGACAATCACTTGTCCTGAGGCAAGCGCAGATCTCTACTATTATTCCGATGCTATTGCCGATGACGGAACTATTGTTGGATATATCGAGGATCAAGCTTCTGGCTCACGTTACGCAATGATGGTAAAGGCTGGCGAAACAGAGGCAAAGCGTATGTCGGAGGTATTCCCAACCCTCACAGATATTGCAAAGATGGATGCAAACGAAAGCAATACCCCTTGCTCTATAACTCCAGACGGTCGTTATATCCAGGGCTTCGGATATGTAGACATGGATGAAAGCAGCCTCTGCTGGGGTACTTACTATATCGATACCCAGGCTGGATCAGACGGTGTGGACAACGCTACTTCAGAGGCAAAGTCAAACAAGGTTGTAGCTTCTTACAGCATCGACGGAAAGAAGAACCGTCCGGCTGCTGCCAATCGCCTGCACATCAACAAACTTGCAAACGGCAAGGCTGTGAAGGTGGCAAAATAATTGACGTATAGGTAAGATAATTCAGACTTCGGATTTAGTTCATTTGTTTAGACTGAACTTATACAATAAGACAGGGGCGCGTAAGAAAGCTTTTCTTTACACGCCCCTGTTCTTTTTTATATGCGAGTCTTCACAGACTCTATGACATGAAGCAAAATTCTTTAATTCTGTTTATTCCAGAACTTCTCCAATCGCAAGTATTCCTTCTTCGACAATGGCAGGAAGGAGCCATGCTGTGGATCGCTAACTCCCTTAATGTCCGTAGGCGAATGGAAATTGCGCAGGTTCTTGTCTGCATGGCAGATGCGGTATTTCGTTGGGTTCGACGAATACTCCACATAGCCCACACGCCATGTGTCGTCGCCTGCAACCTGGAAAGCCGATGCTCCCTCACACTGTTTGTTACCCTCAAACTTCACATAGTCCTTAGTGTCCGGCTCAGGCCACGGACCTGTCAGTTTGTCGGAGCAAGTAGAGAAGATACCTCTCTGTCCGCCCTCTTTCTTTATCATCATGTGGTATTTGCCGTCTGCCTTAACATAAACAATGTCGGCATCGATAGTGGCATAGCCCCAGTCGAAGAGCAGTTGAGGCTTAGTAATCTTAGTGAACGAGCGGTCGGCATAAGAATAGAACACGCGGTCGTATTTATCCTCCGGCTTATTCAAGAGCGAGTAGTAGATAAAGTATCCGCCCTTAGTACCGTCCTTCCATGTATAGTCCTTGTCCCACATCACCTGTGGAGCCCAGACTCTACAGATACCGCTATAGTCCTTATACACATCTGGTGATTCCGGGTCGCAGAAGATTCCGGGACCCTTACGGAAGTCGAAAGTAACGGAAGTCCAGTGGCACAGGTCGTCGCTCTTTAGCAAATCCATGCCGTAGTTGTTCCATTTGTGGCTGTTAGCCACACACATGTCTGTCGTTACCATTACAAAGCCTTTGCCGTTGGCAGAACGGTTGATATAGGCATCCCTTGCCCCACCTTCTATTCTCGACAAGGCTTTAGTGTCGTATACCTCATTGCCGTTGTTCAGGTCGTGCCAGTTCTCGGCGTCGCGACTGAGCGCAAAAGCTGTCCATTCGCCCTTTCGGCTCATGTGGCAGTAAAGATAGCCGTAGATATTCTTCGGCTGTGGTAAAGCAGGAAGCATCATCAAGACTGCCACTGCTGTAAGAAGAATTCTTTTCATTTTATTTTGATATTATTGGTTTTATAGTTTGAGTGCACAAAAGTATTTATTTTATTGTTTAAGAGTGTAGACTTATCATCACAAAAAGTATGAGAATCGTTCAAAAGCACAAATGAGCCTGCTCCCGCAGACTCATTTATTATACAATCCTGAAATCTTTTACCATTTAAACTAATACCAATCAAAACATTGCAAACTTAATGTCTTTTCAAAATTATCCTGCTAATCAATACCAAACTACTAATATACCTATATGCAATAATGTCAAACTGGTTAAATTACTTAAACCTAAAACAAAATCTATTTCAATCCCTATTGAAAATAAAAAGCAGTATCATCTTTTTAATATTATTTTTTCAAGTCAATTATTCTTTTTGTCGTCGGCATCCTCTTTGTCGTCTGCATTCAGAGTCTTTAGTATACGAACACCTTAAATCTCTTCATGCTTCCTGGAGCGCCTTGTTCCATTCGCGGCAGATAGTCGAGAGCCTTAACCTGTTGCTCAGCACCGAGATCAATCACGATGAGGTGAGGGAAGTCGGCTGCCTTTTCCGTCTGCCAGTAAGTAGACTCCTGCAAGTCGAAAGCTTTATCGCCGGTGTGGTTGCCGAGTTCATTCTCGCTGTCGGCATATTTCACTTGCCATTGTTCTCTGCCAATCCTCTTGCCGTCGTTGCCTTTCAAGTAAATCTCGGCGATAGCGAGCGGTTCGTTGTCGTGAGTGTCAAGGCATTGTATGGCGAGATACCGGCCTTTCACCGTCTTTCCGAATTCTATAGTCTGCCATCCGTTGCCAGCTTTTGTAGAGCCCTGAGCCACAGGCGTAGCAGAATTGAGATCCGGCTTGTCGCCAATGTTGTTGTGCTTGTTGCTCTTCTCCAACTGTAGTTTGTCGAGTTCCGGCTTGTCCTGTCCCCAAACCACCGGGTTCTTTGTTCCGACAACGTCGAGCACTACAATCTCGTTCTTTCCTTTCTTCAGCCAGCAGCCAGGACAGTAGAGAGTCTGTTGCGGACCGATTGCCCAGAATCTTCCTAAGGCATGACCATTGACATAAACTTGTCCTTTCCCCCATTTCTCCATGTTGAGGAAGGTGTCGCCAACCTTTTTCAAGTTGAATGTCCCTTTGTAATATCCAATTCCGGCAGGAGTCATATCAGGCGTGAACAAATCATTGTGGGCAGAATTCATCGCCTTGATTGCCGTAGCGTAATCGTCGGGGATAGAGCGCATGCGCCAGTTCTTGAGGTTCCATGTTACTTCGTCGCCGTCGATGTCGGCAGAGAGAGTAACGTCACCGAGCAGACCTTTATAGTCTTTTATTGCCCTTCCGAAGTTAATTCTTCCCATACCCTCGACGAGGATAGTAAGCGTCTGTCCCTTTTCCGTTGCCGGCAATGCGAGAGAGCGTTCATTCTTCACTCTGTCAATCTTGCCGATATACTTGCCGTTTATGAAAACCTGAACGAAGTCATGGCCGTTTATGGTCAGCATGCTTCCAGTCTTGATTTCCGGCAGAGTAGTGTTGTATATCATCGAACCCCAGCCCATGTTCATATCCTCAAAAGTAAGAGGATTGCGGTTGATGGCGTCGCTGTCTGTTGCGCAGTAGATCGGAGCCGCATACGAGAGTTTGAACTCGGGTATTGTTGTCAATGGCATTGGAGCTTTAGGCGCATCCGGCAGTTTAGTGTCAGAATACTTCTGGAGAGTGTTTCGAAGTAGCCAGTATTTCTCCGTTGCCTGTCCGAATTCGCCAATCGGAGCATCATAGTCGTATGATGTCACGTCGGGGGCGAATCCTGGGGAGTTTGCTCCAGCCCAATGACCGAAGCTTGTTCCTCCGTGTGTCATATATAGCGAGAAGGATATCCCTTTCGAGAGCATCTCGTCGATACCTTCCACCATGTCTTTTGCCGGGCGCGTCTCATGCCTTGCGCCCCATTTGTCAAACCATCCGCTCCAGAACTCTGAACACATCAGCGGAGCTTCCGGACGCAGTTCTCTGAGCCGGCGGAACTGGTTGTCGATATTGGCACCCGTTCCGAAGTTCATTGTCCATACGAGGTCATCGAGTCCGTTCTTTTCGAAGTTTGAGTTCCAGTCGCATTGGAAGAGCGTTACGTCGTTGCCCCAGTATTTGCGGAGCGTGTCGCGAATCTCACTGACGTACGGTTTATTTTCGCCGTAGCTTCCGTATTCATTCTCCACCTGAACCATGATTACAGGTCCGCCGTTCTTTATTGTCAGCGGAGCGAGTTGTTTTGCCACCTCTTTTTCGAAGCGAGCCACCCGCTGCATGAAATACGGGTCTTGTTCGCGCAGCTTGATATCCTTCTTCTTGAGCAGCCACCAAGGCAGTCCGCCCATTTCCCATTCGGCGCAGACGTAAGGTCCTGGTCTGACGATGACATACATTCCGTTTTTCTGTGCCAGTCGGCAGAAAGCCGCGACATCATTCTGACCTGTAAAGTCGAACTTGTTTTCTTGCGGTTCATGAATGTTCCAGAACACATACAGACAGACGGTGTTCATGCCGAGTGCCTTGCACATCTTGATGCGGTGTTCCCAATATTGTTTTGGGATACGCGGATAATGCAGTTCGGCGGCTTTTACAACAAAAGGTTTTCCGTTAAGAAGGAAAGTCTTGTTACCAGCCTTGAAAGTTCCTCCTTTTGCCTCGGCAGTCATCGGCATTGCCATGAGAGCGAGTGCTGTTGCAAGCATTAAAAGAGGTTTAAATGTATGTGTCATAGGTTCATCGTTTTTTTCGTTTTCGCTTGCAAAAGTATAATGTAACGAGAAAAAGATAGTTCTATTATCGTTAATCGATGTACAAAATTCGTTATTCGCACGATTTGTATTCATATATGAACGATAATGTTTATAAAACAGGCTTTATTGCATGGTTTAATTATCATTACATCCATGGTGTACACGGATATTTTGGTGGTTCATGCGAAAATAAAACATTCATTATCTTAATCATTAGTTTAGGATAATTTTCATACCTGTTTGCTCAAGTTCTTTCTTACCTAAAATATATTTTCTATCATACATCTGGTATCTTACAATTGTATCCCATGGAGTATTCAGGTAATTGCTATCCTTAATAAAAAAGAAGCGCACTTTCCCGTCTATTGAATATTCAAAAATTTCGTCATAATTTCGTGTTGGGAATTTTAAATAAAGAGTATCACCTTTGGAACAATAATTATGTGAGAATCTAAGCCATTCAAGCGACTTTTGTTTACATGTATCAAATTCTGCAATATTGTCATAACCCATATTGGAATTGCAAAAAGAGTCTGAATAGGAATAACATCCAAGATAATTATATCCTGATTTGTTTATAACACATATTGTTGTAGACCAGCTGCAACAACTAACTATCGCAAAAAACAAAAAAATAAAAATAATATTTCTCATCTTATATCAATTCAAAGAATTGGTAAATATTGTACAACTAAATATTAACCATAAACATTACAAAAATCAATACCCTTCAATCCAAAGTCTTTCATTTTCCGCTCTGTCTCAAGACCAACAACTATTATAGGATGTTTACTTTCATATTTTCCAAAGAAATGATCTGTTCGCATAATAAAATCATTAGTTTCTAATTTAAAAGTCTCTTCTTTGAGAACACCACCTGTGAGTTCAGCATAATTCTTACAGACATTGCACCAATATTTAAATTTGTTGAACGGAATCCAACGGATATTTGTTTTAAAAATTTCATCTGGCTCAAAGAAGTAAAAGTCACAGGTATTAAGTTTCTGAAAATTAAGACGAACATACCGTCCCGCATCACAGAAATCTTTGAATTTCTGTGACACTATACAGAAGCCATCACTTGTATAATAAAAATCCTTGCGTCTTTTATTTGGTACATAATCAAGACTTGGCACAGATTTTAATTTGGAATAACAATAAGGACATAAACAAGGGACATTACCATTATCTCCATACATAGAGTTTAAAAGGGTCACCTGCATAAGCGTGTGGATTAGGCATAGATTTTAGTAAGCCTAAACAAGAAGAATTTCCTGTCTATGATGCCTCTGAGCTGCGCTCTGAACTGTTTGATTTTAGCATTGAGAGATTCTGCCGCAGCATTGGTAGAACGGTTGACAAAATAGTTTAGTATCTCGTCCTCCTTGTCATACATAGCGGCAGCAATGTCATTGAAAGCCTTATTTCCATATTCCCCAACCTCTTTGTACCATTTCTTGAAGCTCCTACGTCCATCCTCCTTGGAGCATCTTTTTGAAAATATCATACGGAGTGAATGGGAGAGACCAAAGGCTTTCTCTATTTTTGGATATTCTTGAAACAAGATGGCTGCACGTTTCTTTTGCGGGTCAGTCCATTTGTTTGGCGACATCATCAACAAGTATTTGCTGCGTGCCAATATCTCGGCACGAGTCTCGTCATTCTCTAATTTTTCTGGATGGTATGCTGCATTGAGACGGATAGGTTTTCCATCTTTGTCAGTTGGCGTTTCTCCTTTTTCAGAGAAGGCTTTCAACATAAGGCGAAACTCCTCCCTTTCATTAGCCACACGAGTCATCTCTTCACGTCTGAAAGCAATGCGGACTTCCTGTACAGCCTCAAGACAAAATTGCTGATGATGGAATCTGTCAAGGGTAATCATGGCATTAGGGAAGCATGCCTCGACAATGCTATGCATACTTTCCGAAAAATCAAGCGTAACTTCTTTTACCTGAGCAAGCAACAGTGAATCAATCCTTTTGAGATTCTTGATTACATCTCGTGCTTTCGTACCCTTTATGATGGCAACAATGCACCCTTTCTTACCATGTGCATCTTTGTTGGACACGATGGTATATACTTCTCCTGTGGAAAGACAAGTCTCATCTATACATAAGTACGGACCGATATTCTCTGGAAATATCAACCATTCCTCCGCATGCTTAGACTCCGCCCATACCTTGAATCCACTGATTGTTTTCTTGTAGGCTCTCTCAAAGGCGTCGCCATCTATGAAATAGTCTTTCTCAAACGAACGGGCCGTTATAGGGCGTGTCTCCAAACGCATCTTT
>DBKQ01000089.1:0-629 GCA_002298545.1 Prevotella sp. UBA746
TTGCCGAACGCTTATTGGAGTCTGCCGAAGCAAAATCCAAGATAGAAGATGATGTTGTGTCTGAACCATTTTGGGGGAAATACAAGTTGTCGCAAGAAGTCATTAATATGACTTTAAACGACAGGCAAATTGTTTCAGACAATATTAATGACACGTTGTATTCGACAATAGAAGAAAAATACAAATGAAGGTATTTCTTGATACAAATATTATAATTGATTTCTATGACAAGAGGCGTGAATTCTACTATCCTGCCGCCATACTCTTTGACCTTGCTTTAAAAGGAAGAATAAAAATTTTTGTTTCGTCTATAACGTTTGTAAACGCGTTCTTCTTATTGCGTAAATCTTATTCGCGTGATGATTTATATAAATCAATGAAACATCTTGCAGCCCTTTGTGACATAACAGAGGTTGATAAGAGCATTATTCAGAAATGTTTGAACGAAGAGAGAAAAGATTTTGAAGACAGTGTACAGTATGAGTCGGCTTTACTTCATAATGTGGATATTATAATTACACGTAATGTTAAAGATTTCAAGGATTATGCAGATAATGTTCATACGCCAACTGATTTTTTGAATTCTTTTCTTAAAGAGTAGATATATAGTTACTGAAGTTTCTGATTTA
>DBKQ01000089.1:722-11112 GCA_002298545.1 Prevotella sp. UBA746
CTTAATCGGATTTTTCCGGGGGGCGGAGCAGTCACCTTAAATTGCCATAACCTTAAATATTAGTCATTACTATATCTATATCAATGTTAAATTTATTAATAGATATCTCTGTTTTTGGCAGCAGAAAGAGTAACTGCTCCACCCCTGACAAGGGGATGTGGGGGAGGGGAATAACTAAATCCGAAACTTTTACTATTCAGACTTTAAAGTAAAGTCTTCTCATATTCCCCCTTCACATATTGGCAAAGAGCTCTCGTGTCGTCAGAGAAGAACTGCATCTTGCCGAAGTCGAACGACTGATACAGCAGGTTGGTGTAAGCCAAAGCCCATGAACCGTCCTTCAAAGGCTTAATGCCACAGAAGAAATATCCAAGACGGTTCAGTTCCTCATCCCATCCAGTAGCAAACGGCGCGTCGGTAGGCACAATAAGCTCCGCCGTTATAACACCGTTCTTACGCACATTGTTAGTATGCTTCCTTAATACCTGGAGAAAGTCTTTCCCGATGCTCTTCACCTCAAGGTCAACATACTGTCTTTCGGGCATAACATTCAGGTCGATAATGCTCTCCCCCTCAGCCAGTTCAGCCTTCTCGTCGGCAATACATTCAACATTAATCTTAGCCCTTTCGAAAATGCTGCATAGAACATCCTTGTGTCTTGCCGGCACATAAACATTCTTACTCTCCTTTTTGTTGTTTCCCATGTAGGAAATGAAGTAAGCCAAAGATTCGCGCTCATTAGTATCCCCCTTGATACCGACAAAATCCGCATGGTGGTAAACCGACAACTGCAGCATATTTGCCGCAAACGATGCCACAAACGCCTGAGAACGTCTGTGCGACGTAACGCACTTGGCGTAGCACAGGAAGTCAGGATAATTCTTCTTTACAGCCCTTACAGTATTCATCACGAGCGACAGGAAAGCCTTCGACTTGCGGTAGTTCGGGTCAACCATCGACATTCCGGCTTCTCCCAATCGGTCAGAGTCCAGCAATATGGCATTATGTCCGATAACCTTACCCGACTCCGTAACAGCAACGAGCGACAGAATCTTTTTCTCGGCAATAAGGCGAGCCAGTTCCTTTTCGTTATAGAAGAACGTCTTGGCATAAGAATAGCGGTAAGTCTTGTATACGAGATCGATAATCCCGGCAACATCCTTTTCCGTGGAAAGGCGAACAGAGAACGGCTCCTGCTCCTCCTGCTCAAAGTCGCTGTCAGAGGCATTAATCAGTTCCAGTCGCTTGTAGTTCTCCATGCGGAAGCGTATTCTCAGTTCCCATCCGTCCTTTCCCATGTTGTTGAATCCGAACTCATAGCTGAAGCAGCGCACCATGGTAAGCGACAGGTCATCAGCCGTGGCATCAGCTTCGTCAGGATTAAACGCCGGAATGTTTCGGGCATTCAGCGGGCGCCCGTGGTTAGAGAAGACAAAGAGCAGTCCGTCTTCCTCCTCGATGCATTGCAGATGAAACTGAGTATCAATTCCGGTCTTAGGAATACCGTTAAGGATAAACAGAAAAGTCTCCTCCCCGATAAGTCGCAGTTGCAAAGCCTCCTTGTCGTTAGCTCCGTGGCTTCTTCCAATCTCTTCAACGAAGCTGCATACCGCATTCAGGTATTCCTTGTAGTATGGTAAAGTTAATTCCATAATATAATGATTATTTTGTTATATGTTATTCGTGAATATAGCCAACCCTCATTCAATCAAATCCTTATGCCGTGAATAGGCATGAAGGAAAAGCAACAGTCCCGCTATCGAAAGCAGCAATACAATAGCCATCTGATATTGCAGAATCATTACCGACGAAAAGTCGAGACTGTAGAGATACTGTGCGAAAGCTACTCCAAGCCATGAGACGAACTGGGTGGAGAAATGGAAGAAGCCGGTAGCCGACCCCTTGTTCTCTTCTCCCACCACGATACAGTTGCGCACGCCAAGAATTGCCAGACCGCCAAAAGCTATGTTCTGCAAGGAATAAATCACCACAATCTCTATCAAGTCGTGGCTGCCAACGATAAAGTAATACGCCAGCATGGCCGCAGACGTAAGAATCGCCAAAGCCGCCATGACAAGGAAAGCACACCTGATGGAATATTTCTTTTGCATATAGACAACGGGGAACCGCCCGGCAAACAGTCCGGCAACGAAGAGAAAGTTCAACAGTCCCAACTGTGTAGCACTAATTCCGAACTCGTTGATAAACAGAAACGAACTGATCGTTATAAAACAGCTCTGCCCCCAGAACAGAGCCTGCACGGAGAGAGACATCTTCTCCAACGGAGAACGGAGCAGCACATCCCTGTAGTTGCTGCACACATTCCTTATGGATATAGATTTTTTCTTGTCTTCTGCCGGAGAATCCATCTTTTTAAGATTAGAAGTAAAGATGTACACCGGAATGCCCAACAATACAATCAGCCAGAAATCGTATCGCCATGAAAACCAGTCGGCAATGAATCCCCCAAGAAACGGGGCAAGCAGTGGAGCCAACGCAGCAACCATCGAGAACCACGCCAACTGTGCCATCATATTCTTCTTGTCCGAGTGTTCGCTAATCCACAGTTGCGAGGAAAGCATACACAGTCCTGCGGCAAGAGCCTGAATCGAACGTCCAATATTCAATACATGGATATTCGTGGCAACTGCTGCCATAGCGCAGCCCACGATGCATACTACGAGTCCCAACCGCAGCAAGAAAGCCTTTTGGAATCTGTCGCAGACAGGTCCCAAAACGATATAGCATATAGCCAGAATGATGTAATAGAGGTTAAGGTTGGAAGTAGCTACAGCCTCGTCAACATTCAAGTCTCTCGCCATATACGATATGGAAGGCAGAAAGATATTGCCCGCGGCACGCACTATCAGCGCAATGCTCATGACCAGTATCCAACTGTTCAGCAGTTTCTTCTTTTTTGTATCTACATTCTCCATACCTCGTCTGCAGGTTCTGATATCACCAATGGAATCTTTATCTGGCTCTTTGTAACGCCCTGTTTCAGCCTTCTGGCGTATAAAGACTCCTGCCATCCCTTTTTCATCGGTACAATAACTGCCGGATTAAGCAAATTCTGGTTGCCAAACAGCTGGTAGAGTACAAAATTCTCCTTGAGCCTTTCGTCCAGTTCATTCTCCAGTTTTGCGTCTACATCCAGTGTTCCGTCAACAGTCTCCACATAGCAAACGTAGCGTCGATTGTCAAGGTCGGAGTAAATCTGAGTCTGCTTCACGTCAATCCCCTTTTCCTGCAACAGTTGACGAATGGTGTTGTCCACGCTAATTGCCGGCAACTTCTCTCCGGCAATATTCAGCAAGTCGCCACTCTTCCTCATGAACTCAATCTTCGGCGTGTTGCCCACGAAACCGTCCACACGGATTATGTCCTTCATGTTATAGCGGTACAGTCCAGCCCATGTCGTAACGACCAGTTCGTATTCATGTCCGTCTTCAAGTTGATGAGCCAACAGCGGTTCGCCGCCATCAACAGGTATAAACTCATAGAAAGAAGTGGCAATCGACAAAGCTCCAGATTTCTCCTCCGGCATCATCGGAATATTCAGTTTCGCCTCGCTTGAGCCATAGCCGGCATCCATAAACTTTACAGAAGAGTCGAAATACGGGCGAATCTCGTCCACATTGCGTCCCACCGACGAAGAGAGCCAGAACATCGCCATCTTCATCTCCTTCCAGTAAGATGCCGGAGTAAACGGTTTCCCGTCAGCCACCAGCTTGCGCAGAAAAGCCGCACGCGACGGGTTGGGGCTCAACGTCTTTTCCAAATCGCCCCTAACGTCAGCATCCAGTATCAAGCCCTCCTTGATGCCTCCACGTTCTATATCGTTGATTATGTCCTCCTTGTATTCTATAGCCAAGTCCAGGAGATTAACCATCCTCACGGCATTGTTGCCAACGACAAACATCACGTCTTCCTTCTCGATAGCCATGCGCATCATGATATAGTCGCGGCTCAGAGCGTCGGTTATGGTGAGAATGGAAACAGGGAAAGCCAGCATCTTGTCAAGTCCCGCCTTGCCGAGCGTCAGTCCCGAGGCGGTTCCGCACGGTATGCCCGCCGGAGTAGTTGATGACGACGGATTGTTTGAAAGCGGAAACAGCTTTCCGCTCATCATGTTTGGCACGTATTTACGAATCTGTGCCAGGCGGTAGCGCAGCACGAGGTTTCTGGCGCAAGCCGACAGGGCATTGTCGGGAATCAGTTTCTCCTTGCCCGNNTAGTGCCGGAAGTAACGCTGAAGTAAGTAGGCAGTCCGGGAAACAGCATATCTTCCTTCCCGTTGGCGGCTTGTTCCACGTATGGCATAATGTCGCCCCAAGAAAGCACGGGCACATTCCGTCTGAAATCCTCGATATTCTTTATATCCTTGAATCCGTGTTCTTTTCCGAATTTCGAATCCTTGGCATAAAACAGAATCTGCTTGAGCAGAAGTTCTTGTATAGAGTCAGCCTTGTCGAAGAGCGTTTCAGACTGTGAAATGAATTCCGTATCCGAAATTTTCGACAAGTATTCCACTATAGGCTCCGACAAGTCGAGAGCCAACAGTTTTTCCGTTAAAGAGGGTGTGTTCATATAAACCGTTATTAATAATATTGCTTTTTTCCTTATGTTAGCAGATATATAAAAAAACGTAGCGCATAAAATTGCCAGATGCTTATACGGGTCTGGAGATACGTCTCCCTTCGTGCATAAACACCATCTGCTATCCGACAAAGGTAAGCATAAAATCGGAGCACAGACAAAACTATCCGTTATTTAACTAAATTTTATATTGAAATCCTCAGTTCAGCAAAATAATAACAGTAATGAAGCTGCATAAATTCTTTATTTCTAACTTAGAAATATTCATTTCCAACTTAGAAATAACTTTTTTGCTCCCGACAAGCAATTAGAAATGAGAGAAAAAGGAATTTTCAGAAAATAATTCGTACATTTGCAGAATATTAAACTACTGACATATGAAGAAAACCCTAATCCTCGTCGCTGCCATTCTTGGTGCGACGAATATCCATGCCCAGAGAATAGACTTCAATTATCCGGGCAGAAGCGACAACGAGGTGAACGAACCCGACTATACGCCATGGGCTCTCGCCACAACCGCCTCAGATACAAAGCAACTGACCGACGGCAATGGAAACACCATAACCGTTACCGTTGCCAACGACGAAAAGTATGCCGGCAAGACGCTCCGAGCATGCTGGTTCAAAAACGGCATAAGCAGCTCGAAACTCGTTGCCGACGGTTTTGCCATCTACGGACTCGAAGCCGACAACAATACGCCACAGGTAACCACTGGGGCGGTAAGACTCAACATAACCATATCCGGTATGCCGGCTGGCGAACACTCCTTGCTTGCCTACCATAACAACACCGACAACTACAGTTCGCCGAAACTCGACGTATATGTTGACGGCGAGAAAAAGCTCTCTGGCGTAAAACAGACCGTAAGGGCAACGAGCGCAGAAGAGTCAGGAGTTTCTTATGTACGGTTTACAGCACAAGAAGGCAAAGACGTTATAGTGTCATACATCACCACGCCAAGTGGCGACGACAACAGAAACGGCTACTACAACACCTCGCTCACGATAAACGCCCTGGTGTTCGACTGCTCAAACCCTTCAGCCACAGCTACCTGTCCGTATCCTTCAAACCGCGACTACCATGCCGATGCCGATGGCGGCAGCATAAAGCTAACATGGAAGCCGTCGGCAATAGCCGTGAAGCATCACGTGTTCATAGGAACGGCGGCAGACAAACTGACGGAGCAGACAGTTACGACGGCAGCCGAATATACCATTGACAACCCGAGCAACCTCAACACATACTATTGGCGCATCGACGAGGAAGACGCCAACGGCGAAACAAGTCAGGGCGAAACATGGTCGTTCCGTCCGCGCCATCTCGCTTTCCCAGGAGCCGAAGGGTGGGGACGCTATGCCACAGGCGGCAGAGGAGGCATGGTGTATCATGTAACGACACTCGAAGACAACGGCGACGATGAGAATCCTGTAGAGGGATCCTTCCGTTATGGTATAAAAAAACTGTCGGGACCGCGAACCATCGTCTTTGACGTGGGCGGAGTGATAGCCTTGAAAAAGCGCCTTATGTGCGGCGACCAGTATGTTACCATCGTCGGACAGACAGCTCCCGGCAACGGCGTCATGCTGCGCGACTGTCCCTTCGGGATGACGAGCGAGGGGATAACGCGCTTTATGCGTATGCGACTGGGACATAAGGAGATGAAAAACGGAGTGATAACCGACGAGGCATCTGCCAATGGACTCGACGGAATGGGAATGGCTGGTTGCGACAATGCCATCATGGACCATTGCTCCATATCATGGACCATCGACGAAGCTTTCTCCAGTCGCGGGGCAAAGAGCCTCACCCTGCAGCGCACTCTCATATCCGAAGCACTGAATATTGCCGGACACCCCAACTACAGTTCGGGCAAGGCTCACGGCTTTGCCGCTACAATCGGAGGCGGCGAGATGTCGTCAGAACTGAAGGTGGGTTCTTACCACCACAACCTGCTTGCCCACAACAACGGCAGAAACTGGAGCCTTAGCGGTGGACTCGACGGGGTGGGGGCTTACGACGGGCATCACGACGTGTTCAACAACGTGGTATACAACTGGGGCTCGCGTGCCACCGACGGCGGTTCGCACGAGATAAATTTCGTGGGCAACTACTACAAAATGGGACCATCCACATCGCAGTCTACGCTCCTGAACCTGCAGCTTGAAGGTACGGGCACGGGAACACAGAGTGCATACGTCAGCGGAAATATCCGACAGGCTAAAGACAACGGCTCCATTCAGGAAGACAAGAAAGGAACGACATACAAGTATTCCCTCTCCGGCGGACAGAAACTCGACTGGACTCCGTTTGTGGATAAGCCGTTCTTCGAGTCGCTCGCCACGGTGGAAACAGCACGGGCGGCATACAAGAACGTGCTCTCGGATGTTGGTGCCAACCAGCCTTTCCTCGACAATCACGACGAGAGGATGATAAGCGAAACTATACAAGGTTCTTATTCCGCCAAAGGGAGCCGAAGCGGAAAGAAAGGACTCATCGACAGCGAGGAGGATTCCGGCTGCGAGGGCTTCGGCGGACTGAACATCTATGAGGCTCGGCGCGATGCCGACTGGGATACTGATCAGGATGGTATGCCCGACTGGTGGGAGGAGGCTAATGGAGTGAGCAATCCGAACGATGACACCGACGGCAACGGATATACTAATCTTGAGGACTATCTCAACTGGATGGCAGAGCCGCATTTCTTCTTGAAGCGGGGCGAGAGCGTTGTTGTGGACATGAAGAAATATTTTGCCGGATACACAAACAAACCATCGTTCAGCATTATGCCGATTGATGGTTCCGTGGAATATAAAATAGGAACGACAGACGGGGAATTTGTTTTCACGGCAGCCGAAAGCAACCGGCAGCCATTGGCTTCGTTTACAGTTACTGCCACGGATGCCGACAATGTGTCGTCTTACACACGCCATTTCAATTTCTTTGTAGATGGCGTAACAACAGGCATCAATGAGCTTCGGGATGAGCAAAAGGCAGATTCCTATACCTTATATAATATAGAGGGCAAGATGATAGGAAAGAGCAGAAACACGGAAAACCTTCCATCTGGCGTATATATTCTAAAGACATATAAGGACGGAAAACAAATCTCCGTAAGGAAAATCCTAATTCCTAATTCATAATTCAATAAGAACTGACAATAAGTCATATAGCTTGTGTGCCAAAATGTCGTTAGTGATGTTTTGGCACACTTTTCGTATAAAGGCAAGCGAACGTCAAGAGCAAAACCGGCGTTCAGTAAATAGTATAAACAAATTAAAAACATACAATTATGAATATTAAACCATTAGCAGACAGAGTTTTGATTGAGCCGGCTCCAGCAGAGGAGAAGGTTGGTGGAATTATTATCCCGGACACAGCTAAAGAGAAACCTTTGCACGGAAAAGTTGTTGCTGCAGGCAACGGCACAAAGGACGAGGAGATGATTCTCAAGGAAGGCGATGAAGTGCTTTACGGAAAGTATTCAGGAACTGAGCTTGAGTTTGAAGGCAACAAGTATCTTATGATGCGCCAGAGCGACGTTCTCGCAGTTATAACAAAATAAATTAGGGATGAAGGATTAGAGATTAGGGATTATTAGTTTTGTAGCTATTATAAGTTCTATTAGTCTTATCAGTCCTATAACTCCCATAAAAATTAAAACTAAAATAAGGAAATACAATCATGGCAAAAGAAATAAAATTTGATGTAGATGCCCGCGAGCAGTTGAAGCAGGGCGTAGACCAGTTGGCTAACGCAGTAAAGGTAACACTCGGTCCGAAGGGACGCAACGTGGTTATCGAGAAAAAGTTCGGTGCTCCGCAGATTACAAAAGACGGTGTTACCGTAGCAAAGGAAATCGAACTTGAGGACAAGTTCCAGAACACTGGTGCACAGCTCGTGAAGAGCGTGGCAAGCAAGACTGGCGACGATGCCGGCGACGGAACAACAACAGCCACAATCCTTACTCAGGCTATCGTAACAGAGGGCTTGAAGAACGTAACCGCCGGTGCAAACCCATTGGATTTGAAACGCGGTATCGACAAGGCTGTAAATGCCGTAGTAGACTACATCAAGGAGAATGCAGAGATTGTAAACGACAACTACGACAAGATTGAGCAGGTTGCAACAGTCAGTGCCAACAACGATCCTGAGATTGGTAAGCTCATCGCCGACGCTATGCGCAAGGTAAGCAAAGACGGAGTTATCACCATCGAGGAGAGCAAGAGTCGCGATACATATATCAACGTTGTAGAGGGTATGCAGTTCGACCGCGGTTACTTGAGCGGATATTTCGTAACAGACTCCGACAAGATGGAGTGCGTTATGGACAACCCATACATCCTTATCTACGACAAGAAGATTAGCAACATCAAAGACTTCCTGCCTATCCTTCAGCCGGCAGCAGAGAGCGGACGCCCATTGCTCGTTATCGCTGAGGATGTAGACTCAGAGGCTCTTACCACATTGGTTGTAAACCGTTTGCGTGGTGGTTTGAAGATTTGTGCTGTCAAGGCTCCAGGCTTCGGCGATCGCCGCAAGGCAATGCTCGAGGATATCGCCGTATTGACTGGCGGTGTGGTAATCAGCGAGGAGAAGGGCTTGAAGCTCGAGCAGGCTACTCTCGAGATGCTCGGTACTTGCGACAAGGTTACTGTTTCTAAGGACAACACCACTATCGTTAAGGGTGCCGGACAGAAGGAACTTATCGCCGACCGTATCGCTCAGATCAAGAACGAAATTGCTAATACAACAAGCTCTTACGACAAGGAGAAACTGCAGGAGCGCTTGGCTAAGATGGCTGGCGGCGTAGCTGTTCTCTATGTTGGTGCTAACAGCGAGGTTGAGATGAAGGAGAAGAAGGACCGCGTTGATGATGCACTCTGCGCTACACGTGCTGCAATCGAAGAGGGTGTTGTTGTTGGTGGCGGTACCACATACATCCGTGCTCTTGAGGCTCTGAAGGGCGTTAAGGGTGAGAATGCCGACGAGCAGACTGGTGTGAACATCGTAGAGCGTGCCATCGAGGAGCCACTTCGTCAGATTGTTCGCAACGCCGGCGGCGAGGGTGCTGTAGTCGTTCAGAAGGTTCGCGAGGGCAAGGGCGACTTTGGTTACAATGCCCGCAAGGATGTTTACGAGGATTTGCGTGCAGCTGGAGTTATCGACCCGGCTAAGGTTGAGCGCGTAGCTCTCGAGAATGCAGCATCAATCGCTGGCATGTTCCTCACTACTGAGTGTCTTATCGTAGACAAACCAGAGGAGAAACCTCAGATGCCTATGGGCAACCCTGGCATGGGCGGCATGATGTAAAAATATCATATTTGATATGTCAAGATAACAAAAAGAGTTGGTGTACATTCATCAGCTCTTTTTTTGTTGCTTTTTTGTATAGTTACAATAAAAAAGTTTAGAAAATATTTGGAGCGGATTTACAAAATGCTTACATTTGCAACAGAAATAAAAAGAGACAATTATATTAGTGAATAATATAACATTATTTTTTGATTTGTTTTAGTAGATTAGTTTTTAAGTAGTTTGTTTTTGGAAATCGGTTGTCGTGAGACATCCGATTTTTTTATTCCAGTAAACTGGGTACTGAAAATCAATGTGTTCGGTTGGCTCATTGATTGAGCCAATCGTTTTTTTGTTTCTTATAATATATATTATCAGAAATTCTCTGGTTCTTCGTCCATTTATGTGGTATTTTTAGACAAAAACCGACAAAACCCCCGATGTCGTTTGCAAGCCTTCGGCTTATTGTATAATGCAAGATATGTCCTATAGAGAGCAA
>DBKQ01000089.1:11162-32163 GCA_002298545.1 Prevotella sp. UBA746
TCGGGCGATAAACATAAAAAACAATGTAGCTCACAGATAGAGGACAACAATAAAAATCATATATCTTAATATGTTGTGCTTTTAAGATGGTAGACTGTTTCCTTTGTTTTATCGGTTTTTGTCTAAAAACATTATCTTCTGATGATATATATTATGAACTTTCTGATTTGTTTCTTGATGTAATAGAAAGCATATCGAAAGCAGAATTTCCGAAAAACTTTGTTTTGCAACATTTTTTTTCTTACTTTTGTCGGAGTATGGAAAAACTGACGAAACTTTATACAGAATATACGGGCAGCAAACCTGCCAATATACAGAAGATTGCGGGGGCAGGAAGCAACCGCGAGTATTACAGGTTTACCGATGATAACGGCAAAACCATAATTGGTGTCGTTGGCACGAGCCGCGACGAAAATCACGCCTTTATCTATCTGGCACGCCATTTCCGGGAAATGAAACTGCCAGTACCTCAGGTGTTGGCAGTTGCCGACGACGAACTGCGCTATCTGCAGACCGACCTCGGAGCGACGTCGCTCTATGATGCCATCCGCGGCGGACGAGAGGCTGGCGGCAGATACAACCAGATGGAAAAGCAACTGCTTGTGAAGACAATTCGTGAGCTGCCGGCAATACAGATGCAGGGCGCAAATGGACTGGACTGGTCTAACTGCTATCCGCAGCCGGAATTCGACGTAGACAGTGTATTGTTCGACCTTAACTATTTCAAGTATTGTTTTCTGAAACCAACGGAACTCGACTTCCACGAACTCAAGCTTGAGGCAAACTTCCGACTCTTTGCCAAGGATCTTACGGCAGAAAAGACCGACAGCTTTCTGTATCGCGACTTCCAGGCTCGCAATGTGATGATAGACTCGCAAGGCAATCCTTGTTTCATTGATTTCCAGGGTGGAAGGAAAGGACCATTCTATTACGATCTCGCCTCCTTCCTGTGGCAGGCATCGGCGAAATATCCTTATAAGTTGCGTCGAGAACTCGTTTATGAATACTACAATTCGCTGAAGAACTACATTGAAGTGCCATCGGTAAGGCATTTTGTGGAGCGCCTCAGTCTGTTCGTACTCTTCCGCACGCTGCAGGTGCTTGGAGCCTATGGCTTCCGCGGATATTTCGAGCGCAAGAAATATTTTATCGAGAGTATACCGGCGGCGATGCAGAATCTCAGGGAACTGCTCCAACTCGATGTTTTCCCATATCCTTATATGATAGATATGTTGAAGCGACTCACAGAACTGCCACAGTTTGCTCCAAAGAAAGAGGAGGAGAAGACGAGAACTGACGGACTGAAAACCGATGAGAAGAAAGTATACGACAGTCATCCGCAGGACGGACCGGCTACTTTCTCGAAGTATGACGGACGGGGACCGCTCGTCGTCAGGGTGTTCAGCTTTTCATATAAAAAAGGAATTCCAGAGGACGAGTCGGGCAATGGCGGAGGTTACGTGTTCGACTGTCGCTCCACTCATAATCCGGGACGCTACGAACCGTATAAAAAGCTTACAGGCCTTGACGAACCCGTAATCCGCTTTCTTGAGGACGATGGCGAGATACTAACCTTCCTCGACAGTGTCTACAAACTTGCCGATGCTCACGTGGCACGCTATATCCAAAGGGGATTCACAGACCTTATGTTCTCATTTGGCTGCACTGGCGGTCAGCATCGCAGCGTATATTCTGCGCAGCATCTGGCGGAACATATACACAGGAAGTTTGGCATAGAAGTGAGGATACTCCACAGAGAACAAGGTATCTCACAGGTGTTAAAAGCAAAATAAAAAGAAGAGAATCATTCGTATTACAGCTAACGGATGATTCTCTTTTTCTATATTATCGCCGCTATCACTACAACAGAAACAATTTCTGCAAAGAGACACGTACGGATACTGAAGAGCATATCATTGAAAGTCAGTTCCCGTGGGTTTGATCCAATGTATGGCTTATAGAAGAGTTCGCCAAAATAATCATGAGATCCGCCGAAACGACAGTCAAGTAAGGCTGACAATGCCGCTTCCGGCCAACCGCTGTTTGGCGAGGCATGGCAGCGAGAGTAATGCCATGTCTGCCTGATGTAGTATGCCAGTGAGCGATGAGGAAGCAATGAATATAGTCTGACATATATCCATCCCACTAAAATCATGATCATGGCAGTGATGCGCGCCGGCAGCCAGTTAGCAATGTCGTCGATATGTGCCGCCCAGCATCCGAAATCCTTGTATCTCTTGTTCTGATAACCTATCATGGAGTCGAAGGTATTAATCATTTTGTATGTCAGCATACCTGGTATTCCGAGTACGGAGAACCAGAAGAGGGGAGCAATGACACCATCGGAGAGATTTTCGGCAAGCGTTTCCAAAGCAGCCGTTGCCACCTCCTGATGCGAGAGCTTCTGAGTATCGCGCCCCACGATGCGGGCCACCTGTCGTCTGCCTTCATCGAGACTGCGGCTGAGAGCCTGGAACACCATCTTCACCTCGCGGCGCAACGTATTTCCGGCAAGACAGAAAAATACGAGGACGGACATTAGCAGATACGAGAGTAATACAAAGCGCCAGTTGGCTCCGTGCAATTTGTCGATTGAACAAAGCCGTAGCCATGCCAGGAGAACAGTTGTGGCGAGGAATATGAGCAGAATACTTCCTACGGCAAATACTGCTCCTTTAGCCTTTCTGTGTTTACCCTTGTTTAGTAGGTGTTCCCCCTTGGCAATCCATTTTCCCATATAAACTACGGGGTGGGGAAGACGGGAAGGGTCACCGAACAACAGGTCGAGAATCCATCCAGTCAAGAGACTTGCCAGGAGTGTATGATTAAAAAGAAACATTATAATGCTGTCCATATTCTTAAAGCTTTAATTAGTTTGTCGTCTTCGTCTCTCGTCTGCACGGCAATGCGGAAATGCCTTTCTGATAGGCCATGGAAATTGCTTGCATCGCGTATCAGCATACCTTGTTCGCTTGCGAGCCATTCCTTCAGTGCGGCGGCACTCGACGAGGGGAGTTCACACAGTAGCATATTTGAATCCGACGGAAAGGTCTTTATGCCCATTAAGCTAATCTGTTCAGTCATGCGCTCACGCTCCGTGCAAAGGGCAACGGCATCGATACAGTATTCATCCCGATGTTCTATAAGATAAATGCCGGCTTTTAGGGCAAGAGCATTAACCGACCACGGCATGCGCCACCGTTTCACTCTATCCAGAATCTTCTTGCAGCCAACAGCATATCCCAGTCGTATGCCGGGAATACCGAAATCCTTTGTCATGGAATTTATGAGCAGTACGTTACCGAGCTCTATGGCATCATCAGCCCTCATAGTCCTCTTCATGGTATAAGCCGAATAGCTTTGGTCGATGATGAAGACAGTTTCCGGATTACGCCTTATTATATTATATAGCAAGTCATAATCCATTGCGGAGCCCGTAGGGTTATTGGGGTTGCACAGCCATACTGCATCTTCATTTCCAAGAGAACCAATGTCTTCAAGAGTAGATATGCTCCTCGTTTCACAACCGTACATTATGCAGGCATCGGCATATTCGGCAAAAGTGGGTTGCATGATATATGCCACCTTGTCGCTCAAGCTTTGGGCGATTAGGTATATAGCTTCAGTGGCGCCGTTGGTAACCATTATGCAGTCACTCTCTATACCGAGCCTTTCTTCTATCGCTTTCTCCAAGGATATTGGCGTTGGTTCGGGATAACTGGTGATAGTCTTCAGGTTTGAGGCAAGGAAAGAGAAGAGCCTGGAATGAGAGAAATGGTTGAAGATATTGGTGGAGAAGTTAATCTCCACATTATTATATTTAAATAAGTCGTCGCCGTGTCCGTAAATCATGATTGCATAATTTTAATCAGTCTGTCGATGTCAACATACTTCCTCACGTGAGCTGCGAGCAAGTCGTATTGACGATTCTTGAACTCCTCCACAGTTTCCGAATGCATGTTTCCCTTTCCCTTGGCAAAAGGTTCAAGGATATAGTCAATAACCGCTCCATTGTCGAGAAATCCGTGGATATAAGTTCCGATACAATGTTCAGCCATTACAACTGTTTCTGTCTTCTCCCCAGCTTTGCCGGATTGTTCAGAATACACGGTGTCGCCCTGGTGAATCTCATATCCCTTACATTCCGCTGCGTTGAATGAGAAAGAAACCTGTCTCGTTACCTTGTCGTGCTTCATCACCGTCGTTGTGTCGAGCAGCCCCAGTCCCGGCAGTTGTGTCACGCTTCCCTCCACGCCGTCAGGGTCAGCAACTATCTGTCCGAGCATTTGAAAACCACCGCAGATGCCAACAACCGTCTTTCCCTCTTTATGCGCCCTGATGATAGCCTGTGCCACACCGTTGCGCCTCAGTTCGTAAAGGTCGTCGAGCGTAGCCTTTGTGCCGGGCAGAATGATGATGTCTGCCTTTTCTATGTCAGAGATGTTATTCGTGTAAAAGAGATTTACGCGACAGTCGCGCTCCAAAACATTAAAGTCTGTGAAGTTAGATATATGGCGGAGCAATACAACGGCGATGTTCACTTTGCCTTCAGTCGTAGAATGCATCTTCTTTTGCAGTTCCACGCTGTCCTCTTCTTCAATAACTATATCCTTGAACATCGGTACTATACCCAGTACCGGTACGCCACACAACTCCTCAATCATCCTTTTTCCATCGTCGAATAGACGGATGTCGCCGCGAAACTTGTTAATGATAATTCCCTTAATCCTCTTTCTGTCGTCGGGCGTCTGCAGCATCACACTACCATAACATGAGGCAAACACACCGCCGCGGTCGATATCCGCAACAAGAATCACGTTAGCCCCGGCATGGCGTGCCATTGGCATGTTCACGAGGTCGGAATCGCGCAAGTTAATCTCCGAGATACTGCCAGCCCCTTCCATAATAATCGGGTTAAACCGGTTTGCCAGGCGGTCGAAGGCTGCGTTCACGGCAGAACGCAGTTCCTCCCGCCCCTCCTTGCGGAAATAGGCATAAGCAGAGCGGTTGCCTATAGGTTTGCCGTTAAGCACCACTTGAGTGGTATGCTCCGAGTTAGGTTTCAGTAGGAGCGGATTCATATCCGTGGAGCATGGCAATCCCGCTGCCTCCGCCTGAACAGCCTGTGCGCGTCCTATTTCCAGTCCGTCGGGTGTGGCAAAAGAGTTGAGCGCCATGTTCTGGGCTTTAAAAGGAGCCGGTTGGTAGCCTTCTTGCAGAAAGATTCGGCATAGAGCCGTGGCAAGTATGCTCTTGCCCACATCGCTGCCCGTTCCGGCAAGCATAAGGGGATGAAGATATTTCTTGTTCATATATTTTCTTTGCTTGTATTCTTTAGATTAAAAAAAGGAAAACCGTTCTCTGCCCAATACCAATGGGTGTATCCGGCAATGACATTTTTGTATCTGAAAATGGCTGTAGCTGTGGGCATGCCTTTAGCCGAAAGTTGATTGCGCTCGCATCTTATGCCTCTGCGTGCCAACGCAGAATCATCCGTAACGATATCAGAATAATGAAACTCATGACCTTTGATTACGTACTCATTATCAGGAGTGCCTACAATCATTTGCCTATATCCAAGATGCAGACGAGCATTATCCATTGTGGCGTAAATGGGGAGTACTCCGCACATAGGCTTATCGTCAATCGAGTTGCAAAGGAACATGAATCCTCCACATTCCGCATACGTCATCCCGCCCAGTTCGGCATACTCTTTTATATCGTTCCTCATGCTTCTGTTATTGGATAACCCGGAAGAAAACAGTTCCGGATATCCTCCAGGCAGATAGAGAAGGTCGCATTTAGGCAAATGGCTGTAGCGGAGTGGAGAAAAAAACTCTACGTCGCCCACATTCCTCAGGGTATCCACGTTGGCGCGGTATAAAAAGTTAAACGCCTCATCGCGTGCAATCAGAATCTTCATAGTGTATATGATTTATTTCACAGGTTTAGAATCCTGTCAATATCAACATGTTTCTCAATCTCTCGAGCCGCAATATCGATGATGCGGTTCATGTCCTTCTCCTCCGAAACAGTAAGTCCGAGGTGTCTTCCCGGAACATTCAGTTCGGGGTTTCTTGGCAAATATCCCAAACACTCCACTCCTGCATCCCTACAAGCCGACGCGAGGAAGGAAAAGTGTTTTTCTGAAGCCACATTATTAAATACCACCCCAGCAAGACACATGTCCTTATTGAAGTTTTTAAACCCATATATGAGCGGCGCCACGCTGTAAGCCGTAGATTTAGCGTTAACTATCAGCACTACGGGCAAATTGAGCAATACGGCAATTTCCGCACTACTACCACGGCATGCGTCGTAGCCGTCGAAAAGTCCCATGACCCCCTCGACGACAGCTATGTTAGCTTCCTTGCTGTATTCTTTAAAAATGCTTCTGACATGTTCGGGCGAAGCCATAAACGTGTCGATGTTCACGCTCTCATTTCCTGAGGCAATACGATGGAACATCGTGTCTATATAGTCAGGACCGCACTTAAATGGTTGTACGTTAAGTCCCCTGTTTCTCAAGGCACGAAGTAGTCCCATTGTGAATGTCGTCTTGCCGCTGTTAGATGTGGCGGCGCCGATAAGAAGTGATTTCATAAGTCAAGAGAATAGCTTTATATTCCGTTTTTCTTTTTCAGTAAAATAGAAAGAGCGATAGGTGCTCCGATGAGTGACGTTACCGAGTTGATAGGCAGTGCTCCCTCGAATCCCGGCATACGTGCAATGAGATTGCAGAGCAAGGCAAGGGCGGCACCACAGAGCACGCAAGCTGGCAAGAGGATGCGGTGGTCGGTGGAGTTAAACAGTCCGCGACAAATATGTGGCACGGCGAGTCCGAGAAACATAATCGGTCCGCAGTATGCCGTAGCGATGGCAGTAAGAGTCCCGGCTGTTGCTATTACAAACATTCGGGAGCGTTTCACGTTGAGCCCTAAGTTAGAAGCATACATGTCGCCAAGCAACAGAATGTTTAGCGGTTTGGCGAGCAGCATCACGAGGGGCAAGACTACAGCTGTAAGTCCGGCAAACACATACACCTGTCCGCCCGTCACTCTTGCAAACGAGCCCAAGCCCCATATCACGTATGCTCTGATGTCCTCCTCGCTTGAGAAATATTTGAGTACTCCTATAATAGCCGTGGCGATATAGCCGATAAGCACGCCCGTGATAAGGAGTGTCACGTTTCCCTCCACTCTGTGGGATAGAAATACAATAAGCGACATAACGAGTAATGCCCCGGCAACGGCAGCCAGCGTAATGGCCGAGTTGCCTATAATGCCGAAGTTCGAGAGTGCCGTGCCACCCAAAGCTCCGCTAAGCAGTACGACGAAAGCTACGCCAAGACTTGCTGCGCTTGAAATTCCTAATACCGACGGACCGGCAAGTGGATTTCTAAAAACTGTCTGCATCTCCATTCCGGCAACCGACAGTGCGGCGCCACATGCAATGGCGGTAACCGTCTGCGGTAGTCTGGTGTACATTATAATGTTTGTCCACACTTCACCATTCTCTCCTTTAACGGCATTATCGCTAAAGGGAGAGAGAATTTCAAACACCTCTCCGACAGGTATTGCCACCGAACCGACCGTCAGGTTCAAGACGGCAAGCACTATGCATCCCAATATAAGTATAGTCATCTTCTTTGTTTGTCGCATATCAGATTTATTTTAATTTCACCTTCAGAAAAGACACTCATGCAACAGGTGTGGCAAAGTTCCTTGATTCTGCTGAAAAACTTTTCCGGCATGATATCCCATAGTTCGCGTGCCATTGTAATATCTTTAATCGGGTCAGGGGCAATGCCAAGGTCGTTTGCTGTTCTTATCAGAAAATCCTTGTCCATTACGACCTTGTGTGAATGTGTGTCAAGATTTCCGGCAGCCAGTTTCACCGCCTTTCCTATCATGATGGCGATGTCCGCCTTGCGGAATCCAATCTCGTGAGCCGCTTTCAGAGCTTCGCCGATGAAGTTGCCGTAATGCACACAGCGAATATTCTTTTCTGCTTTCAGCATCCTCTCGCTCCTCATTCCTGCTACAAGTCCAATTTCCCTGCACCCCATAGCCCAAGCCACCTCAAGCTCCCGTCGAATGCTGCTTATGAAAGCTTCATTCGAGAGTGGCTGAACGATGCCCGACGTTCCGAGAATACTTATTCCGTTTATAACGCCCACCCGTGAGTTGAAAGTCTTCTTGGCAAGTTCCTTGCCATCAGTCACGCTAATCGTAACGTCTACATCATCAGAGGTAAGAGCTGTAATCTCTCTCGTAATCATCATGCGTGGAGTCGGATTCACGGCAGGTTCGCCAATCGGAATACCGAGTCCAGGTAAGGTAACTGTGCCCACACCGTCACCCCTCAGAAAGCGGATTCTTTGTTTTTCGCCGTCCTCTTTATGGTATTTGTGGCAAACCACTGTTGCCGTAATCCTGCATCCCCTCGTAACATCATGGTCGTCGCTAAAGTCCTTAACGACAGTAGCCGAACCTTTTGCGTTGTGCTCCACAGGAATGGTGAGCCTTTCGTCATCGGGCAGACAGAAGCAAATCTCTTCGGAATCATCGTCAAACAGAAGCGACTGCAAGGCGGCTTTCGCGGCAGCCGTGGCACAGGCACCTGTCGTAAGACCAGTTCTCAATGGGAAAAACTCCGGCACAAGTTGTTCTATGGCCCGGCGCAGACTGTATTTTCCGTTCACATACTCCCAATGTTCTGGCAATTTCGGGTGGCAGACCACAAAGACTTTTAGGTTCAGTTCATTTGCCGCTTTCACCTTAGCGTCAAATCCGCCGCTGTTACCGCTTTCTTTCGTGAGCACGGCATCACATTCAACATTCTTCATCATCATCTTTTCATCTTCTACAGAAGGCAACGAAAGCCCTTCGTTGTAAAGAATTAGCCTGTCTATAGGGAAACCGCATCTTGATGCCTTTTCAAAACTCTCTTTTCTGTCGAGAATACGGAAGAAAGTTTCGTGGTCTTTCCAAAATCCCTCCAACTTGGATATCGTGTTAACGCCACTCAGGGCAAGAAGTCTTCGACAGCCATACTCTTTTAGCCTGTCGACAGCCTCCTCGTAGTCTTTACAATAGACCACCCCTTCAATATGTTCCGAGAAAGAACGCTGCAGCCGGATAACCGGCAGTTGTACTTCTTCAATTGCCCTGTGCAGATTTTCGGCAAACGGATGAGCTGCATCGATAATACATCTTATGCCGTGGCTTTTGCAGAACTCCTTTATATCATTGGCAGACATAGTTCCAGAGAGACACACTCCGTTGTGAGTCTCTATATTCTGCAAACCGCTTTTCGTTGAGTAGTAGAAGGGTTTCCCCGCCTCTTCGCAAACCTCCGCAGCGATTCTTCCTTCAGTTGTTCCGCCAAATATTAAAATCATTTTTTCCCTTTTCTGAAAAGATGAGTAAAGTGTCCGTCGTATAATTTGCTCAAGCCCTCTCTGTTGTCTATAGCTTCTCCAACCACAATCATGGTTGTGAGTGTTAAGTTGTTGTCCTTTAGAATCTTGGCAAGATCTTTAAGTTGTCCGCGATATATTCTCTGTTCCTTCCACGTCAGTTTGTAGCATGCCGCAACAGGAGTCTCTGGAGGATATCCTCCGGCAAGGAGTTCCTGCATTACTTCATCCACAATGCTCGCACTAAGGAAGATACACATCGTGGACTGGTGTTGAGCCAATAGGTGTAGCTTCTCCTTTTCGGGCATTGGCGTGCGCCCCTCGCCACGTGTAAGGATTATTGTCTGGCATCTTTCAGGGATAGTAAACTGACTTCTCAGTTCTGCCGCGGCAGCAAGGAAACTACTTATACCAGGAGTAATATGATAGTCCATATCGTATTTGTCAAAGAAAGCCATCTGTTCCTGTATTGCGCCATATATACACGGGTCGCCGGTGTGAAGCCTTACCACGAGTTTTCCCCTGTCATAAAACTCCTTCATTAGAGAGAACTGCTCCTCAAGGTCCATTCCTGCAGAAGAGCGCACCATTGCTCCCTCTTTAGCGCAAAGGGTTAGTTCGCGCGGCACAAGACTTCCGGCATACAGAATCAAGTCGGCATTTTCAAGAAACCGTCTCCCCCTCACACTTATAAGTTCCGGGTCGCCCGGACCGGCACCAACAATCTCTATATGCCCATTTGCCTTTTCCAACAAGTTGTCTTCAGCCAGAGCCCAAGTGTAATAATGAACGTTCCCATTGTCAAGTAAGACCTTTCCTTTCTTTTTCTCCACGACGAGCTTTCCGCTATTGCTCGCTGCCAGAGCCGATGCTTCAGCCACTCCATAGCACCCCGTTACTTCAAAAACCTTTTCAGATGGATTTGGAACTTCGATTCCGCAGAGAGTGTCGGCAGAGAATATCTGCAATTTTGCCCAAGGCAAGATGCCTGCCAATTCCCTTAAAGCCGGTTCTCCTTTTTTCAGAGTGATAGACGATATCGTCTTGATGCTCTCTACTGCAAACCCGGCGTTGCCAATTTCTTCAGCAATATTATTTGCAGCCGTGATAGGAGTATTCTTCTGACAGCCCATTCCAAGGTTTAGGCATGGCGGACAGAACAGTATTGCTTTTATATCCCCCGTGTCGTATGTATGCGGCGAAACGATGATAAGCAGTTCAAAGCCCTCGCCACCGTCTTTCAACTCATTCTGTCTTTCGATAAAACTCTTGAAATCATGAAACACGGAAACGTGCTCCGGACAAGTCTTCTCCATAAACTTCGTACCCTCGTCGCAGTATTCAAGCAACAAAGCAGTAGGTTGCCTGTTTACGAAAGCGGCAATAGCCTTATTCATCATATCGCGCGCCACACCCTTTGTCTGCCATCCGAACTTCTTTCCGATAGTGTCGAGAGCCCAAAGCCCCGTGTTGTCGCTTTGCGTTGTGATTACGGCTTCGCCCCCCGTGATATGGGCTATGCTTCTTGCCAGTTCGTTGGCGCCGCCAATATGACCGCTCAATACAGGGATGACAAACTTTCCCGTAGCGTCGACACACACCACGGCAGGATCAGTATATTTGTCGTTTATATATGGAATTATTTTCCTCACGCATATTCCCAGAGCTCCGATAAAGACGATAGCCTCGCCCTTAAAGTCCAGATTCTCTTTCCTTATCAATTCAGCAAGTCTGTTGCCTGCCTCGTTTATAGTTTCAAACTTTATCATCTTGCTTTTAATATAGTGATAGGGTTATTGTTGTCAACGGTTATTACATGCACCACTTCCGTCTTCATGCCGAGCAGTCGGGTAATGGAAATAAAATCTTTTTTGCTCTTCTCGCTTACCGAGTTGAAAACGATACATCCCGATGGAGTCAGAGCCTTTTTTGCTTTTACGAGGATTTCGTTCATCCTGCCCCCGTATCCTCCAAGAAAGATAGCATCCGGTGCAGGTAACGAAGACGTGTCGGCAACTGAGAAGTCGCCTATCATTGTCTCAATTCCCGGAGCATGAAATTTTCTTGAGTTCATCTCCATCAGTCTTTTGCCTTCCTCCCTTATCTCAAAAGCCGCAATATGCAGATGCGGATAGGCAATTTTTGCCTCGATACTCACGCTGCCGGTGCAGAATCCAATGTCCCACATCGATTTCTTTTCAGCCAGTTCCATGGCGGCAATAGACGCCAGGCGTATCGGCATCTTAGTAATCATCTTGCTCCTTCCGTCGAGAAGGAAAAACTCCTCGTCGGGAATTCCGAAGCTCCTTCTTCTTAAAGATTTCCGTTCAAGAATGATGCAGTTAGGCAAAGTATAATCCATGTCGTTATTGTATTCTCCGATGCGTTCCGTCTCTTCGTTGCCAAGATTTTCGCCCACATGCATAATGTAATTGTCGAAGCCGAAGTCTTGCATCCTTCTCCAAATCTCATGCGGAGACTTTTTCCTGTCGGTAAGACAGCCGATGAGTCGTTCGCCGCGGATAAGAGCTTCGTCAAATCTGTCCCATGGTCTGCCGGTAAGCGACACGGCAAAGAGGTCATTATAAGCCATGTTCAATCTATGGGCAAGCATCTGCAAGGAGTTGAAAGCAGGAAATACTTTCATTTCCATCTCGGGCAACTCCCTCTTTATAGTATTAGCGAAGCCATAGAACAGAGGGTCGCCTGAAGCGAAAACAACAATATCGTCGTATTCCTTATAACGTTCCAATACATTGCTTACGGGAACGGTAATGTCAATCCATACCGCATCCTGCGGCAATAGGTTTGCCACAATCTCGTGGTGTCTCTTTCCTCCGGAGAATACTTTCCCCTGTGCAATAACCTGCAACACTTCAGGTGAGAGCCATTGCTGGCGACAGTCAGACAAACCGATTACTTTGCATTTAAACATCTCTTCCTGGCTTTAAAAGTTTAGCGTCGTCAAAGGTAAGAATACTGTTTACGAGCGTTGCCGCAAGGTTACTTCCTCCTTTCCTTCCGTCGATAATTATTTTCGGGATATCGAGAATAGCCTTAGCCGCATGCTTACTCTCCTCAACATGTACGAACCCCACCGGAGCACCTATAATTCCAGCAGGCTTGCATGCTCCCTTGCGTATCAAGGAACAAAGTTCGAGCAAGGCCGTAGGAGCATTGCCAAAGGCATACAGGGCATCGGGATATTCCTTGGAGGCAAGTCGCATGCCAGCCTGTGCCCTTGTGATGTTCTTCTCCTTAGCCATTTCTGCGGCACGAGGGTCGTTGATATAACAAACAGTCTTTATGCCGAGTCGTTCCAACGCCCCTTTCCTTATTCCGGCTGCAACCATACTAACGTCGGTAACGATGGTCTTTATCATTCCGCCCTCCACTTTGCCGTATAATATCTCCGTAGCTTTGTCGTCCATCCATAGCAGGTTCTCCATATCGAAATCCGCTGTAGTGTGAATGGCGTGCAACATAGGCCATAATTTCCATAGCGGAATGTCAGGATTGCGGAGCTCGCCCTTGATGGTTTTGAACGACTTTATCATAATGCTTTGTCCCACCTTGCATTCTCCGTCATTCTCCGTATTGCGGTAATATCCGCGAGGGGTGATGAAAGAGCCGTTGCTGTTAAACGACTGACTGTTTCCTATTATCACGACGGTATACATATCCACATCTTCCGGATTGAAATCCTTCAGAGTAGTAATCTTCACGCTTTGCTCCTCTCGTCCAGCCTGTCTCACGAATCCCACAACGTTGTCCTCGTTCCTGTATTTCATGAAAATCTCTTTCAGCCGATACAGTTGCCAGTATCTTCCGTTGCTCTTGGGATTGTAAACCGCTGTTATGAAGTCGGCTTCTGCAGCCGCCTTTATCCTCTTCTCAATAATCTGCCATGGCGTCATAAGGTCGCTCATCGAGATAATGCAGAAGTCATGTCCCATCGGAGCACCGAGCAGCGAAGCCGCCTTCTGGAAAGCGCTTATACCGGGGATAGCCACAATCTCAACATCCGAACAGCGTTCCCTCTTCATCTCGTAAATCAGCGGCGCCATACCGTATATTCCGGCATCGCCGCTTGATATTACGCATACCGTATTGCCCTCTTCGGCATACTTGAAGGCAAGTTCGGCGCGCTCCCTTTCCTTCTTCATTCCCGTGTCCACACACACGGCATTCTTGGCGATAAACTTCTCCACAAACTGGAAGTAGTATTTGTATCCCACCACCACGTTGCTATCGGCAACAGCCTTCATTACAGCAGGTGTGATGTCTTCGGGCGAACCCGGTCCGATGCCGGCTACATATATTTTCATTTCAGTCTTTAAATTTTATTGTCATACTTATAATAACGGATCTTCCCGGATTTATTGTGGAGAAGTTGGAATTCCAGTAAGACGTGTCCCTCTTGTTGAAGATATTGTCTATACCAAAGCCAGGACTAACGGTAAGCTGTTTCAGCTTGAAGGAATGTCTCGTCATGATGTCCCATTGCTGGTATTCTGGTGCATACCCGTATGTGCTGGAGTATCTCTTGCCCTGAACATGCCCGTTTATTTGTGCGTTCAGGTGATAGTTTCCCCATGTGCGGTCCCATGATGCGTTAAAGTTTGCCACATTCTTCACGCTCTTGTCTACAGGCGACTCCGCAGTAGTGTATTCCTGAGTCTTTTTGTCGAGCGTAACCGACTTCGCTTTTGAGTTGCAGAAGGTGTAACCAGCCGACAGAGCAAAACCGTAGGGCAACAGCAACTTCAGGTTTGCCGAAACACCCTTCACCGTAGCCCTGTCTATATTGTCGCGCTGGCGGATAGTGGTCCAACCATCGTTGTAGAGAGCCGATAGCTTAGAGTCAGCGTTGATTTCCTCCTGCGTCATAGTGCGGTAGTTTATCATGTTGCGGATATTGTTTATGAATCCGCTCACGCCGATGCTGATCCACTTGTTAGAGTATTCCATGTTTGCGTTCCAGAATCTGTTCTTCTCAGCCTTCAGTGCGGTGTTGTTTATAGTATACCGTGCTGAAGTCTTTGCCTGGTCTGTGGCATAAAGTTGCGAGAGGGTAGGAGTGCGGTAGCCTTCGGCATAGCTTGCTCTTATGCGGAAACCGCCGACGTGGTAAAAAAAGGCTACGTTAGGAGTCAGGTTACTGCCGAAATTCTCGTTATATGTGTATCTCAGTCCGGCAACGGCCTCCAGTCCCTTTACAATCCTCACCTCGTCTTGTGCAAACACATTATACGTGTTAGTATTCTCCCCATCGATATTGTCCGACGCACTTTCCAGCCTTTCCTGTTCCATCTCCACGCCAGCCGACAGCTTGTTCCAGTCGTTGAGGCGGAAGATGCCTTTCATAGTCTCGTTGATGTATCGGGTTTCCTTTCGGGTCTCATCGTAAGCCTCCTTTGTTGCCGTTTGCCAGTAGTCATAATCCGACTTGAAGTTGTCCATATACACATCGATGTAGAGGTGAGTGTCTTTTGGGGGCACCCATCTTGCTCCGGCTCCTATGCTGTATGTTTTGTGATGCATGTCATAGGTGTAAGCCTGTTTTGGCGTGTATGAATATTTCTTCTCGCCAGTTTCCTTATCGGTTGTCGCTTTTTGCGTATAGTAAGTGGCTCCCCTGTCGCGTGCCGTCTTGTAATCGTAGAGATTTCCACGGACATACGCATCAAGGGCGTCGTTGAATCTCCATTCCAGCCGTTCGCTGATATTGTCCGATTTGAAAGCCTGCGACATAGGTCTGCCGGTAAGTTTCATTACCGACTCCTCGCCCTCTTTGAATTCCTGGTACCTGTTCACTTGCCAGTTGTCAGCCTGTCGGTGGTTGAAACTCGTATAGCTCGACAACTTCCCTTTCGTGAAGTCCACGTTGATGTCCTGGTCAAACCTGCCTTTGCTCATCACCTTCGTACTGCTTGTTGCCTCAAGAGCACTCTTACTGTTGTCGGTAATGATATTTACCACTCCGGCTATTGCGTTGCTGCCGTAAAGGGCACTTGCCGCACCGGATAGAATTTCAATGCGCTTGATATTGTCGATACTGATGCGGTTCCATCTGTCGTCGCTCGACATGCGTTTGCCGTTTTCGAGAATAAGCATGTAGTCGTCGCTAACACCGTTGAAGTTAACAAACGTTCCCATGCCGTTGGTCTGTACGGTGATGTTTGTGGTCAGCTTGGCGAGAGCCTCCTGCAGACTTGTTACGTTTGCATCTTTCAGTTCTTTTGCCGATATAACCTTCACTTCCACAGGCGAATTTTCAGCCTTGTGGTAAGTTCCCGTTCCAGTTACGATTACGGGGTTTAGAGTGTGTTCACTTGTCGTTTCGTTCTGTGCCCAGACGATAGCCGGCAGTATGGCAGCTATCGGCATCAGTAATATTTTCTGCATTATTTCTATTTTATTATCTTATAGTATTTCGGGGAATAATGTGGTAGCATTTCCGGATGAAAAGCCTTTACGAAATCAGCAAGCAGAAAGTGTGGCTGCACTCCTGCAAGTTCGCGGTATGGAGTCTGGCTCAAGTCGCAGAACACCACGCGCCTGTTCTTGAAAGCATCCATCGTGGCATAGCGTGCGTCTTCGTTGGCAAGGTCCTGAAGAGTGTAGTTGCCTTGCGAAGTCCCGTCGGTTTGCCAGAAGTCGGCATGTACTCCCTTGGCATACACCGCTTCGAAGTCGAGTGCCACGCCTCCCGATTCCTTATTGTCCTTCATTATATAGTCAGCTCCGGCATCCTTGAAAATCTGTGCCATATAACTTCGTCCGCCCACGATATACCAGCCGTCGCGCAACTGTCGTCCGCTAATCACCGTGGGTTTCATTCTCTTTCCCGTGTATGTGTTGGCCACCTCCCGTTTCAAGGTGTTGTATTTCGTTTCGATATCAGCAAACACGGCGTTAGCCCTCTTGGTCTCCCCGGTGAGCAGTCCGATAAGCTTTATCCATTCCGCCTGTCCCAGAGGGTCAGTCTCTTTATATCCATGATGAAAAACAAGTGGAATGCCACATTCCTTTAGAGCCTCGAATCCCCCGTATTTACTTGCGCTCACGAGAATATAGTCGGGTTTTAGCCGCATCACGGTTTCGATATCAAAATTGCCTTCTTTTCCAATTTCAGCCGTTTTGCCGTTCTCCATCTGGTCAATCATGCGGAGCGAGAAAACATGGCGCAGAGAGTTGATGCCCACAATCTTGTCTTCCAACCCGAGCACCTCGAAGTTTCCAAGCTGCAAAGCCGTAGTACAGATAAATCGCGACGACGGTTTTCTGATTACAAGATGTTGAGGCTTGCTGTCCTTGGCGGCAGGGTCTGGATTAGAAATCGTAATGTGAATGCCGTCGCTGCGGTAGTCCACTTTCAGTCCCTTGGCATACTTTATCCTGATGGTATCGCTATAGCTGTCGGCATGTGCGAGAACAGAATCCTGGTCGTGGTACAGCTGGTCGCTGATGAGCTGATTCTTGTTGTCCTGAGCCGTAGCACAGGAGCCGAGCATGAAGCCGAGCGAAGCAGCTGCGACAGCCAAAATACATAAATTCTTCATATATCTAAATAAACGACAAAATAGGCACGCATGGAAAATCCGTCTCCACACGTCCCTATTATATAGTGAAAATTAAAAGTTTTAAAAATTAGATTTTAATCCTCCAGATACATAGAGTGGTAAGCATCCTCGAGAAGTTCTGCATTCTTTGTATGGTTAATCCATATCTGGCGGATAGTAGGCAGTTCGAGCAGACCGAGCGGATTGCCGTTAGTCTCAGGCACGATAGAAGTAAATCCGTTGTGGCTGAAGAACTCATACCAGCTGTTGTCCTCGCTTGTTGGCTCACTTGCGTTCCAGTAGTCGTTGCCTTTGCCTGCCATATCGTTGTGGGCGTGGTCGCCGGCGATAGACATGAGGGCATGTAGACGAATCTCGCCAGAAGTCTTGCCGTTGAGAGCCATACGGGCGAGAACGTTCTGCTTGTAGTTGTCTTTCATATCAACAGTACCTACGTAATAGTTCTTGCTGTATGCCTGCAGTGCATTCTCAAGCTGAGTGTAGCGCACGTTAGCCTTGAAAGAGTCGTAGTTGTCAGGGTTTCCGTGTCCCATGAAAGCCACAACACCCTTGGCAGCCTCGTCATTGTATAGGTCGTTGAGCAGTTTAGCCACGTCGTCAACCTCCTCCTGGTCGTTGAGCAGAGGCATACCGAGGTAAATCTTAGCCTCCTTCAGATAATTGTCGTCGAGGTGGGCATCGCTCACGTATCCGTTGTTTGCAAATTTCTTCACGGCAGCCACAACGTTTGCAAACTCCTCGCCAGGGATAACCTGAAGACTCTGCACATAAACTGTCTTGTATTTTGCAGCACCGATGGCATGGAGCAGATAGCGAGGCTCATAGTAGTCGCGCTTCTCGCCGTGCTCGCCGGCACTTGCACGGTTGATACAGATGTCGGAAGAGAAGCAGAAGTAGACGTCGGCATCAGGGAAAGCCTGTTCGTAGGCCTTCTTCGTCTCGTCGAAGGCAGCAAAAGCGTTTGTCCATGTAGAACCGAAGGCAACGAGGAGCACAGCCTTGTCTTTGCCCGACTTAGCCTTCTGTGCCTTTACCACACCGTCGTTGTAAGAATACTCAGAGATGACATTCTGCTTAGAGTTGTCATCATCGTCGTCGCAAGCCGCAAAGCTAAGTACGGCGAGCAACATCATCAGAAAGATTTTAATCTTCTTCATTGTCGTTTTTGTTTTGTTTATAATAATGGTTTGTTATTTTCTTTCCCTTGTTGAACTTCACGGCAAACGATACATACACGGACGTTCCGCCCGTTGTAGTGCCCAGATGATACGGATGCATCGTGGTATCCCTGTAGTTGAAGATATTGTCAACTCCCAGTTCCACCTTATATGATAATGGGGCATTCATCTTGCCAAAGTCGTGTGTGGTGTTTATGCGCCATATCTGGAAATGCTTTCCGTTTCCGTTGTTCTCGTAGTAGCGCTTGCTGCTGCCGCGGGTGGAGAGGCTTGCTCCCAGTCTGTAGTATGGGCAGAAGCGGTGTCCATAGATTACGGATGCATTCCATTTGTTATGAGCCATGCCGTCGATTACGGCTTTCTTCATGCGGCTGTGGTCCGTGTCATACATATTCGCCTTGGTGTCGAGATAACTGTAGTTTCCCGTCAGACTCAGCTCCTTTGTTATATTATAAGCCACGTTCACGTCCACGCCGTATGTCTTGGCATTCTCCATGTTCATGTATCGGCGTGCCGTAACCTTTCCGCTACCGTCGCCAAGATAGCCGGTGGTAACGTCCTTCGGCAGTTCGTCTACCGGCACATTTACGAGGGCAATCATATTGTCGAGCTTGTTAAGATAACCCGTTACGGAGACCGTGAACCTGTCGTTGCGGTATTCCAGTCCCGCACTGAAGTAATTGCTCGTCTGCGGGGTGAGCGATGTGTTGCCCATGTTGAAGAAAGTGGTAGACCCCATCACGTGGAGGTATCTGTAGTAGAGTTCCTTCACCGTTGGCGACTTGAATCCCTGGCTCCAGCCAAGGCGCAGACGGAAGTCGCCCATACTTGCCATCATGCTCACCTTCGGCGTGAAGTGCAGTCCGTATTTCTTGTTGTCCACGAGTCTTGCCCCGGCAGTAATGTTCAGCCATTTGAGGGCATTGAACTCGTCTTGTGCGTAAACGGCAGCCGTATTGTCGTCGGCGCTCCCGCCAGCAGTTCTCATCGGTGCCTTCAGATAGTCGTATCTATATTCCGCCCCCACGTTCAGAGTATTGGAATATGGCAGATGGAACACCCCCTTCAGCATCGCCATAATTCGCTGCTGGTCAGCCTGCAGGCGTTCCTGACCAGGGAAGAACGGCACCCCGTGTTCCAGTTCGCCGTCGATATACGCGTCCTCGTATGTCTTACTCGTATAGTGGTAGTAATAGGCATGCTTGTTCCAGTCCACGTCGAGCGACACATAATCCTTCTTTTTCCTGTTGGTAAAAAGCTTTCCGCCTAATGAAGCCGACGCATTGCGGTAGAGCAGGTCGTAGGTGTAAACGTCACACGAGGCATAGTTGCCGTTGGTGGGTCGGTTTATTATCTTGCGGTAGAAAGAGCCGGCAGCATACAAGTCGAGGTCTTTCGCTGGCGAGTAGGTGAGTCGCTCGCTCACTTGCCAGTTGGTAAACTTGTTCACGGTCTTGTTCCTTGAGTCCGTAACCACGTGTCCCTCGGCAAACTCCTGACTTGTGTTCTGCCATCCGTCGTTGTGCTGAAGCTGAAAACCGGTATACGACTGCACCTTTCCTATCCTTATTCCCACTCCGTTATGCTGGCGGATGTCGTTGAAACGTCCGTAGCGTGTAGTGTTCTCAAGGAGCAGTCCGTCGGTGTCGTGCCTCTTCGTTATGATGTTTACCACTCCCGCCATGGCATCAGAGCCATAGAGAGCCGACTGTGCCCCCTTTACTATTTCGATCCTTTCGATATCGTTTGGGTCAATCAGTCCGAGGTCGTTCTCCCCTCCGTTGTCGCCGTGTATTCTCTTTCCGTCGATGAGGATAAGGATGTAGCCGTTTCCCAGTCCGCCGAGCTGCGCCTTGCTGCCCATGTCGCCCTCGTTGAACGAGAACGAAGCCGTGAGCCCTTCAAGGATATCCTCGATAGACTTCCCTCCGTAGCTGTCGAGCATCTTCCTCGATATAACCTCCGTTTGTACGGGCACGTTCTTCAGCAGATGTCCCGTTCCGGTGGCAGTAACGACAACCTCCTGGAGCATCTTGCTGTCGTCCGTTCCTTTTGAATTTCCGCTTGCGGAATGTTGTGCACAAATAGTGTTGCTATATGCGCTTGCGGCAATAGCAAATAAAATAATTCTTGTATTCTGCATAATCAGATTATCTCCTGTCCTGGGAGCTTCATTGTCTGTATGTTTGTAAATCTGGCAGGTATTCTGGCTCTCCGCTGCGTCAACGCCTTCCCGGGAAATGCGAAACCTTTTGCGGTTTCATTCCAGTGGCATTTATGTTGACACATATAATGCGGATTACAGCTGCAGGAACAGCTCAGGTTTTCCACCTGATTCCCTTGCACGGAGCAGTCTGTCTTATATATAATAAGGTGTACTTGTCTCCGTTTCCAAATCCTTTGCAAAAGTAATATATAAATTCTTTTCTGCCAAGAATGCTACGCTTTAATTTTACATGTCGTGTAATTTTTCCTTTATTCTTATATCCTGTTTTCTATAGATTCAGGTGGCCGTATGCAGGCGAAAGGGGAGTGTTATGCAGGCGAGAGAGGAGCGTTTGTGCTTTTCTCAGGTGTTTTAACTACCGTTACAAACACTTTTAACTACCGTTACAAACACTTTTAACGGTAGTTGAAAACACTTTTAACGGTAGTNNGGTAGTTACAACACCTCCTTTTCGATGCTTCATTCCTCGTGTGGGGCTTTCCCGCTTCCCTTTTGCTCCTTATTTCCATCCAGTTTTTTAAATCTGTTTGACGTGTAAGAGAATATATTGTATATGTGCCTAACATTCTTAATTCATAGGATAATGTAT
>DBKQ01000090.1 GCA_002298545.1 Prevotella sp. UBA746
AATCGCGCGGTTCATAGCCGAATGTTACGGACATGTTATATTCTGTGTTTTCCTTAACGTTCCTGCCGTATGAAATGTACCAAGGATAAACAGTGCCGTTGTCGCGACTATACATAATCCCCATGGCATTCCCGTTTCTGTCCTCCACATAGTTCAGATACCAGGCATTTACGACCGTAACATCCGAAAACGTTGTAATAAACTGACGGGCGTCAATATTGCGCCCATACCATACGGTATTTCCGTTTGACAGTCTCCCGCAAATCCACATTTCCGGACCGCTGCCACATATCGTAAAGACGCTGTACGGATCCGTTTCCGATACGAATGTTGCTCCGCTGACGATACCATTCCCGTATTTCTGCACAAGACGTTTTCCATCGAGATACAGGGCATCATTCTCCGAAAAATCCCTACCGCTTGCTGCACCGTCATAATATACGGTTTTCACTCCTCGCGTTATTAAAGAAAGTCCGTGGACGCTGCTTCCCCATCCGGCATAGCCTTCACCGCTCAGACTGCTGTAGCCGATACTGACATTTGGCTGCATGCCGTTTACTCCCTTCGGACATTCTACCGGAATGGAAAATGTCGCGGCACCTGTCTGCAACACATCGAAGCTTACGGGAACTCCCCCTACAGACTTGTCGCTTGGACTTGTCATATCCGGCTTTACTCTATAATTGCTTATTATTTCCAATGGAGTCTGTGCGTGGGGACAGTAAAGAAAATATCAGGAATATGTATCGGACAATGTTTTTCATGCTATTCAATCGTTATTTTTCTGTTCTGTTTCGTTTTATCACTCTCAATTTCTACCAAATATATTCCAGAAGGAAAAGAAGAAGCATCTATAGTGATATTGTCTTTAGGAATTATAGAGCTATAAATTGTTTGTCCGGATGCGGAGTAAACAATAACCCTCATTGAAGTGCATGGAAATACTCTTGATGTTATCTCTATATTTTTAGAAACACTGTTGTAAACGGCATTAATGTCAGAAAGAATAGCAGTATTGGTAACATTTCGCTCCTTTGTCTTGATCTTGTTGGGAGAAGAAGACTTCCTGCTGATTCTGTTTCCGCTGTTGTCGTAAGAATATGATACGCTTTGTGCCGATACAGGAACAACAGGGAAACATGCTGATGTTATTAAAGTTATCAACAATGCTTTCATACTTGTTTGATTTTCAATAATGTATGTTTTCTATGTTATGTGTGCAAAGGTAAAAAAATATTGCATATAAACATATATTACATGAAGATTTTTATGGTTCTTCTCAAATTATAGTACAAGTTCTTTCTTTTATAGAAGAACGTCATCAGACAAACTTCAGAACTCCATTTTACGTATAGTGATAAATGTTTCCTCAGACCTATATACATAAATGTACTAAAATTTGAGAAGATCCAAAATGTTTTTTGGCGATTTTACCCTCACACCCTCACACATACCCCATGAAGCCCCTGTTTATCGGGGTTTCGATGGTGAGGGTAAGTGTGAGGGATGGTGAGAGTAAGTGTGAGGGATGGTGAGGGTTATTCCGTAGCCTTCATGTTCTTCTCCACATATTCCTTAACGAGCATTCCGAATTCCTTTTTGAAGCACTGCGAGAAATACCTTGGTGTGGAGAATCCAACGCGATAAGACAGTTCGCTGACTCTTATCGTCGGTTCAGTTCTCAGTATTCGGCAAGCCTCCTTCAAGCGGATGCTTGTTATGAAGCTCGTTATGTTCTGTCCCGTTATTGCGCGCAGCTTGTTGTAGAGCGACGAACTGCTGATGCAGAGGTCAGCGGCAAGCTGCTCCCTGCCGTAGTCGCTGTCGAGGATATGTTCCATAATCTTGGCAATAACACTCTCGAGGAAAATCTTGTCAGGACTGCTGTAGTGTTGCTCCTCCACCTTGTATTCGGTCTGCGTTTCAAACTTGCGGCGCACTCTCTCGCGGTTGGCGATAATGTTCTCAATCCTTATCAGCAGGTCGCTGAGGTTGAATGGTTTTGTGATATACTCGTCGGCTCCCACTTTATAGCCCTCGTTGCGGTCGTCGTCTTGAGTCTTAGCAGTGAGCATAATCACTGGCAGCTGCGAGTAATTATCGTTCTGCTTAATCCATTTCGTCAGTTCGATACCGTTCATCACCGGCATCATAACATCCGTAACCACCACGTCGAGAGCCGTTTTCTCTATTATGCGCTGTGCCTTCTCTCCGTTCACGGCGGTCTTCACGTTGAAGTGTCCCGAGAGTATATTCTTCATCAGCGTGAGCAGTTCGGTATTGTCCTCCACCACGAGAATGGTGTAGTCCTTTTCCCCGTCCTTCTCCGCCTTTTCGGTAGCCGTCTCGAGGTCAGCCTCATCCATTGGTGAGTTGATGTCGGTAGACTTAACCACTGCCATAGGCGCCTTTGATATCTCCTCCTCCGAGTAGCTGTCTTTGTCGATAGGCAATGTTACGGTGAATGCCGTGCCCTCGCCCTCCACGCTGTGGCACGTTATCTTGCCGTGGTGTAGTTTCACGAGGTCGTTAACGAGCGACAGGCCTATGCCCGTTCCCATCACGTTCATCTTGCGGTAGTCGCCGTCGAGGAAGCGGTTATACAGATGTTTCAGTTTCTCTTTCGACATGCCGATACCGTTGTCCTCCACCTTTATCTCAGCCGCATTGCCGGATACAGCCACGCTCACGTCCACCCGTCCGCCGTTGTTGGAGTATTTCACGGCGTTGCTCAACAGGTTGTAGAGAATCTTCTCCACCTTGTCGCTGTCAAACCATGCCTTCTCTCCGATACAGCTAATATTCTGGTTGAACGTAATTTCCTTTTGCGAGAATATCGGCACGAGACTCATACATGCCTCCTTGCAGAAGTCGCCGAGATAGCCCTCGCTAACCTGCAACTTCAGTTTTCCGGCCTGTGCCTTTCTCACCTCCAGAATCTGTCGCAGCATACGTGTAAGTCGGTTGATGTTGTTGTGGATGAGCGACACGTGGGTCTGCATATCCGGATGGTCATGACAGATACTGTCGGCAGAAGCCGAAATTACTGTTAGCGGCGTGAGCAGCTCATGTGTGATATTGGTGAATACCACCTGCATCTGCAGACGGTTCTTTGTGCGCAGCCGTTCGCGATACCACAGTATCGACATGTAAATGCCGGCGATAATCATAAGGAAGTATAGGATAAATGCTCCCCATGAAGCATACCATGGCGGCAGGACATGAATACTGATTCCGTATGGCATTTCCACCCATCGCCCATAGCTGTCGGCGGCTTTGATGAGCAGCTTGTATCTGCCCGACGGGATATTTTCGAAAGTAGCCTGGCGCAGATCGGCATCAACATAATGCCAGTCTTTGTCGTATCCCTCAAGCTTGTAGGCATATTTACATTCCGATGTATTGACATAGCTCAAGAGGGCGAATTCCACAGAGAATTTGTTTACCGAAGCCGGAATGGTTATCTTTTTGAGATACTGCGGTGTGTATTTGCCGAGCTTGCGTCGCATTATGGAATCGAGCTCAGCGTAGCGGTGGTCGTCGATAATCAGGTCGGTAACGATGATGTTCTTCACTGGCGACATCTCCTTGCCGTTCACATATCGAGTGTTGAAGTATATAAGGTTTTTCCCCGATCCGAAGAAAACGTTGTCGCCCCATTTCAGGCAAGAGCTTGTCATGAACGAAACTTTACCCAGTCCGTTCTCGTTGGTATATGTTGCATACTGCGCCTTTCCCTTGCCGTTGTATGTCAGACATACGAGGGCATTGTCGGTAGTGAGCCAGAGGCGATGGAGATTGTCTTCGATGATAGAGAACACGCGCTCGATGTCCCAGTGCAGCTCGTCGTTGAAATTATTGAACTTGCCGTTTTCAAACAAGAACAATCCGCCGCTGTTTGATATTGCCCATAGGCGGTGGCGTGAGTCTTCCTTACAGTATATGGCATCGTTAACGGAGAAGTTTCCGTTCTGCGGACAGAAATATGTGTATTTCAGAGAGCGTGGATTACCGAAGTTTCCCGATATCCGGATGATACCCTTATTTTCGGTAGCCGCCCAAACGTTGCCGTTGTGGTCTTCGCTGATTCCCACCACGTCTACGTCGCCACATATCGTATAGCTCTGTCCCGACGGAAGGAGATAGCTCAGGTGGTGGCGTTCGCCAATGAACATTACCCCTTTTCGTGTGCACATCAGAGTCTTTACGAAATTGTCTTTTACATACTTGCAGTTACCGGAATTGTGCAGTTCAGCCTTTCCGTTCTTCATTACTATTATGCCGTGACCGTTGTTTGCCATCCACAATTCTCCATTGCTGCGGCGCACGATAGACGAAACGTGAGTGTTTATTGCATCATACGGCAGACTTGTCATTGCCGGTATTTCGGAGTTGACCGAAAAGTGGTTTGTCAGCCTGTTGTAGGTTGCTATTCCCGACGGTGCAAGCGAGAGCCAGAAGTTGTTTCCGTCGGCAGTGTATATCGATTTCACTCTGTTGCTCAGGCTGGTTTCTGGTATTACGGGAAGTATGCTGAACAGTGATGCCTTGGTGCTGATATGATACAGACCATTGTTTATACACTGCACCCAGATGTTTCCCTTTCCGTCAGTACAGATGTCTGTTGTGTTCTCTATGTCGTATTTCTCAAAGTTGCCTATATTATTATAATAGGAGAAACCGCTACTGATATTGTTGTAGTCTATCACTCCTATTCCATATCGTGAACATGCCCAAATGGTGTTGGTAACAGGGTCGAATAGCATTTTATAGTTAATGGAGTTCTCTTTGTTACCGTTATACAGGTCTATTATTCCCGGATTCTTCTGGTTGCGCGGATTGGTTACGCATTTTATTCCGCTGCCCCATGTGCTTATCCACAGACGCCCTTTAGGGTCGAGCATCAGTTTGAAGGCACCTGCCTTGCTGCCATTTTTGCCGTCGGTTATTGCAAACTTATATATTAGATGTCTCTTTTTGTCCAGTCGGTAGTATCCGTCGTTCCAGGTACCGATGTATATGGAGCCGTCTTTGTCTTCAACAAACGCCTTCACGTTTATATTGCCCAGCGGATGCCGTTTTCCGTTGGGTTCCACCATGGTGACGTTTTTGCCCGAAAGCTGATGGAAGGAGCGCGTTGCTGAATTTACAATAGTGATACCCTCATCGGTACCAATCCACACATTGCCGTCTTTTGATGTAAACAGGGTATATATCTCGCGCTGGTTGTCGCCTTTCAGATGATACGTTGTGAAGCTTCCGAGTTTTTTGTCCATACACACCAGTCCGTTTCTTGTTCCAATCCACAGACAGTTGTTGTTGTCTTCGGTCATCGAGAGAATCTGGTTGTTGGGCAGGATATTAGGCGACTGGGCATCGGTTCGGAAAGTGTTGAAGCGATAGCCGTCGTATGACTTGATGCCGGAGTTTGTTCCAAGCCATATCAGTCCTTGCCTGTCGATAAGCATACATTTTTGCTCTATCGAGGCAGACGGGTATACGGCATTGAGTACTCTTATGTCGTATGAATATGAAGATATGCAATTTGCCATAACGGCAATAATAACCAGCAGACATTTTATCTTGCCAAAGTGTCTTCTTTTTATTGAAATCATAGGTATATTGTTTTCAAGTTGCAAAGTTATAAAAAAAATAAAAGATAACAAAACAGGCTATTCTAAAAATGATTCTTTCGGATTTAGGCGAGAACCGGAAATATTATAACCTATTGCTCATCTGATATTTGGAGTGGTAGTATTTATTATCGGAAAATCTCTTTCTTGTACTTTTAGACGAAAACCGAAAAAACACCCTCTGACAAGTAAAACCCTCGTTCCTCGGGTTTGACGATGTGTTGCCATATTTCCTTACGAGAACAAGTTCTCGACGGAAATTCGTCAACACATCGTCAATGCCTTTGGCATTTTTACTTGCCATCGGGCGATAAACATAAAAAACAAAGGACAAAGTCTGCAATAAAAAACGAACTTATGTCCTGTCAATTATAGTTGTTAATATGTTTTTTATGTTTATCGCCCAATGTTGTTTTGCAAGAGGAACGAAGTGACTCTTTGTGTTATGGAAGATGTGGACGACAGAGAGCTTGCTCTCTAAAGGACACATTTTCCATAACACAATAAACCGAAGGCGTGCAAAACGACATTGGGGGTTTTGTTTGTTTTCGTCTAAAAAAACAATGACCTTCCGATAATAAATATTATCACTCCAAATTCAGGAAGAGCATGACCTATTTCCCTTTTCTCTGCATGAGGTTTACAAAAGCTTGTTATTATCGGAACTTATGTAAAGAAAACATAAATAATAGTGGCACTTTTGGTGCTTCTATGCTGCACCTTTGGTATTTCTATACTGCACCAAAAGTGTAACATAGAAACGCCGATACCAAATGATAGCTTTATTGCTGCTCGAATAATGATACAAAAAAGCAGCAATATGTCCTCATTGGAGGTGTGAGGGGTAAGCATCGACCCCTCACACTATCCCTCACACCTCAGAAGTACGATAAACAGGGCGTTTCAGGCGCTTGGGTGAGGGTGTGAGGGTAAAATGACCGAAAAAACTTTTCTTTAAAGCAGAAGGGAAAAGGATGATTTACTGCTGTAGTAAACTTGCAACTTCTTCAGGCTACAATAAAGCCTGTCGGCAGTGAACATTCTTCACAACCGACAGGCTTCCTTCATTATTTTCTACCTATTAATATAGGTGGAATTTAAATATATGCTCAATGCTTATACCAAATGACCGATGAGCTCCTCGCGACTGCCGGCAAGCATGTCGATAACCGGAATCTCAACCATAGTGTAGCATCCAGGCTGCTGGCGCATAGAAGCGCGAGCCACGTTAACGAGCACCTGTCCGGTGAGTGCCGGGTTGTTGATGCTCATGTTGAACTCCATGCGCTGGTTCTGGGTCTTTCCGCTAACACCCTTGCGAACGAGGTTCACACCGTGTCCCATGTCGCGAACTTCGTCTACAGAGTCAACGGCAAATACATGAGTCTCGTCGTTTGCAAAATAAGGGTCAGCCTTGATAGCCTTTGTAACTTCCTCAAGACTTGCTCCCTCTTCCAGCTCTACGTATACCATGCGGCGGTGAAGTCCCTCGCCCTTTGGAATAGTCATAGACAGAGCGTTTTTCACGCCCTCCTTAGAACGCACGCATACACTGTGTCCCATAGACATACCCGGTCCGAAGTTAGTATAAGAGAGACCTTTAGGTGCGAGGCTCTGCATCAGAGTGCGCACGATAGAGTCAGATCCCGGATCCCATCCAGCAGCGATAACGGCAACGGCATTGTTGTCTTTGCACTCCTGCATGAGGGCTGCACGGTAGTCGAGAATGCTTGTGTGGATATCGAAGCTGTCGACGGTGTTGATGCCGAGGGCAAGAATTTTCTTTGCATATTCCTCACAGCTGCGTGTAGGAGTGGCGAGAATAGCCACGTCAACGTCTTTCAGCTCAGTAATGTCTTTTACTACATCATACTGTGCCAGTTCTGCCGGCTTGTTCTCAGCGCCGTTGCGGCGTACGATACCTGCGATTTCAAAGTCAGGTGCAGTTTCAAGAGCCTGAACTGCATAGTGTCCGATGTTGCCATATCCAACAACGGCTGCTCTAATCTTTTTCATAATCCTTTATTGGTGTTTATTTATTTTAGTAATATTCTTTGCGGTTTGCAAAATTACATCTTTTTTGATAAACCAATATGATTTGTGATAAAAAAGTAATGGGGATATGAGTTTGATTAATCTTTTTTTACTAAAAGAGGGAAATATTTGTCGTTTAGTAATAAAAAGATGGGGAAAAGTGATATTTCATTAGTTTGTGATGGGGTGGGGAATTGGGAGAACTGGTAGAGCTGGTAGAACTGAGAGAATTGGGAGAACTCGGAGTTTTCGGATGGCTCCGAAAACTCCGGGAATTTCTAAATCAACTGTGGGAGGAATGAAGAAATTATCAATACAATGATGCCAAGGATAAGCACGGCAATTGTTTTTTGTGAACATCCTTTCCATTCCTTCAAGATGATGCCCCATACATTGGAGAAAACTACGTTGAGTGCCATGAGAATGCAGAACGACAGGGTCATCAGTGTTGGCGATTCCGTAAGGAAGCCTTTTCCCAACGACAAGCCGAAGAACTGACTGTACCACAGTCCGCCGGCGAGGGCGCAAAACAGCAAGTTGTTTATCCATACGTTGCCTTTCTTGTAGTCGCCCCATGTGTTGTTCCTCTTGTTTTGGTAGAAACAGTAAACGGCATTTGTGGCGAAGCCTCCGAGAGTGACGAGAAGCGTGGCAGGCAGCGTCTTGTACATATCAGGAGTCAAGTCGCCGAAGTTGATATCCTTTCCGAATTCCAGTCCTACGTTGAAGCATCCGCTCATAAAGCCGGCGAGCAAGGCGATGGCAAGACCTTTCGGGAAGTTGAAGTCCTTTACCGCAGCCTTTTTCTCCTCTTCCGAGAGCGATGCCGACTTCATGGAACCAGCCACTCCGATGATGGCGATACCGGCGAGAGTAACCACGACGCCAAGAATTACGGCAAAGGTAAGGCGGCTGAGTGCGTCCTCTTCCGGGAAGAAGATATTAAGCAGAACAGGTCCCATGATAGTTCCGAGTCCGGCACATGTTCCGAGGGCAATACTCTGTCCGAGAGCCACACCGAGGTAGCGCATGGACAAGCCGAAGGTAAGTCCGCCGACTCCCCACAGAGCCCCGAACAAAACCGTCATCCACAGGTTGAAACCGTTAGCCCCGGCAAACAGTTCCGTCAGCGAATGACCTTCCGGAACGGCGAGCAATGCACCGAGCAACGGGAACACAATCCAAGCGAAGACCCCCTGCACAAGCCAGTAAGATTCCCAGCTCCAGTTCTTTATCTTGTTGATAGGCACATAGCAGCTCGACTGGCAGAATGCGCCGACGGCGATAATTAAAAGTCCAATTATTATTTCCATAATGATTGATTAGAGTTGATGGTTTATGGAATAGAGATTATTTGTGTTACAAAAGGAAAAAGGGATTAAGGGATTTTTGTGTTGAGCAGAACAAATAATCCCTAATCCCTATTCTTTAATCTCTAATCCGGAAAATTATCTCTTAGACAGAACCTCGTTTTCGTATTTCTCCACGTCGGCGAAGTATTCCTCGCCAACAGGCACGTTGTTCTTCATGTTGAAGTAGTCGTAAACGGCACCGAAAGGCAGAGTCTTAGCCTCTTCGAGCAGAGCGAGGCGCTGGAAGAGCTTGCCCTCGTCCTCATACTTGCGCAGAATAGCCGTTGGCTCGAGCAATGCCGAGAGCAATGACTTCTGAGCGGCACGCACACCGACGATGTATGCACCGATGCGGTTGATAGAAGCGTCGAAGTAGTCGAGACCGATGTGGGCACGGTCGAGAGCGTTGGCACGTACCAACTCTGAGAAGAGGTTGCGAGTGTTGTCGTCGAAGAGGGTCACGTGGTCTGAATCCCAGTGCATTGGGCGAGATACGTGGAGCATCAACTCTGGTACGAAGAGCAACAATGCAGATACGGCATCAGAAACATTCTCTGTTGGCTCGTAGTGACCAGTATCGAGAGTGTACATCACGTTGTTCTTAGCGCAGTAGCCAGTATAGAAATAGTTAGAACCAACGGTGTAAGCCTCGAGTCCGATGCCAAACAGCTTAGCCTCGAGACAAGACTTCATTCCCGGCAGTTCCTCGGCGAGAATCTCGTCGAGACTGTTCTTCAGGATTTCGCGGTAGCGCAGTTTCTCCACCGTGAGGTCCTTGCTTCCGTCGTGAACCCATATGTTCATGATACAAGGGTCGTTCTGGAATTTACCCATAGCATCGGCGATACGGCGACAACGCTTAGTATGCTCAATCCAGAAATCGCGGATCTCCTTGTCAGGATTAGCGAGAGTAAGGTTTCCGCTCTTAGGGTGAGAGAAAGAAGTAGAGTTGAAGTCGAGTTTCAGGTTATGCTCCTTTGCCCACTGCATCCAGCCCTCGAAGTGCTTCACCTCAACCTGGTCGCGGTCAACAAACTGTCCGCCGAATTCTCCGTAGGTCTCGTGCAAGTTCAGACGGAAGGTTCCGGCAAGGAGAGATTTCACCTTATCAATATCCTGGCGCAGCTCATCGATATTGCGAGCCTTTCCAGGATAGTTTCCTGTGGTCTGGATACCGCCAGATGCTGCCACGTTGCGCTCAAAGCCGACAACGTCGTCTGCCTGCCAGCAGTGGAGAGATATAGGAGTTTTCTCGAGAGTCTCGATAGCCTTGTCTGTATCGATACCAAGAGCGGCGTAGCGCTCTTTAGCCATTTCGTAGGCTTTAGTGATTTGATCTGTTTTCATTTTTCTTTAGGTTTTATTTTGTTGTTGTTAATTTTGATGGGAGAAATGGGAGGACTGGGAGTTCTGAGAGTAATAATTCCTAATTCCTAATTCCTCTTTCCTAATTCCTAATTTTTAGAATTTCCAGATACCTGTCGTAAGCCTCGTCCCATTGCTGTTTGTCCTGAGGCTCAAAGCGCTTCATGATAACGCTGTCGGCAATGATGTGGCGCATGTCGAAGATGCCGTCGACGTCGCCAGCCGATTTAGCCTGCATCATGATATTGCCGAGGGCAGTACACTCCTGAGGACCGGCAAGAACCTCAACGCCAGTGGCGTTAGCCGTAAACTGGTTAAGGTATTTGTTGAGCGAGCCTCCGCCGATGATGTGCAGAGTGCTGATAGGGAAAGAAGCCATTTCCGTGAGATATCCGAACACCTGGCGGTAGCGCAGGGCAAGACTTTCGAAGATGCAGCGGCAAATCTCGGCATATCCTTCAGGAACATGTTGTCCCGTCTCCTTACAGTAAGACTTGATAGCCTCCTGCATGTTTACAGGGTTGGCAAACAACTTGTCGTCGGGGTTGATGATGCTCTGGAACGGTTTTGTCTTCATCGTTTCGGCAAGCAACACTGAGTAGTCTCTTGGAGCGTCTTCGCCCCATTCCTTGCGGCAGCGTTCCAAAAGCCACATGCCGCAGATATTCTTCAGGAAGCGTGTCGTTCCCTCTATGCCGCCTTCGTTGGTGAAGTTGCGTTCGTAACTCAGGTCGTTGATGATAGCATCCTGAGTTTCGATACCCATCAGGCTCCATGTTCCACTGCTCAAATAAGCAAAACGCTCATCCTTTGCCGGGACGGCAGCAACGGCACTACCGGTGTCGTGTCCGGCAACGGCAATGACAGGTATCGCACCGAGTCCTGTCATCTCCTGCACTTCCTTGGTTAGAGTGCCGATACATGTACCGGGGTTGACCATCATTCCGAATTTGTCGCGGGTCAGTCCTACGCTCTCTATAAGCTCCTTGTCGAGGTCCTTTGTCCTTGGGTCGAGCATCTGACTTGTAGAAGCGATAGTATATTCGCAAACATCCTTCCCCGTGAGCATCCATGAGAGGGCATCAGGAACGAACAGGATTTTCTTGGCATTATTGAGAGCAACATTGTTTTCGCGCCTCATAGCATAGAGCTGGAAGAGGGAATTGAAGTTCATAAACTGAATTCCAGTCTTATTGTATACCGTCTTCTTGTCTATACATTTTTCGAAATATTCGTCCATAGCCTCGAAGGTGAACGGGTCGCGGTAGGCGATAGGATTTCGGAGTATGGCATTGTCTTCACCGATGCATACGAAGTCAACTCCCCAGGTGTCGATACCGATGCTGACAATAGGGATATCTCTTTTTGCAACGAGTTTCAGTCCTTTGATAATCTCGTTATACAGAGCAAAGATGTCCCAATAGAAGTGTCCGCCTGTTTCAATGAGATTATTCTCGAATCTTGTAAGTTCGTCGAGTTGAATCTTGCCGTCGGCAAGTGTTCCGATAATTGTTCTTCCGCTTGTGGCGCCCAGGTCCACGGCAAAGAAGTATCTGTTATTTTCCATTTATGTTTTTTGTATTAAATTTCTGTTGGCAAAGATACTTGTTTTCGCAATAGGCAAGCATAATTATTTGCGAAATAATCTGAAAGTTTTGACAATATGCATATTCTTATATAATATGCAGTTGTGTTATGGATTACAATAAAGGCGAAAGCAGTCTGACGAGGGATTCCCACAGACGTTTTAAGAACGGTCGCTTTTGGGAAATCATTCTCAGAGTTACATAAGTACTGTTTTTTATGTCGTCCATAAAAATCTGCTTAAAGCGCAGTGCTGTTTTCTTGTCGTAGATAAAGGCATTAGCCTCGAAATTGTTTTCGAAACTTCGGAAATCGATGTTCGTCGAACCGCAGGTGCAGATACTGTCGTCGCAGACAAGCAACTTGGAATGGTTAAAGCCACTACGGTAAAGATATACCTTAACTCCAGCCTGAATGGTTTCGAAGACATAGGAACGGCTTGCCCATTCCACGAACTTGGCGTCACCCTTGCGTGGAATCATGATGCGCACGTCGACTCCGGCGAGGGCAGCGATACGCATTGCCGACATCACGGTTTCGGTGGGCAGGAAGTATGGCGTTTCCATATAAACATAGCGCCGGGCTTCGAGCAAGATGCGCACATAACCTTGCATGATATCAGGCCACGGACTTACCGGACTGCTTGTTACAATCTGTACTATAATATCATTCTTTTTGGTGCTTTGCAGTTCAGGATAGTACTTGCGGTCGGATATAAGATTGCCGGAAACGAAATACCAGTCGACGAGAAACGCCCTCTGTATGGCATAAACAGCTCCGCCGCGTATGCGCAGATGAGTGTCGCGCCATTTCTGCTTGCCGTCTCCCGTAATGTATCGCTTGGCGATATTCATGCCTCCGATGAATCCCGTCTTGCCGTCGATGACACACAGTTTGCGGTGGTTCCTGTAGTTTACCTTGCTCGTGAAAGCCGGGAACAAGACAGGCATGAATGGCTTGACCGTAATTCCGGCATTGCGCATGCGCTTAAAAAAGTCGTCTCTAACGTTCCAGCATCCTACATCATCATATATGACTCTGACTTCAACTCCCTCCTTAGCCTTGTCGATAAGGATATCGGCAAGAATACGTCCCAAGGCATCATTCTCGAAGATATAGGTGTCGAGATGTATGCTCTCCCTGGCAGCGCCGATGTCGTTGAAGAGAGCATTAAAGAAAGAATAGCCGTCGGTGAAAATGTCGATGTCGTTGTCTTTAAACGGCAACGCCCAGTTCTGTGAGGCAAAGAGTTTTACGAGCGTCTTGTTCTCCTCGGGAATAACAAGGTCTTTCTGCACGGCGAATTCGAGCATAGAACTTTTCGTGAGCAGGTCAAGACTGTGCTGACTGATAAGTTTCTCCTTCCTCGTGTCCTGTCCGAAAAAGAAATATAGTATAATTCCAACTACGGGCATGAACATCACAGCCATGACCCAAGCCATGGTCTTCACCGGTTGTCTGTTGTCCATAAGCACCGATATGATGGTGCCGACAACAGTCAGCGAGTATATGATGAACAATATCCAGTAGAGGTATACCATAATATAAAAGTTTTTATACTATAATTTCGCTGCCGAGTTCTTTGGCAATGGCGTTTCGTATAGTCTGTGCCTCTTGATATTCCTTAATAAGAGAGGTCAGCCGTTCGTTGTCGCCATTACATTTAGCAATCTCTATTTGCAACTTTTTCAGTTTCTCTTTCACGAAATCCATGCGGAAGTCGAGGACCAGATGTATAACCTGTTCGCGCAGCACTTCTTCGCCAGTTCGCAATTTAGCCCCCTTGCGGAGCTGGAACCTGTCGGTCGACATCTCTGTGGCAATCTTGCTGATTTCGATATCAGGGTGTTTCATGAAGAAGTCCTCAGCCTTGAAATCCGGATCAGAACTGTGTTCTACAGCCTCTTCGAGAATCTTGTTGTATATGGGCACAGAGAATGTAAGGTTGTCGGTGCTCAGGTCATAGCTTATATATTGTGCAACATTTAGCGTTGTAGTGCCGCCATCATCGGTTTCCACATTGTCGAAGATAATTTTCTCACCGTTGCGCACCACGCTTTGTATCAGCATGTATTCCACTTCCTTAGCCTGTTGCTTTGGAGCCGGAGTTAAAGAAGGAGCCGGAGTAACTTGCTGTTGTACCTTCTGCTGTTGCCTTTGCTGTTCCTTCAGTTGAGTGTCCTTGCCGCTTCGGATAAATTTGTTCATCGTGGCAATGAGTGTCGCCTCGTTTATTCCTATGCGGTGGGCGGTGTCCTGTAGGTAAGTGGCACGCACAATCTGGTTCTCGATTACAGAGATACTCTTCACAATGCTGCTTATAGCTTCGGAACGCTTTATAGGGTCGTTGACACCGCGAAGAAGGAAATCAGTCTTGAATTCAATGACGTCCTGCTGGTGTTCTTCTATATATTGGCGGAAGTCCTCAGCAGTGTGCTTCCTTGCAAAACTGTCAGGGTCGTCGCCGTCGGGCAGCAGTAATACCTTCACCTTCATTGCTTCGGCGAGCAGCATGTCGATGCCTCGCATGGCGGCATGAATACCGGCAGCATCACCGTCGTAGAGCAACACGATATTGTCGGTGAAGCGGTGGAGCAAGTGTATCTGGTGGTAACTGAGTGCGGTACCGGAGTTAGCCACTACGTTCTCTATGCCACACTGGTGCATCGAGATAACGTCGGTATATCCTTCCACCATATAGACACAGTTCTCTTTGGCAATGGCTTTCTTTGCCTGGTATATTCCGTAAAGTTCCTTTTCCTTATGATAGATATCGGAGTCAGGGGAGTTGATGTATTTCTGCTGCACTCCCTTCGTACGGGCATCGAGCAATCGTCCGCCGAAGGCTCTGACATTTCCGTTCACACCAATCCACGGGAACATTACCCTTCCGGAATATTTGTCGAGGAGCTCTCCGTTGTCGCGTTTAAAGCAAAGACCGGTAGAGACGAGAAATTTCTCGTTGTATCCTTTTGCAAGAGCCGCTTTAGCAAGGTCGTCGCGTGAAGGCAAGGCAAAGCCGAGATGAAATTTCTCAATGATGTCGTCGCGGAATCCACGACTTCTGAAGTATTGCATACCGATGGCTCTGCCGTCAACGTCGTTGAGAAGAATGTTATGGAAATATTCCATAGCCCATTTGTTCACGATGAACATGCTCTCGCGATCGTTCTGTTCCCTTTTCTCTTCCTCGCTGAGTTCCCGTTCGTGGATTTCTATATGATATTTGTTTGCAAGCCAGCGCAGGGCTTCAGGATAAGTCATCTGTTCATGCTCCATGATGAAGCTCACGGGGTTGGCAGATTTGCCGCATGAAAAGCAGTGGCAGATACCGCGAGCCGGAGAGACGTAGAACGACGGAGTCTTCTCGTTGTGGAAAGGGCACAATCCCTTGTAGTTTGCCCCTACTTTCTTCAGCGTGACAAACTCAGAGACGACATCCACAATATTTGCAGCGTCTTTAATCTTCTCTATGGTAGCGTGGTCAATCACTCGTCGTTTTCCTTTCCTATATTCTTGAAGATGGAGAAATTGACACTTCCGTATTCGCGGTGTTCCACGAAGTGCGGGTCATCAGAAAAGTCATCTTTCTTGCCGTGTTCGAATACGAAGACTCCATCGTCTTTCAGCATATTTGCCTTGAATACCCGTTCCGGTATGGAATGAAGTTCGGGCAGGGCGTATGGCGGATCGGCAAAGATGAAATCGAATTGCTGTTTGCATCCCTTTATGAAGCGGAACACGTCGCCGCGTATCGTTATGCAGTTGTCGATACCGAGTTTCCCCACGCATTGTTTTATGAAGGCATGGTGGTCGCGGTCAGCCTCCACACTGATTACCTGCTGGCAACCTCTCGATACGAGTTCGAGCGAAATGCTGCCAGTACCGGAAAACATGTCGAGAGCCGTGCAGCCCTCAAAGTCGATGTATCCGTTGAGCACATTAAATATGTTCTCCTTTGCGAAATCGGTAGTAGGCCGTGCCTTGAAAGAGCGTGGCACTTCAAAGCGCCTGCCTTTGTATATTCCAGTTATTATTCTCATAATTTCAGTTCTACAGTAAAGTTGTAACAAGGTCGAAGTTAACCCCCTGTATCATAGTCAAGGGATGTCGATTGAAATCGGCAGATGCCTTTATGCGGTAAATGTTTCTCACGAACTTCGCCAGTTCTCCGACAAGAGAGTCGAAGTCGTTGAAGTCGCCAAGCAAGTAAATATCGTCCTTATCTGCGTCCATCGCCAGTTGTTTCCATGCCGACAGAATGAAATATGCGGCATCGCCGGTACGGTTTGTCTTAAACGAATTGGCAAAGCGGAAACGGTTTCTGCGGAAGCTGCAAATGTCTATCTTCCCGTCGTGGAAGTAGGCATAGAGCTTTTCGTTTGTGCCTGCCAGACTGCGTCGCTGCAGATACTGCCATGTCGAGGCACAGACGGGGTTGATTTTTATATCCTTGAAATTATCTGTGAGCACAAGTCTCAAGTCTTTATTTATAGAATAAAGAGCCACAGAGCTTACCGACGGCAATATTGTGGCGAGCACGGCATTGTTTTCCTGACCGGTGATGGAGTAGTTGTATAAAAGCTCCTTCGACTGGTCAGTATATTCGTCGATAGGAATAAAAATTACAGGAGAGTCGATAAGCACCATAGTCTTGCGCCATTTCCCGATATTCATTTCCTCGTCCTTCAGTGCCTCCCTAAGGTTGGCAGCCATCGATATTCCGTTTTTTATCTTGTATGGCAAGAATACGAACCCGTTGTCTTCGCTGTTCTTATATGCGAAGCCAAGGGAGTTCTCTCCAATCCTTATTGTCAGTCTCTCATCTTTCTGTTGTATGTTATTCCCAATTTCCTGCATTGTCGTTAGGTGTTGTAATGTCGCCAATTTTCAGTCCGGGGTATTCCCCAGTGCTGTTAGCCGTTTCTGTAAGTTCATTGATGCGTTTCTCGCTCAGTCCGTCAAGGTATGCGGCGTATGGTGCACGGCATTCCATCAGCGGTGTAGTGCTGCCGGACTTACCCGTATATATCGTAGTGGCGAGTTCAAATTTCTTGTTGTCGCTAAAAGGAATATATTGCATTTCCTCTTTCAGCAATTTACTGTCGGTAAGCTGTTTAAGGTCTGCAGTATATGAACCGTGGATTTGCCGGTATTTTATTTCTGCTTTCCGTATGGCACAGAGCCTTTCCTTAACGGCAGCCTCGCGGTGGGCTTTCTCGTTGTTGAAGTTTACCGGCCCGTATATGCTTGCCGTGCATAGAATAAGGAGCACTGCGACTATTGCCGACAGAATATAATTGAGTTTTATTTTTATCATATCCTTTGCTTAACCTTCAGTTGTTATATCGTTTTATGGCATTTTATGCCAATTATTGCAAATTTACGGTATTTTATTCATAATATCAAAAGATTTTGCCAAAATGATTTATACCGGAGGATTTAATTACAAAATATTGGTTATATTTGCAGAAATATTCAATGGACTATGGAGAAAATCGTAAACTTTTATCCAGTAGGCATACAGACTTTCGAAAATATTCGTGAAGACAACTACCTTTATGTTGACAAGACAATGTATATCGTCGAATTCAGACAGAAGAAGATGAAATACATATTCCTGAACCGTCCCCGTCGGTTCGGCAAGTCGCTCTTTGCCTCCACCCTTCATTCTTATTTTGCGGGAAAGAAGGAACTCTTCAACGGTCTTGCCCTCGGCGATTACGAGAAAGAATGGATTGAGCATCCCGTGTTGCATTTCGACATGAGCGGTGCAAAGCATTTTGATGAAACCCGTTTGTTGGATTATCTTGATCTGCAGCTATGCCAGTATGAGGATATATATGGCAGAAATGAGAGGGAGAAACATCCCAACGACCGTTTGGACGGTATCGTGAGGCGAGTCTACGAGCAGACCGGTCAGAAGGTGGTGATAATCATCGACGAATACGATGCCCCGCTGCTTGACGTGGTCCATGAGAAGGAAAATCTCAAGCCATTGCGTCTCGTTATGCAGAACTTCTACAGTCCGATAAAAAAACTCGACCCATACCTTGAGTTCGTTTTCATCACAGGCATCACGAAGTTCTCGCAGCTCAGCATCTTCAGTGAGCTGAACAACCTTGACAATATCAGCATGTTCGACCAGTACTCTGCCATTTGCGGTATCAGCATGACGGAGCTTACCACAGTAATGAAGCCTGATGTTGAGGCCCTCGGCGAGGCTCTCGGCATGTCGTATGAAGATTGTCTTGCTGAATTGCAGAGATATTATGATGGCTATCATTTTAGTGAACATTCCGAGGATGTGTTTAATCCGTTCAGTTTGGTAAAGGCATTGAATGCACGAAAGATAGCCCCATATTGGTTTGGCTCCGGTACTCCGAGCTACCTTATCAAGACTCTTCAGAAATATCATGTCAATGTTATGGATATAGAAAAGAAGAGTTGCGATGTGGATGATTTCGACGTGTCTCCAGAGCAGATGGTGTCGCCTCTTCCGTTGCTCTATCAAAGCGGTTATCTCACGATAAAGAAATTCAATCCAATGCTTCGTCGTTACACCCTTGAATATCCAAACAAGGAGGTAAAGATAGGAATGCTGAAGAATTTGGCTCCAAACTATCTGTCGCCGATTCAACTTGATAACAGCAGTCTGGTGGGCGATTTCCTCGAAATGCTTTACGACCATGACATCGATGGCGCGATGAAACGTCTGAAGGCATTTCTTGCCGGAATATCCAACAGATTGAGCAACAAGAACGAGCGCGACTTCCAAACCGTGTTCTATCTGATATTCAATCTCATGGGGGCTTATATGCGGGTGGAGGAAGACAGTGCCGTGGGCAGAGCCGATGCCGTGGTGTATATGCCGGATTCCGTATTCGTGTTTGAACTGAAATACGACGGTTCGTCGGAGGAGGCAATAAAGCAGATTGACGACAAGGGATACCTTATTCCATATTCTGCCGACGGCAAGCGCCTATACAAAATCGGTGTGAACTTCTCCAGTGAACAGCGCACCATCAGCGATTGGATTATCAAGGAGGGATAGTATTATGACTTTAGATGAGTTTCATAGCATAATAGTAACTCATTTCGGTTTTACGCCGACAACAGAACAGAATCAGGCTATCCGAACTTTTTGCCAGTTTATGGCAAGCCGTGCCGACCGCCCGGCTATGATTCTTTGTGGCTCTGCCGGAACGGGAAAGACATCCGTTACGTCTGCAATGATTAAGGCTCTTGTCTCGTTAAGACAAAAGGTAGTGCTATTGGCTCCAACGGGACGTGCTGCCAAGGTTCTGTCTATGAATGCCGGTATGCCGGCTTACACTATCCACCGCAGGATTTACCGTCAGAAGACTTTCACTGGCGACATGACTGGCTTCAACCTAAATTTCAACAAGCAGCGCAACACTCTCTTTGTTGTTGATGAGGCTTCGATGATTGCCAACGACTCGCTTGCCTCAGGTGGCGGACAGTTCGGTAGCGGTTGTCTGCTCGATGACCTTATGGAGTATGTGTATTCTGGAGACAACTGTCGGCTGATGTTTGTTGGCGACCGTGCACAGTTGCCGCCTGTCGGTGAGGAAGAGTCCCCAGCCTTGATGGGCGATTTGATTGCCGGGGCTTACGGACTCGAGATGTTTTCTGTAGAGATGAACGAGGTGTTGCGCCAGGCTGCCGACTCCGGTATCCTTTATAATGCCAACGTTATCCGGCAAATGATAACTCACGACGAGATAACGCAGCTACCGCGAATCCGTTTCAAGGGCTTTGCCGATATCGTTATGGTGCCTGGCGATGAACTTATAGAGAGTCTTGCCAGCAGCTACAGCGAAGTGGGACAAGACGAGACGATGGTGGTAACGCGAAGTAACAAACGCGCCAATATATATAATAATGGTATAAGGAATATGGTGCTTGGCAGGGAGGAGGAACTTACGCCGGGCGATATGCTCATGGTGGTGAGAAACAATTACCATTGGATATCTAAGAATTCTCAGTCTTCTATGAATTCCCAGTTTTCCAAATCCTCTCATTTCTCCCAGTTCTCTCGAAAAAATAATTTTTCTCAGAGCCTTCCAGTCCAACCTCTCTCCCCCTTGGGGGAGCCGGAGGGGGCTGAGCCGGATGGGACTTCCTTGGAGGGACCTTCCTTTTCCTTTATTGCCAATGGCGACCGTGCCAAGGTGCGTCGTGTTCGTAATATTCAGGAACTTTATGGTTTCCGCTTTGCCGACCTGTCGCTTGAATTTCCCGACTACGACAATTATGAACTTGATGCCACGGTGGTGCTCGACTCCTTGCAGTCGGAATCTCCTTCACTAACCTATGAGCAGAGCGAACAGCTCTTCAATGGTGTGCTTGCCGACTATGCCGACATCCCGCTGAAGGCAGACCGCATGAAGCATGTGCGTGAAGACAAGTATTATAATGCTCTGCAAGTGAAGTTTGCCTATGCCGTAACCTGCCATAAGGCGCAGGGCGGACAATGGGCACACGTTTATCTCGACCAGGGATATATGACCGACGATATGCTTACTCCCGACTATATTCACTGGCTCTACACAGCCTTTACCCGAGCCACAGAAAAATTGTTTCTCGTGAACTGGCCTAAGACGCAGACAGAGGAAAACGTGTAATAGACAGATAGAAACTGTTTCGCCTAAACGCTTTTCACGTTCAGTCATTCTGTTTTTCCTAATTTCCGTCAATAATTTTGCCATATGGCTTATATTTATTATTTTTGCATTATCATTTCCAAGGGAAAAACTACTAAACGATGAAAATATACACAGCAAAGAAAGAACAGACAGAAGAAATTGCCAATCTAATAATGATGGCAATGACCGACGAATGTTGCCTTTACTATACCGGCAATGGACAAACGCTCAATGACTTCCGACGGACAATGACTCGTCTCGTTGAGGCGGACAATTCGCAATACAGTTATCTCAATACACTCGTCGCCGTGACTGACGACGGAAAGGTTATGGGCATTTGCGTGTCATACGACGGAGCCTTGCTCCGTACTCTGCGTAAAGCCTTCATAAATGCCGCGCTTAACGACTTCGGCAGGGATTTCAGCAATATGGACGACGAGACACAAAAGGGAGAACTCTATCTCGACAGCCTTGCCGTCTATCCGCAATACCGGGGCAAGGGAGTAGCCTCCGCCTTGCTGAGAGCATCAATAGAAAAGGCTCGCGAGATGAATCTTCCGGCTGCCGGACTGCTCGTGGACAAGGGAAACCCCAATGCCGAACGACTTTATAGAAATATCGGATTCGAATATGTCAACGATGCCGCGTGGGGCGGTCATCCGATGCGACATCTGCAATATCGTATAGATAAAAAGACAAAGTAGTATAAATAAAAGATAAATCACTATGCAGGAAAGTAAATATCTTGTAGCTACAGAACGTGATGCCATGTGGGGACTAACCGTCAGTACGGTGGGTTACGATGAGCTGTTGCCCGGCGAACACTATCCTACACCGGGACATGCCGGAGGCTATTATTTCGATGTGGATAAGGGGCGCACGCTGGATGAATACCAGATGCTGTATATCGTGGAGGGCGAAGGAGTGTTCTCGTCGGAGCATATAAAAAATCAGCATATCAAGTCTGGCGATATCTTCCTTCTCTTTCCCGGCGAATGGCACACCTATCATCCTCTGCCCGAATCTTGCTGGAAGAGCTATTGGATAGGATACAAGGGCAGAAATATGGACGACCGCGTGAAATACGGTTTCCTTTCGCCCGAGAACCCGATATACCACGTGGGATATTGCCCGGAAATAATCCAGCTCTATGACGGGGCAATGAAGGCAGCCCGCGAGGAAGCTGCATATTCGCAACAGGTCCTTGCCGGAATAGTGAATAATCTTATCGGAGTGATGTATGCCAAGGAGAGGAACATTATCCTCAACCGCGACCGTGCAAAGGTTGACATCATCAACAAGGCGCGCCTGATAATCCGCGAGAAGATAGAGAGCCGCATCACGATACAGGAGATTGCCGAGCAGCTTGGCATGGGATATTCCAACTTCCGCAAGCTTTTCAAGGAGTTTGCCGGAGTGTCGCCCGCCCTCTATCAGCAGGAACTGCGACTGCAGAAAGCTAAGGAATTGCTCTCTACAACCAATATCAGCATAAAGGAGATAGCCTATCAGTTAAATTTTGATTCGCCAGACTATTTCTCGAGCAAATTCAAGATGAAAGTAGGATGCAAACCAAGCGAATACCGTGAGGCAATGCGCTAAAATAAGTGTAAAGGGGATATGCATTATTGTGTTAAATAAGTAAAAAACGAAACGTTCTGTCGCTATTGTTCGTTTTGCAACAATATTTTGTATATATTTGCACCTGAATTTATAAATAAAGAGAAAGACTATAAGTTAATGAAAAGATTCTACTTCGTGATTGCCCTTGCTCTTGCTGCAGCAACGACATGGGCACAGACAAAGGCTGACGGCACTATGCCGTTTGCCAAGGTAAACTCGTATGCCACCTCCGCACAGACATTCTCTGCCACCGCAAAAACTATTGCCAAAGCAACGACTCTCCCTGATGCTTCGCAGATAATCAGCGAGCAGCCTGAGGGTACGCTATATAAGGCAATGTACCGTGAGTGTGCTGCTTTCAACAATGGCTACCGCAAGGAATACGACGGTATGGCAACCGATATCGTAGTGTCAAAAGACGGCAAGAAAATGTATATCGGCAACCCGATGGGAGTGATGGACACTGGATGGATTGTTGGCGACATCGGTGAGGACGGTATTGTAAGCTTCAACTTCCCACAGGTTATCTACCACCAGGAAGCAAACGAGGCAATGGATATCCCGGAGATTACATACTATGCCTGGAACAGCGATGTCGACATGGAGAACTATAAAGTGCCGCTCGCTGCATCGCAGACCGTAAAGTTTACATGGGACGGAACGACGCTGAAGCAGCAGACTCCAAAGGAGTGTATCTCTATGGGTGATGCAGATGGTAAGTTCAGCGGCTATGGCTCGTCAGACAATGTTATCAGCGTGATGACGGAAAAACCGGTTACTCTGCCGGCTGGCGTACAGAGCACGACATACAAGATGGCATATACCGACTATTATACCAAGACGGATATGCAGAAAAACGTGAGCGTTGCAATCGACGGCAACGACATTTATCTCGGCAAGTTCTATAACAACTACTGGATTAAGGGAACTATAAACGGCAGTAAGGTAACCTTCCCGTCTGAGCAGTATCTCGGCAGCGAGAAGATCAGCTATGCCAACCATGAATATTTCTTGGTGTTCGACTCACAGACATACCAGTCTGTCGGCAACATGGAGTTCGACTACGACAAGACTGCTGGTACTCTGACATCTTCGCAGATTCTTGGCGTTAACCAGGGCAAGAAATATGCTGCACTTATTGAGGTATGGATGAACCCTACGCTCACCGATGCTCATTTCGTTACTGCCGCTCCGGCTACTCCGGTTATTGTAAGCGTAATGCCTTATGGTGCTGAGGAGGGCTCAAACGTCGGTGCTATGGCTTATCAGCTAAGCACTAAAACTGACGATGGACAGGAGCTGAACTCCGACAATATATATTATAATGTATATCTTGACGGAAAACTTACAACGTTCTCTGCTCCTACGTATCAGTGCCTTTCTGCACCTCTGACTGATATTCCTTTCGGATTCTACGACTATTATACGCAGCAGAGTTCTGGAGCTATAGGCTATGACTTCGCAGTGTACAACGGTATGCAGTATATCTATTTCTACAACAGCTTCAATACTGTTGGCTTGAAAGCTATGTATATCGACAACGAGACTGGCGTCAAGTATGAGTCGCCTACTGTTACCTATGATGTAACTACAGGCAACACTACAACCGGCATCTCTGCCGCTGTTGCCGACAATGGCGCAGTAAAGAGCGTGGAATATTATGACCTTAGCGGTCGTAAGGTGTCGGAGCCTCTGAAGGGTATCTACATGAAGACCGTGGAGTATGCCAACGGCAAGGCTTCTACCATAAAGATTGTAAAATAATAGAATTTTCTGATTTATAATCATCCCCTCTCCCGTCTCCCCTTCCAGGGGAGAAGCGGTTTCCTTTATAGTTACATAAGATAATGTAGAAAAGGATTCGTAAAGAGCTTTATAGAAATTAACAACCTGTTAGAGAAAAAGGTAACTGGCTCCGCCCCTGGAAGGGGAGGCGGGGGAGGGGATGAATAAAATCTGAAGTTTGAGTGAAATAATTATGAAGTATTGATAAAACACGAAAAGAAGCCGGGAGTTGCAGCGTAATGCAGGCAGCTCTCGGCTTTCATCTTATAAAAACAAGAGAAAAACAAATATAATTATGAAGAAAATCTACACTTTGATTGCCCTTGCCATGACAGCGTCTGCATTATGGGCACAGACGACAGGGGAATCTGCAAAGGTAAAGAAGACTGCAGTAAATGCCGAGTCAACAACTTTGCCTTCTGCCGAGACTCTTATCAGTTCTACTCCTGAGGGAGTCCTGTATGAGAATATGTATCATTCTGCAAACGTATATGTGGCATACGGTGGAGCTACCACTAACCGCACCTATGACGGATATGTGGGCAACGTTGTCGTTTCTTTCGACGGCAAGAAGATTTACATGAAAGACCCTTTCATTAAACTTGCTCCCGGAACATGGCTCGAAGGCGACCTGAGTGCCGACGGTACTGCCGAGTTTAAGTTTCCGCAGATGATATACAATAAGGGGGGCGTTACCGGTTATGCATGGAAGTTGGTTATCGCCAACGGCAATATCGGTATCGACGAGACAACACAGAGCGTGAAATTCAAATGGGACGGCAGTAAGCTTTCTCAGGAGAATACCTCCGACCTCATCGGTATGCTTAACGAGAATAGCGAGTGGATGGGATATGGAGCATCGCAGGCTGTATATAGCGTGATGACTGATGTTGCTGCGAAGCCGGCTGATGAGAGTAAGGCTGAAACTTACCGCATGACGTATTATAATGCCGAAGGTAATGTAAAGACGGCATCGGCGAGAGTTGTCGTAGACGGCTCCGACATCTATATCGGCGATATCTACGATCCGGGTTTCTGGATGAAGGGTACGCTGAACGGAAACAAGGCTTCGTTCCCGATGCAGTATTTAGGTGTGCATGCCAATGCTTCGCATGCTTATATGATTCCGTTTGATGCTGATACATATCAGATATTGTCGTCGCTCGATTTTACATACAGCTCTACTGCCGGCTCTCTGTCTGCCGACAAGACGATACTTATAAACCTCGGAAATACCGGTCTTTCAGCTCTCGACATGTTTGTCGCTCCGTCGCTCAGCAAAGTGAGCTACACTGTTGAGGCTCCGGCAAAGCCTGTGATACTGCAGTGTGAGCCTATAGGATATGATGGCGGTGGCAATTATGGAGTTTTTGTATATAAGCTTACGACGAATTCCGTTAGCGGAAAACAGCTCAACCAGGATAATATCTATTATAATATCTATCTTGACGACGAACTGTACACCTTCCCGACTTCTCTTTATGCCTATATCAAAAATGATATAACTGATGTGCCTTATGCCTTTACCGACAGCTACAGAAGTTGGTCAGGCAGTCAGGGACTTGACTTTATTGCCGACAACGGTCAGCAGGTGATCTTTGTCTACAAGGACTACAGCAAGCTCGGAGTGAAGGCTGTATATGTTGACGGCGATCAGAGAATAGAGTCGGAGCTGGCAGAAAAATCTGTTACTACCGGTATCGACAATGCTGCTGCCGAGGGCAAGGCTATAAAGAGCGTCAGCTATACCGACCTCAATGGAGCTCGCATTTCCCGTCCATCGCATGGCATCTATCTCCAGACAACCACTTATGCCGACGGTGAGAAAAAGACGGTTAAGGTTGTGAAATAAAATAAGCGGACTGAGCCATCAAGTGGTGGCTACAGTCCGCTTGTTTTTTATATTGTATCCATTCCTAAGCCCCGAAAGATAGTCTTTCTCGGTAGGAAATGAAATTTCAGCAGTTTTACTTAGGCAGATTGAAAGCTTTAGTCATCTCTGCCATCTGCTCCTGACTCATACCTTCCGGTTCGAAGCCCATGCATTTAGAGTCGATATATATCTTGGCACTCTTAGAGAGCACGTCGATCTGGTCGAAAGCATCCATCACGTCAAGTCCTTTGGCGAATACACCATGCTTCTCCCACAGAACGACATCATAGTCCTCAAGCTCCTTCAGCGTAGCATCGGCAAGAGTGTTAGAACCCGGCAGCTCGTAAGGTACCACACCGAGACCTAACGGACAGAATGCCTTTGTTTCAGGAATCATGCTCCACAATATGTTAGTAAGCACATCCTTAGCCAAGAACTTGCGGTTATGGCTCATTGCCACGAGTTCAATAGGATGAGTATGAACCGTTGCCTTATATGCAGAACCTGTTTCAATGAGGTGTGCATGAACGGTAAGGTGTGACGGCAGCTCACTTGTAGGCATCACGGCGTTATCGGCAATGATAACATAGCTGGCGCAGTCGTCGAGAATACGTATCACGCTACCATTGTCCATCGGGCGACGTGCCAGGTCACGCATACGTTTGCCTGTTCCCTTGCAGTAGAAGTAGCAACCTTTCAGAGCAGGAAGAGTTACTCCAATCTGCTTTACGTCGCTGATTGCAGGCATTGCCTTAATCTCGTCGTCAACAAACTCTGTTACGTTTACTGTGATGTTTCCGCCATTACGCTCAGCCCATCCGTTCTGCCACAGATATCCGGCAACTTCTGCTATCTTCTCAACTTCAGCTTTCAATCCCGGACGTCCTTCAAGAATACTTTTCATAATATGTTTTTGTTTTTATTAGTATTTTTGTATTTAATAAGAAAAGCTGCATCTCAGCAATAAATCCAAGGAAGTTTGGATTATATTGTTTCCGATTTGCATTATCTTTGTGGCAAAGTTAATACAAATAATCGTAACACAACTTGTAGGAAATGATTTTTGTCCTATTTTTTTTGAGAATGGATATTTATTATTGAAGTTTGGGATATAGCCGATTGTCAAGGATTGTCTGTTATTGTCGTTTTTATCAAACGCTGTCGGTATTTCTATGTTGCACCTTTGGTGCAGCATAGCAGCACTTTTGTTGCCACTATTGTTTAACTGAGGTAATTGTTGTAATAGAGGTTCTGTGTTACAGCCAACAGGAATTTCAAGACCGGCTTTGGTTCTTCGTCAATTTAGGTGGTAAGAATTTTAGAAGAAAACCTATCCTGTATTATTCATAGGATAATATATTCAGAATGTATATTATCTGAAGTTAGATTGATTTCCTTTGTTTTTT
>DBKQ01000114.1:0-9441 GCA_002298545.1 Prevotella sp. UBA746
CGAAGATAACGCCCGATATCGACAAAACCGCAAATATCGACGGAACCGTATCGCTGAAGCCGTCAAATATCAATGAAGAAGTAGAATATGAGTGGTATGACAAAGCTGGTAACCTTGTAAGTACAGCCCCTACTTTGAAGGTGAATCAAGTAACCTCATCCGGTGATTATACTTTGAAAGTTATAGCCAAGAGCGACAATGCAACAAATTCTGTAACGACCACAGTTGAAAAGATACCATTCATAAAGGATGCAACAATGACACGCCCCGGTGTCGTAGATGCAGATTTCAACGTTCCGGCACAAAGCGGCATGACAGTAAGAATGACTTCTGCAACCGGAAGCTCTTCAGTATCTGAAGTAAAACTTGCCGAAGGAGCGACACATGCTACATTTGACGTTTCGTCTTCTTCATCAGAAGTATTGCAGTTATCTGTAATGAAAAACGGAAAAGTAGTTGACAATTGTAGAATTTTGTCGCGGTAAATATAATATTCTAAGATATATGACTAAATTTGCAAAAGATAACGTTAATAAAATTATATGATTATGAAAAAGACATTAGCCGTATTGTTAAGTCTGGCGGCATTTCAGGGAATTGCAGCCAAGACAGTGAAGGTCATCAATATAACGCTTGACAAAAAGCATGTTTATCAGGCAATGACATGGGAGGAAGCATCCCAAGTAGATTCCATCGCTGTAACTGGTGGCAAGCTGGACGCACAGGACTTCCTGTTCCTTGCCCGTTGCTGCAACGAGGGCAAGCTCTCAGGTATTGACCTGTCCGGAGCGTCAACACTTACCGACGAAATTCCAGACTGGCTGTTCCGTCCTTCCAAAATAAATTCTGCGCAGCTGGCGGACTCAAAAGAGGATTTTCTCAGTCATCTGCAGTATTTTCGCTTGCCCTATGGCATACACCGCATAGGTGAACAGGCATTTTTCAATACCGGTCTGAGAATGATAGAAATCCCCAAGACCGTTGGGATAATAGGCGAGAATGCCTTTGCAAACTGTGAAGATTTGCATGAGGTAACGGTGCGAAACCCCAATGGTGCCGCAATATCCGCCCGATATGCCTTCGACGACAATATGTCGGCAGCAACCCTCATAGTACCTACCGGTTCTGCCGGCAGCTTTGCCTCGGATGAAGCATGGTCAAAGTTCGGAAAAATAACGGAATGTGCCGGACTGTACACCACTCGTTATGCCACCCTGAGCGGCAACACCCTTGAAAGTGTTCTCGGTGATGATTTGCAGACAACAGACTCGCTTGTAGTAACGGGAACACTGAAGACAACCGACTTCCTGTCGCTTCACAATGCCATTTACGACGGCAAGCTGACGGGTATAAATCTCAGTGGCTGCTCCATAGAGAATAATGCCATTCCTGAATCTGCATTTGCAGATGAAACAGGCTGGGATTTGAAGAGCAAACTCCAGTATGTAACCCTGCCGGAGGGAATAACCTCTATTGGCAGGGAAGCCTTTGCCGACTGCTACTCTCTGCAGGCGGTAAACCTTCCGCAGAGCTTAACGTATATCGGCGAAGCCGCTTTCTACGACTGTCTCCGTATGAGAGGTGATATAACCCTTCCAGAGGGCATGACTCGCCTGTCGGTTTCAGCGTTTGACCAGTGTCATAAACTTTCAGGCTTTTACCTCCCGTCAAGCCTTTCCCTTTTAGAACAACGCTGTTTTTACCTGAGAGTCAATATGGATGAAGAATGGAATGTTACTTTCAGAGTAAACCGCATGACTCCTCCTGTATCGGTAGCAACAGCAGCGACCAACTACAATGACAATCCTTTCGGCTCAAGCCTTGGGAAAATGAAGAAGATGCTCCTTCACAGCACCCTTTATGTTCCGGTTGGTGCAAAACCGGCTTATGAGGCTGACGAGATGTGGAGCTGCTTCGGCAACATCATAGAGACTCCCGACCTCACAGGCAAAACGAGTGGCATTGCTGCTCCTAATGTAGAAAAGGCAGAAAGCAAGATAACTCGTATCTATACCCTCGACGGCAGATATGTCGGTACGGACATGAGCCAGCTCGGCAAGGGAGTGTATGTGGTGAATGGGAAGAAGGTGGTGAGGTAGGATACCTAAAAAAACACCCTAACCCTCCCGAAGGGAGGGAATGAAGATAGCTAATAAACAAAATACTTTGAATGCTTTTTAATAAAAAATGACTGCTCCGCTCTGCAAAGAGAGTGGGGCAGTTGTCGTTAGTATAGCCTCTGAAAAGGCAACAGAAACGAGAAAAAGTTTTCCCCGTTTTTACCCTCACACCCTCACACATAGCCCCGAAATACCCTGTACGTCGGCATTTCAGATGGTGAGGGATAATGTGAGGGATGGTGAGGGTAGACACTGTATTTTTTCATTTTTCTTTACGCTTTCACGGAATTTCCATAACTTTGCGGAAAATCATTATATCGAATAAATTAATCGGCAGGTTATGGCAGAGAATATAGAGAATAAGAAGAGATCCCCCAAGCGTATACCCTACGGCATGATGAACTTCGTTAATGTGAGGGAGAGAGATTGTTATTATGTCGACAAGACAAGATTTATCGAAAAGATAGAAGACTCCAATATGTTCTTCTTCTTTATTCGTCCGCGGCGCTTTGGCAAGAGTTTTGCCAAGGCTGCCTACGGCGAGACCACGATGTACAATTCCAATATGGTGCTTTATTTTATAGACAACTACGTTCACAGCAACGGCAAAATACCCGACAATATGGTAGAGGATAACATCCGTGTAGACTACAACAAGCTTCGCATGCTTATTCGTCGAGACAGGGAGTTTGCCCATGATGCGAGTGTAATCCAGAACCTCGTGAACAACGGTTATATTACGGGCACCTTGAAGACCGGGTTCCCGGCTGAGAATATTGGTGACCCGGACAATTTCATAAGCTTGCTCTATTACTTCGGTATGGTTACAATAGCCGGTACTCACGAGGGCGACACAAAGTTTGTTATCCCCAACGAGGTAGTTCGTGAGCAGATATTCCGCTATCTGTTGGATACATACAAGGAGAACGACCTCACGTTCGAGAACTACGAGATGAGTCCTCTCTGCAGCCGCCTTGCCTACCGCGGCGAGTGGAAGGAATATTTCCAGTATATTGCCGATGCCATCCACCGTTACTCATCTCAGCGCGACAAACAGAAGGGTGAGTACTTTGTCCACGGCTTCACTCTCGCCATGACCTGTCAGAATCGTTTCTACCGTCCGATATCTGAGAGCGATACCCAAGAAGGCTATGCCGACATCTTTATGATGCCGCTACTCGACATCTATTCCGACATGCTCCATTCGTATATCATCGAACTGAAATATGCCAAGAGTAAAGACCCGGAAACGAAGGTTGAAGAGCTACGGAAACAGGCTACGGATCAGGTAAAGCGTTATGCTGAGACGGAAATGGTGAAGTCTGCCGTGAAGACAACCACGCTGCACAGAATAGTTGTAGTTTTCCATGGTACAGAGATGGTGGTATGTGAGGAAGTGTAACTCCAAAAAGGAATTACCTCTTTTATAATTTAGTAGGGACGATCGGGCTCGATTTTTGATTATGCAAAAAAAGAGGTAATTCATTTTTTTTGAATTACCTCTCTTAATAGTAGGGACGATCGGACTCGATTTTTGATTATGCAAAAAAAAAAGTAATTCATTTTTTTGAATTACCTCTTTTATAATAGTAGGGACGATCGGGCTCGAACCGATGACCTCTGCAATGTGACTGCAGCGCTCTAAACCAGCTGGGCTACGCCCCTATATTTTTTCTTGTCGCATGCAAAAGTAGCAACAATAATCATAACGACCAAAGAAAAAATCATTTTTTTAGGATGATAAAACAAAAAAAGCATCGGACCCTCAGTCTTTTATCAGACTGTAAGTTCCGATGCTCCATATCACAAACATACTAACACATAATCAAATCAAAAACTTATCTATCATAAGTCCTTTCAGAACCCGTCGGCAGCCGTCAGTTTCTGAACTGCAACCCAGTCCCGTTGGCATCGATAACGATAGGTTTCTCGCGAGAAACCTCCTCAGCAAGAATCTTCTTGGATAGGTCGTTGAGCACCAAGCGCTGGATAGCCCTCTTCACAGGACGAGCACCGAACTCTGGGTCGTAGCCCGCATCAGCAAGATACTGGATAGCAGCATCCGTAACGTTCAGCGTGAAGCCCTGCGGCTCAAGCATCTTTTTCACGGCGTTCATCTGCAAGGTAACAACCTGGGCAATCTCCTTCTTCGTAAGCGGCAAGAACATAATCGTCTCGTCGATACGGTTGAGGAATTCCGGACGAATCGTCTTCTTCAGCATCTCCATAACCTTCAGCTTCGTATCGCTGACGATAGCATCGTGGTTCTGCGGATTAATCTTCTCGAACTCCTGCTGGATATACTGACTGCCGAGGTTAGATGTCATGATGATGATCGTATTCTTGAAGTTCACCGTCCTGCCCTTGTTGTCAGTCAGTCGTCCGTCGTCCAACACCTGAAGCAAGATGTTGAACACATCCGGGTGAGCCTTCTCAATCTCATCAAACAATACCACTGAGTAAGGTTTGCGCCTTACAGCCTCGGTGAGCTGTCCGCCCTCATCATATCCAACGTATCCTGGAGGTGCTCCGATAAGGCGGGAAACGCTGAACTTCTCTTGATACTCGCTCATATCGATACGCGTCATCATCGTCTCGTCATTGAACAAGTATTCGGCAAGAGCCTTCGCCAACTCCGTCTTACCCACACCCGTTGTGCCGAGGAAGATAAACGAAGCGATAGGACGCTTAGGGTCTTGCAACCCGGCACGACTGCGACGCACGGCATCGCTCACGGCATTGATAGCCTCGTCCTGTCCGATAACCCTCTTGTGGAGTTCCTCCTCAAGATGTAGCAACTTCTCGCGCTCGCTCTGCAGCATACGCGTTACAGGAATACCCGTCCAGCGGCTCACCACCTCGGCGATATCGTCGGCAGTAACCTCCTCGCGAACCATAGCCTCGCCGCCCTGAGTATTCTTCAGCTGCGCCTGAATATTCTTTATATCATCCTCAAGACCTTTCAGACGGCTGTAACGAATCTCGGCAACGCGCTCGTAGTTACCTTCCCTCTCGGCGCGTTCAGCTTCGAGTTTAAGGTTCTCAATCTGCTGTTTGTCCTCCTGAATCTTGTTCACGAGAGTCTTCTCGCCTTCCCATTTAGCGCGATACTGCTTCTCCTGCTCCTTCAGGTCGGCAATCTCCTTGTCGAGCTGCTCAATCTTAGGCTGGTCGTTTTCGCGCTTGATAGCCTCGCGCTCAATCTCGAGCTGTTTCAGTTTACGCGTAATCTCGTCCAGCTCCTCCGGCACGGAGTCGCGCTCCATACGCAGTTTAGCCGCAGCCTCGTCCATCAGGTCGATAGCCTTGTCCGGCAAGAAGCGGTCGCTGATGTATCTCTCAGAGAGTTTCACGGCAGCGATGCAGGCATCATCCTGGATACGCACCTTGTGGTGGTTCTCATAGCGCTCCTTCAGTCCACGGAGGATAGAAATCGCACTCAGCTCATCAGGCTCGTCCACCATAACAGTCTGGAAACGACGTTCCAGAGCCTTATCCTTCTCAAAATACTTCTGGTATTCATTGAGCGTGGTAGCACCGATAGCCCTCAGTTCGCCACGTGCCAAGGCCGGTTTCAAGATATTGGCCGCATCCATGGCGCCCTCTCCGCCTCCGGCACCCACCAGCGTGTGAATCTCGTCGATAAAGAGGATAATCCTGCCGTCGCTCTTGGTAACCTCGTTGATAACGCTCTTCAAGCGCTCCTCAAACTCGCCCTTGTATTTTGCACCGGCAACCAGCGCACCCATATCCAGCGAGTACAGTTGCTTGTCTTTCAAGTTCTCCGGCACGTCGCCGCGCACGATACGCTCAGCCAAGCCCTCCACGATAGCCGTCTTACCGGTACCCGGTTCGCCAATCAGTATAGGGTTGTTCTTCGTACGTCGCGACAGAATCTGAAGCACGCGGCGAATCTCCTCATCACGTCCGATAACCGGGTCGAGCTTGCCCTGGCGAGCCTGCTCCACCAGGTTCTTGGCATACTTGTCAAGACTCTGGTAGTTTTCGTCGCCGCTCTGGCTCTGCACCTTCTGTCCCTGTCGCAATTCCTGGATAGCCCGGAGCATTTCGTTCTCCGTGCATCCGGCATCCTTCAAGATGCGGCTTGCGGTAGAATTTTCTGTGAGCAAAGCGAGAAGCACCGGCTCCACGCTGACGAACTCGTCGCCCATTTTCTGCGACAGGCTCATCGCCTTGTTCAACACGTTGTTCGTATCGTTAGAGAGATATGGCTGTCCGCCCTGCACCCTCGGCAGATGTTTAATCTCCTGATCGGCGAGCATCTCTATCTGACTTGCGTTGACACCGAGCTTCTGGAATATGAAGTTCGCCACGTCCTTAGCCTTCACCATGATGCCCTTGAGCAAGTGCACCGGTTCGATAGTCTGCTGTCCGCTCATCTGTGCGGTGTTGATTGCCTCTTGCACAACCTCCTGCGCTTTGATTGTAAACTTGTCGAATGTCATATTATTGTCTCCTTTCTAATTTTATTTCTTTCATTTTGTTACGCAATTTGTTGTGCAAAGCATATACCATAGTGATAAACGCGACAAAATGTCTTTCTTTGATGACAAAACGGCACAATATGTAATAGTAAAATAAACAGCCAATGACAATAAGTCGTTTCTCTTCCAACTTCACGTAATTTTTAGTCATCTGTTTTTTGATAGTTATTATAACCATATTCAAGTTCAGAATTTAGCGTAGTTGGGAGAGAGTCCAATACATTTAGCTCCTAAACTTGAATCCATTAAGTAACTAATCAGAATTAATTTAGTATAAACGACAATAGAGACAATAGAAGACAATGTTGTCTATTGTTGTCTCTATTGTCGTTTATATATTTCATTTGATTTATAAATTTATTTTTGAACATTTACTTATCCTATGAATTATACATTTGTAATCACCGGAACTTCTTTAAAGAAAGCATAAATAATAGTGCACCAAAGGTGCTTCAATGTTGCACTTTTGGTGCAGCATAGATGCACCTATACCAAATGATAGGTAGTTACGCACAATTAATTTATACAAAAAACAAAATATTAATATTTAAAAACAACCTTCACAACATAGACAACCCAAACAACCTTCATGCTTGCCACACACGCAGGTGTTGTATTTGTTGTACCGGTTGTTTTTGTTGTTTTATTATATTAAGTCGTCTCCATTGTCTCTTTTGTCGTTCATATAAGATAATTATGAACAGTTACTTAGCTTTAACGATATTGGCATGACGGTTCAAAAGAAAGATTGTTGCGTCCTCGTTGAAGGTGTGAGGGATAAGCATTGACCCCTCACACTATCCCTCACACTCCGGAAGTGCGATAAACAGGGACTTTCAAGGCCGTTGGTGAGGGTGTGAGGGTAAAATGACAAAAAAATATTTTCTTGATAAATTGCCGTACTTGGTAAAGTACAAAACTCGAATGTCTTATAATAAGGTACATTTTATGTCTATGAAGTGTTAAATTATAAGATATGGGTAAATAATATAGGCAAAAGATTATATTTTGTCGCAATGTTTGTCTTTTTTGATTAACTTTGCAGCTGAAGAACAACTATCAATAAACTCCAAGTAAAAAATGAGTAAAAAAGCAGACAACAAAATGCTTGTCCGTGCTCTGATGGCAATAGCCTTTGTGTCTACTCCTACATTAGGGGGCGTGATGGCACAAAACGCTAAGCAGTTGCCGCCAGAGGTCAAGGCAAGGCGTGCCGCAGCGAAGAAAGCGGCGAAAAACAAAGTTCATACTCCGCTGAAGGCAGCCTCTAACGGCGTGCAGCTATATGGCTATGTGAGCATGAGCGATGAGAATAATCCAGGTTTATACACCTTCAATACGTCAAACCCAAGTGGCATATCGCTTGTAAACGGCAATGTGAAGAGTTATGGAGGTGCAACTTACGCACAAGGTTCATTCCTTACCACCTACTATTCAGAGTCAGACGACGGCAGCAAGATAACGATGCCTATAAAGCTGTATGACTACAATGCGGCTGATTGGTCGCTGAATAGCGAGAAGCGTGGCTTTACATTCACGTCGATATCGTCTGATCTTGCTTTCGACCCAGAAACACAGACATACTATGGCATATTCTCGGATGCAGACTACAGTGGAAAGTTTAATACACTGGGACGTTTCAAATACGGTACGCAGGAGGGCTATCCTTACACACTCTTCGATTGCGACTCCATCGGACAGTTGCCGGAGAGATTCATGGCAATTACCTTCAACCGCGACGGACAGCTCTACGGCTTCGGAAAAAGCGGAAAGCTGTATACTGTGAATAAATATAATGGAAAGGCTACGGTAGTAGGAACAACAGACGTATCCGTGGTACCACTATACCAAAGTGCCACTTGCGACTATGCCACAGGTAAAATCTACTGGGCTGCAGCCAACGACTATTTTGCTTCAGACATCTATGAGGTTGACCCGCAGACTGCACAGAGCAGTAAAATTGCCGGTTTCGGATATGACGACGGCGATACAGAGACATGCGACTATATCACGGGCCTGTATATGAAACAAGACTTGACGCTCAACGCTCTGCCCGACAGTGTTACGGAGATGAAGGTAAACCTCACTTCGCTCACTCAGGGAACCGTAGACTTCAAGATGCCTACGAAGGACGTAAAAGGTACAAGCCTTACAGGCAATCTCCAGTATACAGTGCGCATAAACGGTGAGCAGGCAGCCGAAGGAACGGCAGCTCCAGGCGAGGCAGTGTCGGCTCCGGTAACATTGGCAAACAGCGGAAAGACTCAGTTTGCCGTTACTGCCGCCATAGCAGCCAACGGCGAAATTCCGGCAGCCGTGAGCGATCTTAACCGCGACAGCGTTTGGGTGGGCTACGGTAAACCGGCAACACCTACCAACATAAAGGCTGAGGTGAAAGACAATAGCGTACAGCTCTCATGGACAGCAGTAGAAAAGACGGTAAACGGCGGCGTGTTCGACAAGAACAACGTGAAATACATCGTAAAGCGAAGCAAAAAGGGCGATGAGGCAAATGCCGTTACCGTGGCAGAGAATCTTGCAGCAACATCTTATACCGATGTTATCAATTCCGAAGAGAAAGCCACATATATATATAATGTGGCAGCCGTAAACGGCGACATGACTGGCGACTATGCCGAGAGTCAGGAGATAACCTACGGCTCCGCAATATCCCTGCCATACACAAACAACCTCGATTCTGAGGAGAAAACCAAAGAATTCAAAATCGTCGATGCCAACAACGACGGTACCACATGGACGTTTGATACATACTATGAGATGATGGCATACAGTGCAAACTCTGTAAATGCTGCCGA
>DBKQ01000114.1:9598-21183 GCA_002298545.1 Prevotella sp. UBA746
GAGCCGACAGACATAACATACAACCCGCGTCGCCATACTCTTAGCGGAACATATCTCGCAAAAGAAGACGGCAAGCTATATTTCGGAATACATGCCATGAGTGATGCCGACTTGAGCACCCTCTATGTGGGCAATGTCAACATTGTAGAGATTGCATCCACGGCACCTGCCGTTCCTGCGGAATTCACCGTAACGCCTGGCGAGAAGGGAGCTTCTGAGGCTACAGTAGCGTTCAACGCCCCATCCACGACACTTGGCGGAGAGCCGCTGACCGGAAACTTGAAGGTAAACGTATGTCGCGACGGCGTTACGCTGACAACGTTCACGGATGTAGCTCCTGGAAAAGCATGCTCCTTTAAGGATGAAGGAGTGGAATCAGCCTTCCACACATACTCCGCTATGGCTGTAAATGCCAACGGCGAAGAGGGAATGGAAGTAACAAAGAAAGTCTACGTCGGTACTGACGCTCCGGGAGCTGTAAGAAACCTCAGGGCATACGAAGACCCGGAAAAAGAGGGACTGATACACGTAACATGGGATGCACCTGAAGGAATCCACGGAGGATACATCAATCCGGAAGAACTGACATACTATGTTTCAGCAGGTACAGACCCCGACGACAAGTATCTCGGCAATGTTAACCATTATGAAGAACAGCTCGAAACCGGCGGAAAGCAGGTCTATACGGCATACAGCGTATATGCCACAAACATTGCCGGCGGCGGACGAGATTACTGGACTACATATTCGGCAATAGCCGGTCCGTCGATAATCGCCCCACTGGTAGAATCGTTCAAGGGGACAACGATGAAGAGTGGTCCATGGGTAACCAATCCTACAAAGGGCACTGTTGGCGAGGCATATTGCTACGCCATGACGGAATCGCCTGTTACTGTCGCACAGGACAATGATGGCGGTATGCAGTCGTTCTCTGCTGTAGCCTTAGGCAAGGCTGTAAGAAGTGAGTCGCCGAAGGTTGACATCAGCAAGATGCAGAACCCGGTATTGAACTTCTGGGCTTATATGAACGGACAGGGCGACAAGCTCACGGTAAGCGTACAGAAAGATTATGGCGAGTTTGTTGATGCCCTCAGCATCTCAACCGACAAATATACTGAAGGCTGGCACCGCTTCAGCGTAGACCTTGCCCCATACAAAGACAGTAAGTATGTGCGCATCGGCTTCGAGGGTGAGGCAGTGAAGACACTCGACAACTTCCTTGCCTACGATAATGTGGCAATCGTTGAGAAAGCCGATAACGACATGATGGCACGCACATTTACCGCTCCAGAGAAGTTAATGTCGGGCAATGCTGCAGAAATGGAATTCACCTACCGCAACAATTCCGAATCGGCAGTAAGTGGCAGCGATTATTCGCTGGTTCTGTACAAGAACGACAAGGAAGTGAGCCGCATGCAGGGTGAAGACATCAATGGTGATGCGGAGAAAACAGTAACCTTCGGCGACAACATAACGGTGCTTGATTCGGAGAACACTCAGTATTATGCCGCTGTGGAATACTCAGCCGACAAGTTTGCAGCCAACAATGCCTCGGAGAAGGCAAATGTAAAGGTCGTTTATCCTAACTATCCGGCAGCTACCGCATTGACGGGAGCGGCAGAGGGAAATGCCGTTAAACTCTCGTGGACGGCACCGGATATGAGCAAGGTTGGTATGGAGACAACAACAGACGACTTTGACTCTTATAAGGCATTTGCAATAACAGGTTATGGCGACTGGACTACATACGACTGCGACCAGCAGAATACCATCAGAATAACGCTCAGCGACAGTTTCGAACCGTTGGAATACGAGAATGCCGGCAAGCCTATGGCGTTCCAGGTATTCAATGTGGAACAGGCTGGTATACCGTTCAAGAGCTGGGACCCGCACTCAGGCAGCCAGATGCTTGTAAGTTTCGCTTGTGCTTCAAATGATGGTGGCGAGACGAAAAAGCAGAACGACGACTGGCTTGTATCGCCGGAACTCAATGGCGATGCACAGACCGTAATCTTCTATGCAAAAGCCGGTCTCGCATCAGCTGTTCCTGAACAGATGGAAGTGCTCTATTCTACTACCGACAAGGCAATAGGCAGTTTCCAGAAGATTGGCGAGACAATCGACGTGAATAATGTTAGTGGTTGGGATGAATACAAGGTGGATGTTCCGGAAGGAACGAAATATTTTGCTATCCGCTGCGTGTCAAACAACAAGTTTGCCCTCCTCGTCGACGATATCTCATATGTGGCAAAGGGTGCTGTGGCAGAGAAACTCGAACTGAAGGGTTACAATGTGTACCGCGACTTCGTGAAACTCAACACGAAACCTGTTGTCGGAGAGACGTATTCTGATGAGAGCGTGGTCAACAAGACTACATACGGCTATCTTGTAACGGCTGTTTACGACAAGGGCGAGTCTGTTCCTTCTAATCTCGCTGAGGTTGCCTACACTTCTGCTATAGCAAGTGTTGCTGCCGGTAATGCAACAGTGGCTGGAGCCGAGGGACATATCCTTGTGGTAGGAGCCGAGGGCAAGAACGTAAGGGTATACACCGTAGACGGCAGTTTGAAAACCCAGTTTACGGCAAATGCCACAGAGCGCATCGCGGCACAGCCAGGCATGTATATCGTCAAGATAGGCAATGCCACATACAAGGTTTTGGTTAAATAAAAATTTATATTATTTCAATATGGCAATAAAGAGGATATCCTTATCCGCCATAGCACTTACTACGCTGGGTCTGGGCTGTGCTTCGATGGCACATGCCCAGGCTCAGCCTGTTGTTTACGGCAGTGTAGTGTTCGGACATGGATGGGAAGATATGGAGAAAGCTCCATATGGCATATACAGTATGCCGGTAAACGATGGTTCTAAAATAGCTCCGGTGAAACTCGACGACAAGCTAACGGCTTTCGGAGGCGGAGTATATGTAGACGGGCGTTATTATATGGTTGACTACACCCCGTACAATTATGACGGGACGGTGAGTTTCCGAATATATGATGTGGAGAACGGATGGAAACTGCTCAGCGAGAAAAAGCTTACAACATACAGCAGTGTGGCGTCGGACCTCGCCTATGACCCCGTGGGCGACAAGATATACGGATGCTTCAGGGTAGACCCTAAAGATAATAAGTATTTCTTTGGAACGCTTAACACGGCAACAGGTTTCTCTTCGAAAATTTCCGACTTGAAGGAGGAGCTTATTGCCCTCGCTTCTACACGCGACGGCAAACTCTATGGTGTTGGCCTCTATGGTATGCTCTATAGCATCGACAAGCAAACAGGCTCGTTGACGGAGATAGGACAGACGGGCAAGACTGTGAAATATGCTCAGAGTGCCACTTTCGATTATCCATCGGGCAGAATGCTTTGGGCAATGACTCCACACTATACCGACGAGAGTCCGGAACTCTGTGAGCTTGACCTTGCCACGGGAAAGGCGACGACACTCGCCACTATCCCCGACAGGTACCAGTTTACGGGTATCTTCACCAAAGGATCGTATGCTGTAGATGGTGCTCCGTCGTCTCCGCAGAAACCTTCTGTAGAGTTCAGTCAAGCTTCGTTGACAGGAAATGTCGTATTCACTATGCCAACGACAACGATGGCTGGAGCAAAACTGAGTGGCAATCTGGATTATCAAGTGAAGATTGACGGGGAACCGCTCTTCAACGGTAGTTCAACGGCAGGAGCTGCCGTGTCGGAACCAGCCACGGTAGAACGCGGTATGCATACTCTAAAAATTACAGCAAGCAATGTTACGGGCAGAAGTCCGTTTGTGTACTGTGATTTCTGGGCTGGTAACGACGTGGTGACGCCGCTATCGCCGAAGGCGGAGAAAAACGGCGACAAGGTGAGTGTGGCATGGACTGCACCTCAACAGGGCGACCACGGCGGTTATTTCAATCCGCAGACAGTAACTTATACTGTTACACGTCAGCCGGGCAGTAAGGAAGTGTACACAGGTTCGGCAACTTCATTTGTCGACGATGTGGCAGACATACAGTACGGCAATTATTATTATGAGGTTAAGGCAAGTCATGCCGGGGAATACGGCGGAACGGCAAAGACCAATACTCTGCAACTCGGTACGGCGCTGCAATTGCCGTACGATCAGACCTTCGACAGTGAAGACGAGGTGTCGAGTCTGATGGCAGATGATGTCAATGGCGACGACAATACATGGTCGTTCTTTGGCGACTGCATGATGTACACAATTAGCGAGTCGGGACTTGATGCCGACGACTGGCTCATTACTCCAGCATTCAGCATGAGCAAGGACAAGGTATATTATGTGTCGCTTGAAGCTATGGCAGACCAGGGCTGCACGGAAAAATTTGAGGTGGCTGCCGGAAACTTCCCGAAAGGAAAGTCGCTGACGCAGCAAATAATACCGGTTACTGAGGTTTCAACAGATGAACCAAAGACATTCAGCGGTACATTCATTCCTGCAGAAGACGGAGCTTGCTACATCGGAATTCATGCATGCAGCACGTATGCTGACGGCAGTTCACTGTATATCGACAACTTACACGTTGAGGAACTCGGTTCGACAAAGGCTCCGGCAGCCGTGTTTGACGTTAAGGCAACTGCCGAAGGTGCTGAGCATAAGGTGAAAATCTCATTTGCGGCTCCATTTGCCGATATGGCAGGCAGTGAACTTACGGGCAATATCAGCAAGATAAGCGTGACACGCTTGTCTGACAATGCCTTGGTGAAGACGTTCCGTGATGTTACTCCAGGTGCTTTGAAGTCATTTGAGGATACACCGCAGATTGACGGCATGGTGGAATACCGTATCGTGGCGGAGAATGAATACGGTAGCGGTGCTCCTGTATCAGTGGAGACATACGTTGGATATGATACTCCGGCTGCCGTGACTGGCGGAAAGGTTACAGCTACCGACGACGGAAAGGTGGTTGCTACATGGAATGCTCCAATGGCAGGAATACATGGCGGAACAATCGACATGACGAGCCTGAAATACAATATAGGCAACGTAAACGGCAGTTCGTTGCGTAGTGCCGTCGTTACGGAACCTTCTTTCAGCGAACAGCTCACAATGAAGGAAGGCGAACAGCGTCTCGCCTGGTATACCATTACTCCGGAAACGGCACAGGGCAAGGGCGTTGAGGCATCTACCGATACGGTATTTGTTGGAAAGCCATATGCCTTACCGTATGCTGAGTCGTTTGCCAAACGCAGCTTGGAGCGCGGTCCGTGGTGCCCATACGACAGTGATGTGGCGGAGTGGTATCTCATGCAGCTCGGCACTTATGCCGAGGCATACGACGGCGACGGCGGACTGATTTCTTTTGCTACCGTTACCGAGGGAGCGAGGGCAAGTTTTGTCGGACCGAAAGTTTCGCTAAAGAATGCCAACCATCCCGTTCTCAAGTTCTTTGTATTTAATATGAAGAACTGTTGCCATTCGCTCAATGTTGAGGTTATTACTCCCGATGGAAAGCGGCATACCGTAGGTTCTTTCGTTCCAAACAACACGGAGCTTGACGGCATGAACGGAGAGTGGCAGGAGAAGAAATATGACCTGTCTGCATTCCGTTCCTACGACTATGTGCAGCTGTCGTTCACCGGAGTGGGCGGGCATGCTGAAGATCTTGCTGCCATCAAACCTTTCTATGTAGATGCAATTTCCATCAATGATGTTAAAGAGAATGACCTTTCGTTGGCGGATGCTTACACGCTGACAGAGAAGGCTCAGGTAGGCGACGAGGTGCCGTTCAATATTTATGTTGAAAACAAGGGAGCCGGTGTGGCAGAGAACTTCAAAGTGGTGCTCTATCGCAACGATACCCCTGTAAACTCCATTACATACCGACAGCTTGCCGCCGGCAAGACTGCTGCGATTTCTCTTACCGACACGCTGAACAGCGATGCTCCTCAGACTTGTGTGTACAGAGCCGCAATAGAGTGGGCTGCTGATGAGGATGTGGCGAACAATACTTCTGCGAATACAGTCGTTACGGTTCTGCCTGGCAAACCGTTTATCAAGAGTGTCTGTGCAAAAGCCGGAGCCGGCAACTCTTCTGTAGAGCTTTCATGGAATGAACCGGAGGGTATAAACAATGGAACGACGGCAGAGACTGTGACAGAGGATTTCGAATCATATTATCCGTTCTCTATAACGAATATGGGCGAGTGGACGCTTTACGATGGAGACAAGAGCAGTACTATGGGAGTGCTCGACGGACATGGTGATTATGTTCAGTATGACAATGTTGAGGCTCCTAAAGCTTATATGGTATTCAATCCGTCGGCTGCCGGCATCAATACTTCACTTTATCCTACACATTCAGGAAAACAGGTTGCTGCAGCATTCTGTTCAGGACGCGTAACCAACGACGACTGGCTCATTTCGCCGGAGGTTGACGGTGCTCAGACCGTGAAGTTCTGGGCTTGCAGTCCTGACGGAGCTTACTATAGCACAAAAGAGCAGCTTGAAGTATTGTATTCTACTTCAGGTACGGAAACTGCTGACTTCAAGAAACTCGGTGCTACAATCACCGTACCTACGCAGTGGCAGGAGTTCTCGGCAAATCTGCCTGAAGGCACTCGCTATTTTGCCCTGCGCTGTGTGTCAAACAACCAGTATATTCTGTTCCTTGACGACATCACCTATCGCAAGGCGGCACGCGACTTCCGTCTTCTCGGATATAACGTTTACCGCAATGGCGAACTGCTCACCGCAGCTCCTGTCAGCACCACTTCTTATGTGGCAAATGTAACAGCAGACAAAAATGACAATTATTCTGTAAGTGCAGTTTACAATACAGGTGAGAGTCGTTTGACGCAGGCTGTGTGGAGCGGTACCGACGGCATATTTAGTATTGATGCTGACGGCATGGCTCAAAATGTTGTTGTCTATGACTTGACTGGCCGTAAGGTGGAGCCGTCGCAGATTGTGCGCGGTGGAGTGTATATCGTCAAGCAAGGCGGCAAAACAAGAAAGATTGCCGTGAAGTAGTTTGCTGTGTATTTGCATTTCATTCTTGTTCAAGAATGAAATCCGCATAAATTATAATGATAAAATCCGCAATGTCTTTTGGGTATTGCGGATTTTTTTGCTTACATGCGTGTTATCTGTTTTCGACTCTAATCTTTACAGCCTTTCCGTTTCTCCTTATTATATATACACCGTTAGGCATGGTTCTAAGCGGCTCCCGGTATTTGCCGAGAAACAGTCCGTCGGCGGAATATACCGTCATTGTATTGTCGTTGGATTCCGGAATGACAGAAATGCCAGAGGATGCATTTACCTTGAATCTTTCGCCGTTGCAAACTCCCGGTTCTGTCTCGACGGGAATCCATGCCCCGTTGTTGTCCTGACAGAATACCTTTGCGATATATGTTTTTCCTTTCTCGAGATTCTTAGGCTCCCATGCAAAGAACGGCATCTTGGTGTAGTCCTTCTCTATCTGCACCCCTTGCGACAGACTGTCTACAAGTTCCTTTCCTTCGGAGTCGTATACAAATACCGCCACGCGGTAAGAGCCCTTGCAGTTGCGGTTGTTGAGGATTGGTGAGACGCGCAGCAGTTCCTTGTCCACATTTTCTTTGTCGTAGATGTATATACCGCCAAGTCTGAGTTCCGCCACGGGTTCTTTTACTTCGAGCGGCAATAGATTGCTAATAGGGTAGATTTTCTTGAATCTGTAATTGTATAGTCCAACCTTGTATTCTCCAACGGTGATGTTTTCGTCGGCAGCGAAAAAAGGCTTGTAGTTTATCACCACACTTTCCTTGTATTCAAGGTTAGGCTTGAAACGATAGTCCTTATACAGATGCAGGTTGTTGTTCTTGTCGGTCAGTCCGATGTAAAGGTCGCTGCCCATGTCGTATTCCAGGCAAGTGGCATTAAGCTTGATGTTAAACGGCTGTCCTTCGTATGCCGATGGCGTCTCGGCGTATTCGATATTGATATTCCCTACGTTCTTCCTGTATTTCTCAAACGAGATTTTTCCGTTTTCCGCCGTTGCTGCGAAACATCTTGAACTCATTCCGTATAAATGAACAAACGGTTCCCACATGTCGTTGTCCTTGTCGTAGGCATAGAGATAAGCGTAGTATTTGCCGTCGGCAACGGGGAAATCTGCAAGACCGACGCTGAAGTTATCTCCAAAGCCCTGGCTATTGCCGTCAACCTCGAAGTATTTTGCCGGTTTTAGATATGTTGCATTTCCGTTCAGGTCAACGACTTTCAGTCCTAAACCTATGTTCCTTTTTGTCTTGGAGCTGAAGGAACACGATATTTCGAGGTCGAGGGTGTCGCTGCGGTCTGCCACCTTGGGAGTGATGTCGTATATTCCGTCAATCACGATTCCGTAGAAATCCATGTCGATGATGTTATATAGGTTTTGGTATTTAAACGTCAGCGAGCAGTCCTTGAATCTTTTCAGCTCGCTGCCGTCTTTATACAGGAGTTCCGCGGTGTATTCTCCCGAAAATTCAGGAGCGTCAAGTTCGGAATAGATGTTTGCAGAACCGCCCTCCCACAGCTTTACGTCCATGGCATCGCTTATGGACAAAGTGTCTCCCCGGTTGTCGAGAATGGCAAAACGCATTTCCTTGTTTAGATACAGTCCCAGACAGTTCACCGTTGCGCTTGCGGCAATCTTGTAGTTGTTGTCGTAAAGCGTGGTTGCCTTCATGTTGGTCACCATTGCGTTGTCGCCGTCCTGCATGATGTGGAATTCCTGCATGTTGCCCTTTTTGTATACGAGAAACATGTTGCTGTTTACGTTGCTGTCATACATGATAGTTATTCTCTTGCCGGAGCTTGCGATCCATGCTGCCGGCTTTACTGTGTAGATGCCGTTGCTCTCAGGAAAGCCGCTCATGTCTACAGAGTATTCCGTTATCTCCTGTCCGTCGGTTGCACCGGTAGGTTCGCCCTTCATCATATACGAGTGGCTGTTGTAGTCTGTAACTTCCAGTCCCCAAATTATGTCTCTGTCTTTGTTGCATTCAATATGGAATCTGCCCTTTATTGTCTGGAGTGAACTGCTGGTCGTTACTGGCATGGAAAAAGTTATATCCTCCTTGCCTATGATTCTCGTGTAGTTGCTTTGCGGTTTCTCTGGGTCGGTGGTGGAAGACACCTGCTCCAGTCCTGTAATTACCGTCTGACTGAAGTTGTAGCCAGTCTCCACGCTTGTTGGGTTCATGGCGTCAGTTTTGAAATAGCCGTCGCAGCTGCCGTACCATCCCCAGTTGATATGCAGGTATCCGTCGCGGTATCCGTCGGCGACGAAGGCATGTCCGCCTTCGCTTGAATATCCACAGTACAGCACGGGACGTTTCTCTTCCAGTTCGTCGTAGATTATCTGAATCCATTCGTCGGTACTCATGTCGCTTTTGCGTGATATCAGCTGTGCATTCTTATATCCGAAGTTGTTTTTCAGGGCGAGCAGTCCCTGAGGTGTATACGTACCGCTTCCGTATATAGTGTATCGGGTGTTGCTCGCCGCACCGATGTCGGCAATCAGTGTGGCTACGGCATCTTGTGATTCCTTGGAGCTGTTTTCGCCGTACGTGTCGCTCATCAGTTCCCATTGGTATTCATGTGTGGCGAGGTCAGTGCCGCGAACTGTTCCGCTTCCCTTTTCCGGCCATTTGTTGTAGTATAATATCTGTGCTGCTGCCACGGGAAAACATCCGGCGGGGCAGTTGTCGTTGCCGCTCTTGGGGCATTTTTGGTTGTATGGACTCGTCTGTCCCCACTGCGATGATATCAGCGGATAGATTTCGTTCAGCGTCTCGGTTTCTTCGCTATCCGTTTTCTTAGCCTTTTGCTTAGTTGAGGTGTCGGTCGAGAAGTATTCAATCTGCTTGTCGTATTCCCTTAGCCAAGCCTTCATGGCATCGGGTATGGAATCCTTGATGAAGCGTCCGTTGTCTGAATATCCCAGTATGCCGTTGTCGCCGGCAGCATCGTCGGCAGCAACGACAACGAACCCTCTGTCGTTTACGTTGAAGATATAGTGGAACCGGCTTTCGTCAGCAAGTTGCAGCTTGTTTGCCGAAGTCTTTTCAACGGCTTTCACAGAGTGTCGCAGTCTGCCGGCAGTGAAGTTCTGTGCAATGTCTTGTGCCTGCTTTACGGAAATTCTGTCAGCCAATACAGCGTGCGGTATTGCAAGTGAGAGAAGTATCGATAGAATAATTTTGTTCATAGTTAATGGAGTTTAATTTATTTTTTTATTCTATATATGCAATAACATTAGCAAAAACTACGTCTTAATCAAAATTTTTAAAGAAACCACCTCTTGTCATGTTTGATAAAGACGGCTTATTTTAACTTGTCTGCTGTTTTCTTTATCGCTTCCTCGTATCCGGTGAGTGCCGAGAACGGAGCAAATTGTGCAGCCCTGTTTAGCAAAGACATCTGCTGATGTCTCTTCGATACGTGGTGCGGAAGGTTCAGTATCGACTCATATTTTTTCAATTCATAATCCATAGTCGTATTTAATTCATTCATGGTGTCCTCCAATCTGTTCGTTTCTTTCCCTTGCCGTGGCTCCCTCCTCAAAATCGAGAGCCTTTAGAATAGTGTTCTTACCGAACGACTTCTTTATTTTTATCACAGCCTCCTGCATGCGGCGCTCCTTAGCAAGAAGTTTGTCCTCCTTCTCACGTTCGTGGCGCAGAGCATCATAGTCGGTGAAGAGGTCAAGCTGTTGAGGCTGTTTATCTTCAATCTTGTCTTCGCTCACAACATTGCCGGCAGTTATATTCAGTCGTCTTATCAACAGGGTTGAGTCAACGAGTTTTGTGAATAAAGCTACCGCCGCTTCAGTAATCAGTCTTGTAGACGAAGTGGGACGGGGGAGTTTTGTCCCTCCGTTCACGGGTTTCGGCACAATCTTTCCGTAATGGTTTAGTGCCACGTCGCGAATAGGAGTATATCCGGCTTCATACGAGGTGAGACTCTCGGCATCGTATCCCACGTAGATTCCGATGCTGTGGGCAACAAGTCGCTTGTCGACAAGGTCGAGCGCCAGTGCTTCCGCCATTTCTTTTATCACGACGAGAGCTTTCTTGTAGGTATAAGGACATTGCAACACCTGTCCTTGGCTCAGTGAGTTCACTGCGGGTTTATATTCCTTAATCGCCTGCATCGTGCATGGTTCCCACCCCCAGGCATGGTCGATAAGCAATTCCGCATTGACGCCAAAGAGCCTGTAGAGGAGTTCCTCGTTCCGTTCCGACTGAAGTGCGATGTCGCCCATCGTGTATATACCATAAGGTTCAAGTCTTTTAGCGATCCCCCTGCCCACGCGCCAGAAGTCAGTCAGCGGGCGGTGGCTCCAAAGTTGTTTGCGGTAAGTCATCTCGTCGAGCTCAGCAATCCTCACTCCGTCCTTATCGGCAGGGATATGTTTTGCCACGATATCCATCGCCACCTTACAGAGATACATATTAGTTCCGATGCCGGCAGTAGCCGTTATGCCTGTAGTCTTCAACACGTCTTGAATCATGGTCATTGCAAGCTCATGAGCCGTCATCTTCAGATGCTTTAGATAAGGAGTAACGTCCATGAACACCTCGTCGATGGAGTAGAC
>DBKQ01000114.1:21206-21354 GCA_002298545.1 Prevotella sp. UBA746
GCTATATATTTAAGGTATATGCTGTAAATCTGTGTGCTCACCTCGATATACCGTGCCATTCGTGGCTTTGCCACGATATAGTCGAGCTCCCAGTCGGGATGAAGCTTCAACTCCGGATCGAAAGCCGACTTCCCCTTAAAACAGCCTC
>DBKQ01000114.1:21421-23625 GCA_002298545.1 Prevotella sp. UBA746
TTCCGCCAATGCCGTATGCCTTGAGCGAAGGCGACACGGCAAGACAGATAGTCTTGTCCGTGCGACTCTTGTCGGCAACGACAAGGTTCGTCTGCAGAGGGTCGAGCCCCCTGTCGGAACATTCCACGGATGCGTAGAAAGACTTCAAGTCGATGGCTATGTATGTTTTGGTTGTTTCCTGTTCCATATATTGGGTAATAATGTCGCACAGAGTAAAAATCCTTATTGTTTTACAAAGGTAATCATTATTTCTTTAATTAAATTTGGCGAGTCTTTTTATTTAGTATATCTTTGCATATACAATTAAAATAAACAAGAATAATACATGAGCAATAGTTTCTCTTTGGCAAGACTGAAGCCGGATCATGAGCAGATGAAGGATTTCCTGATGATATTTCTCGGAGTCCTTCTTTATTCCGTTGGCTATACAGCCTTTATTCTTCCAGAGAAGGTTGTGATGGGCGGTGTGTCCGGACTATCGGCTTTGATTTTCTATGCCACGTCGTTTTCTCCAGGTTATTCCATCTGGATTCTAAACTTTCTGATGCTCGGTATCGCATTGAAAGCATTGACACGTAAGTTTATTTACCGCACGGTAATCGGCGTAACGCTGCTTGCAATGCTTGTTCGCTTTCTGCAACCGCTGTTTATAAGCTATCCGCTTGTTACGGCAGGCGACGACAAGTTTATGCATGTGCTGATTGGCGGTGTGCTTTGCGGTGCCGGATTAGGACTTATCTATTCACATAACGGCTCCACGGGTGGTACGGATATTATCATTGCCTTGCTCAACAAACATTTCAGGATGAGTTTCGGAAGAGCAATGCAGTTTATCGACATTACTATTATCTCATCTTCATATCTGCTTTTCCACAGTATGGAGACTATAGTATATGGCGTTGCCTTTACGCTTATAGCAAGCTACGTCTGTGATTATGTAGTAAACGGTACTCGCCAGACGGTGCAGTTTATCATCATATCCAAGCATTATAAGGACATTGCCGATGTTATCAACAAGAAGATTCATCGTGGCGTGACACTTATTGAGGGAAAAGGATGGTATTCTAAACAGGAGGTAGACATCCTGATTGTCATGGCTCGCAGATATGAGTCGCAGGACATCTTTAACTATATAAAGAAGATAGATCCGGATGCTCTCGTCTCTCAATCAAACTGTCAGGGCGTGTTCGGAGAAGGATTCGACTCGATAAAGTGATGGATTAGTAATGGATTAGGGGTGATGGATTAGGGATTAGAGATTATTAGACCTATTTGTCCTATCAGACTTATTTATCCTATTCGTCATATTCGTCCTATCAGTCCCAGTTCTCCCATTCCTCCCAATAAAGAAAACAATAAAAACAAAACAATATGCAACAAACACTTCTTATTTACAATACCCTCACAAGGAAGAAAGAGCGTTTCGAACCGCTCCATGCTCCCAATGTGGGTATGTATGTATGCGGTCCTACGGTATATGGCGATCCGCATCTCGGACATGCACGTCCGGCAATAACATTCGACCTCGTGTTCCGTTACTTGAAGCATCTTGGCTATAAGGTGCGCTACGTGAGAAACATCACCGATGTGGGGCATCTTGAGCATGATGCCGACGAAGGCGACGACAAGATTGAGAAGAAGGCACGACTGGAGCAGTTGGAGCCGATGGAGATAGCACAGTATTATACCAACCGCTATCATGACGCAATGAAGGCGCTGAATGTTCTGCCGCCAAGCATCGAACCGCATGCCTCGGGACATATTATCGAGCAGGAAGAACTCGTGAAACAGATAATCGACAACGGATTTGCATACGTCAGCAACGGCAGTGTGTATTTCGATATCGAGAAATATAATAAGGTGCACCACTACGGCATCCTCTCTCACCGCAATCTCGACGACGTTATCAACGAGAGCCGACAGCTCGATGGAGTGGGGGAGAAGAAAAACCAGGTGGACTTCGCTCTTTGGAAGAAAGCTTCGCCAGAGCATATCATGCGCTGGCCAAGTCCGTGGAGCGACGGATTCCCGGGATGGCACTGCGAGTGCACGGCGATGGGCAGGAAATACCTCGGCGACCACTTCGATATCCACGGGGGAGGAATGGACCTCGTTTTCCCTCATCACGAATGTGAGATAGCACAAGCCGTGGCAAGTCAGGGCGACCAGATGGTGAAATACTGGATGCACAACAATATGCTGAC
>DBKQ01000114.1:23739-24450 GCA_002298545.1 Prevotella sp. UBA746
TCGGCACACTATCGCGGCACAGTGGACTTCTCTAACGAGGCTCTAAAGGCAAGCGAGAAGGGACTGGAGAAACTGATGAACGGTATTGCGGATTTGGAGCATGTGCCGGTAAGCGACAAATGTGATGCCGAGACAGAAAGACTCGTGAAGGAGCTGCGCCAGAAGTGTTACGATGCCATGAACGACGACTTTGCCACTCCACAGGTAATCAGCTACTTGTTCGAGGCATGCTCTACGGTGAACAAACTCATCGACCATAAGGCTACGATATGTGCCGACTGCCTGAAGGAACTTACTGACACCATGCGCACATTCGCTTTCGACATTCTCGGACTGAAAGACGAGCGTTCTGATTCGAGCGATGCCCGTGAGGAGGCATTCGGAAAGGTTATGGACATGGTGCTCGATCTTCGTGCCAAGGCCAAGGCTGCCAAGGACTGGGCTACGAGCGACCAGATTCGTGATGCTCTGAAGGATGCCGGCTTCGAGGTGAACGACACTAAGGACGGCGTGACATGGAGACTGAATAAATAAATTTTCAAGCCGAGGCTTGAGAATTTATTTAAATGAAGAATGAAGAATTGCTTCGCTGACGCTCAGCGAAATGAAGAATGCGGATTACTCTTTCTCGTAAAAGAAAAGGTAATCCGCATTCTTCATTTCATATTTCCCTTATTTTTCAATCTTTCAATCTTTCAATTTTTCAATTTT
>DBKQ01000068.1 GCA_002298545.1 Prevotella sp. UBA746
GGCGATAAACATAAAAAACAAAAGAAAGCAACCTTTGTTTTAAACTATTAAAACTTTTCCTTTTTTTATTTCCTCGCTTAATAAAAAGATGTATATTTGCAGTCGAAAGAATTCGTTTATCAGTGATGAACTAATATTCATCAGTGGTGAACAATTATTCATCAGTGATAAACAAATATCCATCAGTGGTGAACAAATTATTCTACTGTGGTTTGCGATTCCTTTCTGAAAGGAACACGAATAATGCTGAGAAAAACATAAACAATATTTATTTAGAATATGGCAAAATACATCAAACAGGAGATGACAGACCTCCACAACACCGGCAAACAACAATGCTACTACCGCATGGAAATAGAACGCAACATCAGTACACAGGAGCTCATCGACCGCATGTCTCACCCCGGCTCGGGAATGGACAGGGCGCGCGCCGTACAGGTAATAACAGCACTGGGCGAGACACTCGCCCAGCTGATGGCCGGCGGATATTCGGTAACACTCGACGGCATCGGAACGTTCAACGCCACAGTGGGCGTAAGGAAGGGACACCAGCAGGACGACATCGACGGCAGCGAGCCGAAGCGCAACGCCACAACGCTTGAGGTGGATGGCGTGAACTACCGTCCCGACAAGATGCTCGTAATGAATACCAACCGCCTGTGCAACCTTACGAAAGGCTCTGTAAACCGCCTTCACCGGTCGCCCCACACCAAGGAGGAGCGCTTGCAGATGGCAGTAGACTATCTCTCCGACCCGTCGCATCCCATAATGCGACTGAAAGACTACATCCGTCTTACCGGCATCTCCCGCACCCAGGCATCCATCGAACTGAAGGAATACCGCAGTAGACCGGACGCCAAGATAGACTACATGGGCAAGGGAGCAGGACTCGTGTATGTGAGGAAGAACGACATTTGATAAAGAAAGCAGAAATTGAAGTCTGATGATTACAAACCGCGACGAGTTGCGTCATTGTATATATAATATAAATAATGTAGCGAAGACAAAGAAGGATAATCAAATAATTCAACTATAAATAAAATTATGAACAGTAAAAAATTATTGTTGGCTGCGCTTGCCGTTGCGGCAGGCTCGCAGGCGGTACACGCACAGTACCCGGTAATTACAAAGGAGGCGAAGGAAAAAATCGACTCCCTCGAGGCTGTTTGGACTGCACATTCCGACTCGGCATGGGCAGTGGCATGGCCTATCGTTAAGGCTGAGGCAATGAAGGGCAGACCTTACGTGCCATGGGCTTCTCGTCCGTATGACCTTCGCCAGGCCAAGATTCCGGCATTCCCGGGAGCTGAAGGCGGCGGTATGTACACCTTCGGCGGAAGAGGCGGAAAGGTATTGACAGTTACCAACCTCAACGACTCGGGTCCTGGCTCGTTCCGCTGGGCTTGCGAGCAGGGCGGTGCCAGAATCATCGTGTTCAACGTGTCGGGAAACATCGTGTTGAAGACTCCTATCATCGTGCGCGCTCCATATATCACCATCGCTGGTCAGACAGCTCCGGGCGAGGGCGTGCAGATTTCGGGCGAGTCGTTCCAGGTTGACACCCACGACGTTATCGTGCGCCACATGCGTTTCCGTCGCGGAAACACCCATGTATGGTATCGCGAAGACTCGTTCGGCGGCAACCCTGTGGGCAATATCATGATAGACCACTGTTCTTGCGAGTGGGGTCTCGACGAGAACATCTCGTTCTATCGCCACATGTTCGACCTGCACGACGGCAAACCGAAGCGCAAGGTGGCTACGGTGAACGTAACAATCCAGAACACTATCTCGGCTAAGGCTCTCGACACATGGAACCACGCTTTCGGTTCTACCATCGGCGGCGAGAACTCTTCGTTCATGCGCAACCTGTGGGCAGACAATACGGGCCGTAACCCGTCTATCGGTTGGGGCGGTGTGTTCAACTTCGTGAACAACATCATCTACAACTGGGTTCACCGCACGGCTGACGGCGGCGAATACTCTACGATGAGCAACTTCATCAACAACTACTACAAGCCGGGACCTCTCACTCCGAAAGACACTCCTATCGGCTACCGCATCGTGAAGAGCGAGAGCCGAAGCAACAAGCTCTTCGACTATCCGCAGTATGGCCGCATCTATGCCACAGGAAACATCGTGGAGGGCAACGAGCGAGTAACAAAGAACAACTGGGACGGCGGTATTCAGATTGCCGACAAGGATCTGCCTAACGGCATTCCTGACGACGTGAAGCAGCTGATGCACTCCGACGAGCCGTTCGCCATGCCTTACATGACGATTATCCCGTCTGACCAGACTTTCGACAAGGTGCTCTCTAACGTGGGTGCCACAATGCCTTGCCGCGACATCGTTGACCAGAGAATCGTTGAGGAGGTGCGCACTGGTCAGGCTTACTACGTGAAGAAGTTGCCTAAGAAGAACCCTTATGGCGACATGTGGGGACTCTCCGACAAGTCAAAGAACGAAGAAGGCTTCTTCAAGTATCGTCGTCTTGGCAAGGACTCATACAAGGAGGGCATCATCACCGACATCCGTCAGATGGGCGGTTTCCCGGAGTATAAGAAGTACAAGACCTGGAAGGACTCTGACGGCGACGGAATGCCGGACGAATGGGAGATTGCCAACGGCTTGAACCCTAACGACCCAAGCGATGCCAACCTCGACTGCAACGGCGACGGATATACCAACATCGAGAAGTATATCAACGGCATCGACACCAAGAAGAAGGTGGACTGGACTGACCTCAAGAACAACCACGACACACTTGAGGGAAAGACGAGCTTGATGTAAAAAAAAGCCTCTCCCCCGCGCTGCTCTCAAGAGCAGCTTCCCCCTCCCCCGTAGGGAGGGGAGTGGTATGACTTGTATACCGAAAAGGGGTAAAGGAAAAATTAGCAATACAGAAGATCCGCAGATGTGAGCTGAAAGAATCAGACATGTCTGCGGATTTTAGTTTTTATATGTTTATCGCCCTAACCAAGTAAAACATGCATACAAATAAACAGCAAAAATTGCACTTAATTAGGTACAATTAATTTTGCAATGGCTTCAATAGTAGGATAAAATGAACATTCTTAGCTTAAACTTTTGCATTTCTCATGAATAAATCTTAACTTCGCCGCATAATCTTTAACAAAGTAGCAATATGAACGTAGCAAGGTTACAAGTAACGCAAAATAATCTCATCCGTGAAATCTTAGGAATCACGGATATAGATCTGTTAGAAAAGTTGGAGCAAACTCTTCGTAAAGATAAGGTTGAGTCTGTAGGAGATGTTGTTTCCGAGGAACCTTGTATGAGTAAAGTGGAAATCTTGTCACATGTAGATAAGGCATGCAAAGAGTACCAACTTATAAAACAAGGAAAGATAAAAGCCATATCTAAGGAGGAGTTGTTAAATGACTTGTAATCATTTTCCATTTTATAATAATGATAACAAATTAATACAATGACAACAAAAGCAAAACCATTCATCAAGTGGGTTGGCGGAAAAGGACAACTCATTGAACAACTGGAGGCAAAACTTCCAGCTGACTTTGATAATTGGGAGAATGCGACATACATAGAACCGTTCGTTGGAGGTGGGGCTATGTTATTCTATATGCTGCAACAGCATCCAAATATCAAACATGCAGTAATCAATGACATTAACAGTGACTTGATTACCTGTTATCGAACTGTCCGCGACAATGTGGAAGAGTTGATACCAGCGTTGGAAGAAATTCAAGCACAATATTACGCTTTGCAAGATATGGAAGCAAAACGTGAAATGTTTATGGAAGTACGACAACGATACAACGAGAAGAACCTTGACCCGATAGAGAACACTACAAAGTTCTTCTTTCTTAACCGCACTTGTTTCAATGGTTTGTATCGTGTAAACAAAAAAGGATTGTTCAATGTACCCTGCGGAAAGTATATGCAGCCACAGATTTGTGATGAAGATACACTTAGAACTGACAGCGAATTGTTGAAACGAGTGGAAATTCTGGAAGGAGACTTTGAAAAGACTTTACTTCGTGCACAGGGCAAAACATTGTTCTATTTCGATCCACCATATCGTCCACTTAGCGACACTTCTAGTTTTAATGACTATACAAAAGAAGCTTTCAACGATGATTCGCAAATTCGGTTGAAGGAGTTTTGTGACAAAGTGGTTGCTGACGGGCATAGTTTTATGCTGAGCAATTCTGATTGCAAAGGAAAGAATGAAACAGACAATTTCTTCGATGTCTTATATGCAGATTACTATATAGACAGAGTTATGGCTTCTCGCAATGTGAATGCAAACGGAGCAAAGCGAGGGAAGATTTCAGAGATACTTGTGCGTAATTATAAAAATAGAGAAAAGAATAAAACATATAACATTACTAATTCCACATGTTTTGTGGCAGAAGAAATACCATCTTATGGAAAAGGACTTTAATAGATTCATGTCTCAATTGAAGGAGACAAATGCAACTCTTGACTTTTATACAGATTTCAATAAAATACGTCGTAATGTGCAAAACATAGAAATCAGTTTAAATATGCTGAACTTTTTGTTGGGCAAGGATGACTTGTACTCGGCTGTAAAAGCACTTTGGAATAGAGATCCTAAGGTTTTCAACGTACTTGACATTCTTATAGCCACAAGAAGAGAAGGCAAGAAAAAGTTCATAGATGTTGATGGAGAGATAAAATTGATAAAAACTTTGTTCTCATCTGTCGATGGAATTATGAAGTTTTTCAATGAAACAGGCCTTGCCGTTTTCTTTAAGAATAAGGACGTACATGATTTGGTTGATTATGTTTTTGGAGTTGAGGCTGGTCTTGACACACATGCGAGAAAAAATAGAAGTGGAGATGCCACAGAATCTTTGCTGCATAGAATTTTGCAAACAAATGGCATTCCCCATGGTACAGAGGTTTATTCCACAGAATACGATGAGCTAAGAGATGTGTTGGGAACTGACAAAAAGCGTTTTGATTTCGTTATAAAGACACAGTCAAAAACATTCTTGATAGAAGTTAATTTTTATAATGAGGGAGGTTCTAAACTAAACGAAGTCGCTCGCGCATACAGAGAATTATCAGCTGCAATAAAAAATGTTGATGGTTTTGAATTCGTGTGGATAACAGACGGAAAGGGATGGAACTCTGCAAAATCAAAGTTGGAAGAAGCATATAATGAAATTCCAAGGGTATACAATTTCACAACACTTCCTGAGTTTATTGCAGAAATAAAAAATATTTATAAACGTGATACAAACATATTATAAATCTTCACGTAATGATTTCGTCCTTGCTCATGGCGACTGTTTCAAACTTCTCAAGGAGTTTGACTTTAAGTTCAGCATGATATTTGCCGACCCTCCTTATTTTCTCTCCAACGGTGGAATATCGTTGCAGAGCGGCAAGGTCGTTTGTGTAGACAAAGGCGATTGGGACAAAGGAAAGTCGCAGGAGGACATGATGGCATTCAATATGGAATGGCTGCGCTTGTGTCGTGATAAGTTGAAAGACAATGGAACTATTTGGATAAGTGGAACTTACCACAATATCTTTTCAGTGGCTAATTGCCTTACAGAGTTGGGCTATAAGATACTGAATGTAATCACTTGGGAAAAGACCAATCCTCCTGTCAACATATCCTGCCGCTACTTCAAATATTCCACAGAGTTTGTCATTTGGGCAAGAAAAATGCGTAAAGTTCCACACAAGTTCAACTATGACTTGATGAAAAAACTGAACGACGGCAAGCAAATGACCGACGTGTGGCGTATGCCTGCCATCGGGCGCTGGGAAAAGACCTGTGGCAAGCACCCCACGCAAAAGCCTCTACGCTTACTTGTAAGAATGATACTGGCATCAACCAATCAAGGCGACTGGATTCTTGACCCATTCAGCGGAAGCTCAACAACAGGCATTGCCGCCAATCTATGCGGGCGAAGATTTGCCGGACTTGAAAAAGAGGAAGAATTTTGCAGGCTTAGTAAAGCAAGGCGTGAGGAAATGGAAAATCTTGAAAACTATGATAATCTGATAAAACATATTGAAGATTTAAAAGATATAAGTATGTCCAATCTCTTAAAGGAATCAATAGACTATAAAAATCCCCCTTTTTAAGGGAGACACATCTAACCCGCACGCCATCAGATGTCAGTCTTAAGGATGTTCCGAATAAATAGTACACGCATATTTTTTCTTCCTATTCTCATTTCTCAATACAACATTTAACCAATGAAGTCGACAGCATAATGAAATAGAAAATAAAAGGTATGACTACTTATTGAATGGGGTAAGGGGAAAAATATAAATACAGAAGATCCGCAGATGTGAGCTGAACGTTTCAGCCACGTCTGCGGATTTTTGCTTTACAGGTTGCAAATGATTTTCTTTGTTTTTATGTTTATCGCCCTCTGGCAAGTAAAAATGCCAAAGGCATTACCGGCGGATTGGCGGATCACTCCGAATTCCAAATGAACCAAAATAATGCCTGCGGAATGTTTTTATACAATTCCTATTATAGAATTTGTATAATTATATATAAAAAAGCAGGAAGACTACTATAATGTAGAATATATTTTTTTGTGAAGGTCTACCCTCACACTTACCCTCACACCCTCACACTTACCCTCACACTTGAAACCCCTATAAACAAAAGGGGGTTGAGAGGAGTGTGAGGGTGTGAGGGTAAATTTACAAAAAACTTTTTTTATAAATTCTACTTGACAAGTACCGCAAACCTTGTGTGTTGAAGAATAGACGTGGAAGGAATGACGGATGCGTGATATACACAGAATGTAGTACAAAACCCATGTTTTTACGTTATTATAAAGAAGTACGCATAAACGAAAATAATAATATAATCGAAATATGGGAAATAATAAAAGCAGTTTGAAGAGCACCATCGCCGTGTCTCTTACTAACTATCTTGACGCCGGAGCCATCGTTGCCGGCGCCAGCGGATTGTCTTTGTGGCAGAGTTATCTCGGACTTACCGAGGCTCATCTCGGATTCTTGAATGCTATCAGCGCCAACTGTCTTGGAGCGGCAATAGGAGCTATAATCGGTGGCTTCCTTGCCGACAAATACGGCAGAAAGGCGATATACACCTACAACATGCTTATATATATGCTCGGTGTGTTGCTCGTGGTTTTCACGACAAACTTCCCGATGCTTCTCGCCGGTTTCCTCGTAACGGGAATCAGCGTGGGCGTGGGCGTGCCGGCATCATGGACATATATCTCGGAGAGTTCGGAAATCAACAACCGCGGACGTAACATCGGCATCTCGCAGATGGCATGGGGCATCGGTCCGCTTATCATCCTGCTTTTGGGCTGGTTTCTTGCTCCGCCTACAAACAATGCCGAGGCGGGATTCATGTTTCCGTTCGTCAGTCAGGCTGCAACACAGATTATCGGCAGCGATGCTCCAGCGGCTGCCATCAACGTGTTCAGTTCGCGCATCGTGTTTGCCTCGCTCTTTGTAGTGGCACTCATTGCATGGCTTCTGCAGAGACAACTCGAAGAATCGGCTGAATGGAAGGCGGCGAAGGCTGAAGAGAACAATACAGGAGATACCCAAAAGGGCAAGAGCGTTTTTGCTTCCTTCGGCACGCTGTTCTCAAACAAGGTGAACGTCAGGACGATGCTTTTCCTTGCCGGAATGTACTTGACATGGAACCTCGTGAGCTCCGTGATGGGATTCTTCCAGCAGCATATATATGAAACGGCCGGCGGACTGTCTAACGGCGAGGCTAACATGCTCTCTGCCGGACAGTGGGTTATCATTATCGGCATGACTTTCGTATTCTCGATGCTCGTAGACAAGGTGAACCAGCGCATGCTGTATATCGTGGGCGTTGGTGCCGCCGTGTTGGCATGGGTGATGATTGTAACAATAGGTATCGGCAGCATGAGCGGACTGCTCTTCTTTACTCTGCTTTGGGGTATTCAGGGCGGTATCTCGGTGCAGGGTTTCTATGCCCTGTGGGCTTCGGAGCTGTTCCCGGCAAAATATCGTGCTGCAGCCCAGGGCATCATGTTCTTCATGGTTAGAGGACTATCAGCTGCATGGGGCTTGGTATTCGTGAATATCTACGGCGAACAGGGCGAGGGCTTCACTCTTGCAGCTTATCTCATGATGGCATTGCTCATCGTGTCGCTGCTCATCGGAGCTATCTGGACTCCAAAGACTCGCGGAAAATCATTAGAACAAATTACAGAGGAACGTTATGGAAAAGAAATCTAAAAATAAAGCAACATGGATATGGTATCCGGGCGACTTCGAGGTGTGGCTCGGTAACAAGTTCAACAACCGTCGAACGGAGCGTGGAGCTATGTTCCCGCCGTTCTGGAAACAGGACAGCCACTACCCTACTGTGGAATTCTCTACAAAGGTGAACCTCGACAGGCAAGAAACGATAACCATCGCCACCGAGGGCGACTTCAACTTGATGCTCGACGGAAAACTGCAGTTTGGCATGCCGGGCAAATTCACCGTGCCGGCTGGCGAACACAGCATCAACATAAAGATTCATAATCAGGCAACACCGCCAACACTGTTCGTAAAAGGAAGAACGATAAAGAGCGATTCGTTGTGGCTTGCCACTTACGAAGACAAGATTTGGATTGACGAGAAGGGTGTGGCACATGGTTCGGGAATTTACGTGCCTGCCGCTTCGTGGAACTTCGACAGTATCGATACGCCACCGTCTACATTCCAGCTAAAACGTACGGAAATGCAGCCTGTGGATGAAGAAAAGATTGGGGCAAACAAATGGTTGTTTGACTTCGGACTGGAAACCTTCGGCTACATCAGATTAAAGGAAGTTATAGGCAAGGGCATTATTAACATATACTATGGCGAAAGCCGTGAAGAGGCTCTCGACATGGAACACTGCGAAACTCTCGACAGACTTGACCTCAGGCAAAACGAATATGAGAACGAGAAAGTGGAAATAGTACTCGACGACAGCAAGGCTTTCCGCTATGTTATGGTGGAAGCACGCGGCATGATAACATATTCTGATGTTTCTATGGACTACGAGTATTCAGAGTTCACCCACAAGAAGTCGGGGTCTTTCAAATGCGACAATAGCCGAATCAACAAAATTTGGGAAGTGGCGGCTTATACTATGGACTTGACAACCCGCGAGTTCTTCATGGACGGCATAAAGCGCGACCGCTGGACATGGTCGGGAGATGCCATTCAGTCGTATCTCATGAACTACTACTTGCGCTTCGACACTGAATGTGTTAAGCGAACAATAAGGCAACTTAGAGGGAAAGACCCTGTTACGGCACATATAAACACTATCATGGACTACACGTTCTATTGGTTTAAGTCGGTGCTCGACTATTATATGTACACTGGCGACATTGCCTTCGTGCGCGAGATTTATCCCAAGATGCAGACGCTTATGCAGTATGTACTCGGCAGACTTAACAGCGACGGCATGGCAGAGGGCCAGCCAGACGACTGGATTTTCGTGGACTGGGTGGACTTCCCGATGCACAAGCACGGTACTCTATGCTTCGAGCAGATTCTGCTCTGCAAAGCGTTTGAGACTATGCAAACTTGCGCTGCCGTATTGAGAGACAACCCTCTGCAGAATCCTCCACAGGGTAGCATAACAACAACTGAATACGCTGGAGATGCCGACAAGTTCGGTAAGTTGGCTGCCGATCTCAAGGCAAAGCTGAAGCCTACTTTCTGGGACGACGACTTCAAGGCATTTTTGCATGCCATCGAAGACGGCAAGATGAACCGCGACATCACGCCCTTCCCTAATATCTTTGCCATTATATATGATATGGTGGACGATGATGACAAGAGGGAGCTCGTGGATTCTGTTTTGTATAACTACGACATTGAACCTATCACAACACCTTACATGCTTTTCTACGAGCTCGAAGCTGATTGTCAGATGGGATACCAAAATCGTGTAATGCCTTATATTGATGGATATTGGGGCGGAATGCTCGACGAGGGCGCCACAAGTTTCTGGGAGAAATTCAACCTTGCCGATAAGGGTACTGAGCATCTCGCAATGTATGGCAGACCCTACGGCAAGAGTCTTTGCCACGCCTGGGGAGCAAGTCCTATATATCTTATCGGTAAGTATTTCCTCGGTGTTAAGCCAACGAAACCGGGATATGAGGAATATGAGGTAAGACCTGCGCTCGGCAGTTTGAAACACATGCAAGGTTCCGTACCTACTCCTTTTGGAGAAATTAAGGTGAAGATGGATGCCCACACCGTAACGGTGAAGAGCGATGGCGGAAAAGGCAAACTCATCATCGGCGGAAAGGAATACGAAATTCCTGTAAACAAAGAAATAAAAATAGAATATTAAAATAGGAAATGACTATAAGACAAACTTTTTTTGCCTTTGCCGTAGCTGCGACGCTTGCTTCTTGCGGAAACAAGGAAACTACAGTTACTACCATGCAGTCGCTGCCACAGACGGATTATGCGGCGGCGCTTATCGCCAACAACATACAGTCTATGCCTAAGGGCTACAAGATTAGTATCGAAGTGGCTGCCGACACTGTCGGCAAGCCTGCCGAAGGCTTCTCGTTGCTTCGCAAGGGCAAGAGGATAAATATTGTCGGTAACGATGCTTCGGGTGCCATCTATGGTGCTAACCGACTTATGGAATACTTCAAGACTAACGGCTCGTTAGAAATTCCATACACTATTATCGATGCTCCGGAGATGAAACTGCGCGGGGCTTGCGTGGGACTGCAGAAAACGGTTTATCTGCCAGGGCATAAGGTATATGAATATCCTTATACTCCGGAGAATTTCCCATGGTTCTACGACAAGCAGCTCTGGATAAGATATCTCGACATGCTGGCTGCCGACAACATGAATGCCGTTTTTCTGTGGAACGGTCATCCGTTTGCCTCGCTCGTAAAGCTCAAGGACTATCCTTTTGCCCCTGAAGTAGACGACGCCACAATGAAAAAGAATCAGGAGATGTTCTCGTTTCTTACCACCGAGGCTCAGAAACGCGGCATCCGCATAATTCAGATGTTCTATAATATCATCGTGTCGAAACCTTTTGCTGACCATTATGGCATAAAGACGCAAGACCGCAACCGCCCTATCACGCCTCTCATCGCTGACTACACAAGAAAGAGCATAGCGGCATTTATTGAAAACTATCCCAACGTTGGATTCCTTGTTTGTCTGGGCGAGGCGATGTCGGGCATTGAGAACGACATCAAGTGGATGAACGAAACTATAATTCCGGGTATCAAGGACGGACTGAAGGCTTCGGGCAGAACCGACGAACCGCCTATCATCCTGCGCTCTCACGATACCGACGGACCACGCGTACTCCACGAGGCGCTGCCTTATTACAAGAACATCTACACGATGAGCAAGTACACTGGCGAGTCGCTTACCACTTATCAGCCGCAGGGTCCATGGGCTGAGACCCACCGACAGCTTGCAGCCGCTGCTCCTGTGCATATCAGCAACGTGCATATTCTTGCCAACCTTGAACCGTGGCGATGGAGCTCTCCGGCATTTATTGAGAAGACGGTGCAGGCTATGCACAACGTGCACCATGCCAACGGACTGCATCTGTATCCACAGGCAAACTACTGGGACTGGCCTTATTCTGCCGACAAACTGCCTGACGGCAAAAGGGAATTGCAGATCGACCGCGACTGGATGTGGTATCAGGCTTGGGGAAGATATTCCTGGAACTGTCATCGCGGCGAAGACAAGACGTATTGGAAGAAGACGCTTGCCGATTTCTATGGCACTGATACCATCACTGCCGGACGCATTATCGAAGCTTACGACGAGAGTGGAGAGATTGCTCCTAAGCTCTTGCGCCGCTTCGGCATAACGGAGGGCAACCGCCAGTGTCTGTTGCTCGGCATGAAGATGAGTCAGCTTGTCAATCCTTATAAATACACCATATATCCGGGATTCTACGAGAGTTGCGGTCCTACTGGCGAAAAACTTATCGAATATGTGGAGAAGGAGTGGAAACACGAGAAACATATAGGCGAACTGCCTCTCGATATCGTAAACCAATGTGTCAGTCATGGCGACAAGGCTGTGGAGGCTCTCAAAGGACTTAGCAATAATATCTCAAAGAACAAGGACGAGTTTATGCGACTTGTGAACGACATGAACTGCTATCGCGACTTTGCATATTCTTTCCGCTACAAGGTGCTCGCAGCCGAACAGGTATTGAACTACAAGTGGTCGAAGGATGTGGAATATCTCCAGAAGGCTGTGCCGCTGCTCGAAAAGAGCGACGACTACTATAAGAGTCTTGTTGAAGAAACAAAGGACACATATTATAATGCCAATAGTATGCTCACATCACAGCGACGAATTCCTGTGGGCGGCGATGGCGGCAAGTTCAGCACATGGAAGGAGATGATGCCTGTTTATCAGGAGGAGCTCAACAATCTGAAGAAGAATATCGAGAACTTGACTTCTGTTGATAAGTCTGCTATCAAGAAAGAGTCTTTTGTCAAGGTTTCCGATGCCCTATCTTATAAGGGAAATGAGAAAAATGGCTATGTAAAACTATTGAGCGACTATCAGACTGTTACCTTGAAGAAAGGAGCAAAGCTGTTTATCGGTCGTGATGAAGCTGTTGATACTCTTGCCACAGAACTGGAAGGGATGAAAGCGCTCGTATTGAACCGCGACACGGCACGCATCAAAGGTATCAGTGTGGAGTTTGAAAGCAAAAAACCTGTAAAGCTTCTCGTTGGTTTCTTTGTAGACGACCAGACTAAGTTCGCCCGTCCGCCAAAGCTCGAGACTGACGCTACAGGAAACGAATATGGACAGGCTGAGCCTGTTATCAGCAACGGACTGATTCTCACTCAGATGCCTATCGCCAATATTCATGCCTACCATTTCCCGGCAGGACACCACGTAATTAATCTGCCAAAGGGTATCATCATGGTAGCTGGATTTACCGGCAGCGAGATAAAAATCCGCGACGCTAAACTTAACGGAGCTGGAACTGAAGTTGACTGGCTATTTATGTAGAAATTTATGAAACGACTATATTTTCTTTTATCCCTCATTGCACTGTTTGCCGTAACTACTTCGGCACAACGCAGAGCGAAGAACCGTTCAGCTGCGAGTACGACGGTTGTCAGTCAGGCCGATATGAAACGTGTCTACGAGGCGGCACGCACACCATACAAATATGGTATGGTGGTGGCACCGACCGACAACTATCATAAGATTGACTGTCCAACGGTTTTCCAAAAAGCCGGTAAATGGTATATGACCTACGTATGCTACAATGGCAAGAACGGTACCGACGGACGCGGCTACGAGACATGGCTCGCCGAAAGCGACGACTTGCTCCACTGGAACACTCTTGGCAGAGTGCTCGAATACGGCACCGGCAACGAGTGGGACAAAAACCAACGAGGCGGTTTCCCGGCTCTTATCGACTATACATGGGGCGGATCCTATGAGATTGAAAAATACAAAGGTCGATACTGGATGACGTATATTGGCGGCGAAGGCACCGGCTACGAGGCTGTGAACGCACCGCTGAGTATCGGTCTCGCCTCGACGAAACAAGATGTAACGAAGGCTCATCCATGGGAAACCCTCAGCAAGCCGACTTTGTCTTACAACGACAAGAAGGCTCAGTGGTGGGAGTACATGACTCAATATAAGAGTATGATCTACCGTGTTGACAAGAAGCGCTTCGGTTATCAGTTTATGATGTATTACAATGCCGGCGGAAAGAACGCCACTCACCCTAAGGGCGAGCGTATCGGCGTTGCCTTCTCCAACGACATGAAGAAATGGACTCGATATGAAGGAAATCCTATCTTTGCCCATGATTCCGACGGTACTATCACCGGCGATGCTCAGATTGTGAAGATGGGCAACCTATATGTTATGTTCTATTTCTCGGCATTCAACCCTACGAGGGAATATAATGCATACAACACCTTTGCCTGCAGCCGCGATATGATTCACTGGTACGACTGGCAGGGCGAGGATCTTATCATTCCGTCGAAACCTTATGACGAAATGTTTGCCCACAAGAGTTATGTGGTGAAGCACAACGGAGTGGTCTACCATTTCTATTGTGCTGTGAACAACAGCGGACAGCGCGGCATTGCCGTTGCCACAAGTGTGCCGATGGGAAAGAGCGAAGTGTACTTCCCTACCCCTGAACCTGTGGGCAAGCGCACGTCTGTAAGTCTCAACGACAAATGGCAGATCTCGTTCGACGGCAAGACTTTTACTAAAGATATTCCGTTTAACCTCGACGACTATTACGGAGCTTTGCAGAAGGAACACGGAAACCTTCACGGCAAAGCTGTATTCAAGAAATCGTTTGTGGCTCCTGCCATTGAGAACAAGGAATATTTCCTGCGCTTTGAGGGCGTTGGAACATATTGCGACATTCTTCTCAACGGCAAGAAGCTCGGTTCTTATGATATTGGCAGAACGACGGAAACTATAAACATTACGGATAATGTTCTTCCCGGCAAGGAGAATAAACTTGAGGTTAGAATCAATCACCCGAAAGGTATTACCGATATGCCATGGGTTTGCGGTGGATGCAGTTCGGAATGGGGATTCAGCGAAGGCTCACAGCCGTTTGGCATTTTCCGTCCGGTGGTGTTGGAAATTACCGACAAGGTGCGCATCGAACCATTCGGCGTGCATGTTTGGTCTAACCAGAACTGCGACAGCTTGTTTGTTGATACCGAAGTAAAGAACTACGGTACTGAGGCTGCAACATTCCAGCTTATCAACAAACTCTCCGAGAAGAGCGGAAAACAGACTTTACGCCTTACCGACGAGGTTACGCTGCAACCAGGCGAGACCAAAACGATCCGACAGCAACAGGCTGTGAAGGATGTGAAACGCTGGACGATGGAGAAGCCGTATCTGTATAACCTGAACTCTATGATTAAACGCAACGGCAAGGCTACCGACGACCTGCTTACTCCGTTCGGTTTCCGCTCTATCTCGTGGCCGCTAACCAGAAAGGACGGCGACAAGCGTTTTTATCTTAACGGCAAGCCGGAGTTTATCAATGGCGTTTGTGAGTATGAGCATCTCTTCGGACAAAGTCATGCCTTCTCCAACGAACAGATTGAGGCACGAATGAAAGAGGTAACGGGAGCCGGTTTCAATGCCTTCCGCGATGCTCATCAGCCTCATAACCTGTTGTACAAAAAGATTATAGACGAGAACGGCATTCTTTGGTGGCCACAGTTCTCAGCTCATATATGGTATGACACTCCTCAGTTTAAAGAGAGTTTCAAGCGTCATCTAATACAATGGGTAAAGGAGCGCCGCAACTCGCCGTCGATTATCCTGTGGGGCTTGCAAAACGAGAGTACTATCCCTGCGGAGTTTGCAAAGGAGTGTTCCGACATTATCCGTCAGCTCGACCCTACCTGTGGTTCTCAACGCCTCGTAACAACTTGCAACGGCGGTGAGGGAACAGACTGGAACGTGGTGCAGAACTGGAGCGGAACGTATGGCGGAAAACTTGAGGAATATGCCAAGGAACTCTCTCGCAACGACCAACTTCTTAATGGTGAATATGGGGCATGGCGCACACTGGGCAATCATTCCGGAGAACGCTATACTGAGGAAAAGCAATGTGATATATTGGAGCGCAAGGTGCAGCTGGCAGAAAGCGTGAAAGACAGCGTCTGCGGACAGTTCTTGTGGACGCTGCAGAGTCATGACAATCCGGGAAGGAGACAGCCGGAGGAGGGCTTCAGATTGATTGACAAGGTGGGACCATTTAACCACAAGGGACTTTTCACCCCTTGGGAACAACCGGTAGATGCCTTCTATATGTACAAGTCGCATTACATCAGTGCCGACAAGGAACCTGTATTATATATCGTTCCGGCTCTGCACGAAGACAGCATACGTGTTTACAGCAACTGCGAGAAGATTACATTGTCGTGCGGTTCATGGAATGCAACAAAAGTTCTGAACAAAAAAGACAATACAACTCTGTTTAAGTTCTATAATGTGAAGCTCAACGGCGATGCCCTCGTTGCCCGTGGTTATCATAACGGCAAAGCTGTAGTGGCAGACTCTCTCGCCCTTCCGTCTTATCATTCTTGGAATGAAGACATAATCAAGCCGGAGAACGGCTACAACTATATAGCACGCATAAACTGCGGCGGCGACGATTATACTGACTCCTTTGGACTGACATGGATGCAGGACAATACAAACTGGTCTACATCGTGGGGCAGCAAGTTCAAGAAGGAGACAAGCCCTTATGAGGCGAGTCAAACTTACTCTCCAACCCTATTCACTTCGCCTTTGTTCCGCACGTCTCGCTTCGGCAGACATCTGCTCTCTTACACCATACCGGCTGAACCTGGCGACTATCGCATAGAGTTGTACTTCGTGGAACCTTGGTATGGCAGAGGAGCATCGGAAACTACTGATTATGAGGGACTGCGCCTCTTCGACGTGGCTGTTAATGACAGTACGTGTATCCACAACCTCGACCTGTGGGCACAGGCTCGCTATGGCAAGCCATACAAGCGGGTGCTAAATATCCACAACACTGGCAAGGAGATAAAGATTGACTTCCCGAAGGTAAATGCCGGACAGGCTATCATTTCGGCTATCGCCATTGCAACAACAAACCACAACATGAAGCCTATTGCTACAAAACCTTCTAAAGAGAGCAAGACGATGTGGGAGGATTTCGAGAAGGAGACCTACACGACAACTCCCGACAGTTTGCTGCCACCTAAAACCAACAGTGCGATAACGGCAGAAGGCATCCTCCACAAGGGCGTGATGACCTTTGAATATAATGTTGGCGTGGCAAAGGTATATGCCCTGCGCTTCCGCTACTACAACCCGGAAAAGGAGCGCACGCTGCACGTGAAGATTACCGACCTCAACGGCGTTGTCTACAAGGAAGACGACATCACCTTCGTGAAGACTCCGGAGAAGAAGACCAAACGCCGCAACACAAGCATCACCACTGGCACGCAGACCAACGCCGGCAGCTATAAGGTGAGACTATCCGGCGAAGGCATCGACAAGATGCTGTTTGACAAGCTGACAATAGAATAAAATTTCTTGAATCTGTATAAAAACGCTCCAAGGCAAATAACACAGCCTTGGAGCGTTTTTATTTAGGGAATCTATAATCTAAATTATTAATGTTTAGCGGACAGTAATAAATCTTAATTGCACAAGCTATATGCTTTATTTTGAATTTCAAAATTTTGATTATTCAGTAATTTGTGGACAATTTATTCAGTAATTTATTGCTAATTTATTCAGTAATTTATGAGTGTTTTATTCAGTAATTTGTGGAAAGCCGAGATACAGAAAACTAAATTATATTGCTTGATATTCCCTTTGGCACATAATTTGATATCCGCTTTTATATATTGTTATTAATAGAACAGCAGAGTATATGCAGAAAAAGATTGTTGTAATGAACTTCTCCAATGTCTATAAGGAGGAGAGTTTCTATAAGGATGCTGATACTGAATGGATAGACTGTAGCGGAATAAGCGGGACTGACTGCTTCTGCGACGGCGAGGCGGCAGTGGAAATTTGCCGAAAGATAAAGAATGTAAGTCCGCATGGCTTGCACTTCATCGACTCCGGCAACTATCATTATGTGTCGCGCTTCTTTACCGACAAGATTAGGGAGAAGTTTACGCTCGTGGTATTCGACCACCATCCCGACATGCAGCCGCCCCTCTTCGACCAGATACTTACTTGCGGCGACTGGGTGAAGAGCGTGCTCGACACTAACCCGAATGTAGACCGTGTGGTTCTCGTTGGCACTTCCGACGGGCTCATCGCCAACATCCCAGCGGAGTATTCCAGCAGGTTAGTGTGTTTCCCCGAATCAAAGCTCAGCGACCGTCAGGCTTGGCAAGAGTTCTACAATATGCACTTGGCACACCCAATTTACATTTCCGTTGACAAAGACGTGCTCTCGCCTGCCGACGACACCACAAACTGGGATCAGGGAACTACGAGACTTCCACAATTGAAGCGCCTACTCGTTACCCTTCTGCGCCACAACAGTCTTATCGGTGTGGACATCTGCGGCGAGTGCAACTATTCCATAAGGGGCATTCTCGACCGAAACGTGCAGGAGAACGACCACGTTAATACCGAATTGCTGAGAATTGTATCGTCGGCTGAAGATTGACAGTCTGCGGTTATTCAAACCTCATCCACATATCCTTGAAATTCAGTCGCATTTTGTTGTGGCAGGTCATTGTTTGAAGTCCAAAGAGGCAGTCGTATGAATCATTATTCTGAATGCTGGTTATTTCTATATAAATGCAGTCTGCTTTGTATTCGTTTCCTGCTATCTCATAACTCCAGTATGTCGGTAATACTTTTATGCCGATGTGTGCCCCACCAAGTCCTCCAACATTGATGGAATCATTGGCGACTCTACCGGCAAACAGATTTTCGTGATTCTTGTAATAATGGTATTTTAGATTTGTTTCAGACGCACCCGAATCCAAGAGAGCCTTAATCCTGTTGCCAGACAATCCGTCTGTTATTTGCACCATGAATAAATGTTCTGGGGAATAGAAAAAGTTCGGGGCAAATGCAGGTTCTGCAGACATGGTATGTGGAATCGTTAGCTGCATATTCTTGAAGTCAAAACAAATTTCACCCAGCGGCATCATCATTTGGTTTCCAATTACGCAGTTAATATCTATTTCCTTTAATTTTTCATCAACCTTCTCGTTGCCGGTTTTGAAGTCATATATAAAGAAGGGAACGTTTCGAAACGTCACATCTCCAAGCTTTATGGAGTCTACAAATGCGATTTCTTCAGATTTTCCTATACCAAAGCCGTTGAACTGTATTCCTTTTGTCTTTATAATCCTTGCGCCAACGTTCTCCGCCACAACTCTTGTTATCATGTTTATTCCGGCTCCAGTGTCAAATATAACCTTCATGTCCTTGCCGTTAAATTGTGTGCCGATATAAAGATTTTTATGACTTTTGCCCTGCTGGTCGCTGTAATAACGATAGAAAAGACTGGCAGAAGTATCATGCCTTGGCTTTGTAACGGAGAACGCCGGTTGCTCTGAATAAACTCTGTATATGTCTTCAATGTTTACGTAATTCTGATTCGGTTCCACTCCCGACTGTCTATATGCCTCGTTAAGATTGTGCATTATCTTGAAAGCCGTTTTGTTGTTTCCCAATCGTGAGTAATCTTCTGCCATGAAATAGGCGATGACAGGAAGTGATGCGCTCAGTTCATTTTGGTATTTGTCCATTATCACATTGCCCTGTGCTATGGCACTGTCGGGCAAGTTGTAAAACTGACTTATGAAGAACTTCGACAAAGTGTGCAGATATGGCGTTTGCAGATTATGCCCCTCAGTGGAGTACAATTCTCTAAGCTCGCTCCAGTCGCTGTTGTTCATAGCCGTCCCAATACGTTCGTCTATGCTTTTGCCTTGTCCGAACGCCGTTAATGCTGAGCAAATAAATATACACGCCGCTGTAATTCTCTTTTTCATAATGCTGTAGATAATATTTCTTGTGTGCAAATATACATTATTATTCTTAATAATACAATGACAATAGAGACAATTCACGACAATCAACTGTACAATGAAAAGATTATCTTCTATTGTCCCTATTATCGTTCTAACATAAGCATATAGCCTTTTTCAGCAAATTTATAATTGTTGATCTGTTTCTTATTTTTGAAACTTTTCTTCTTTTTGCATATATAATTTGTAAAGCTAACATTAAATGAATAATTTTGCAGATGAATAAATGATTACAACAAGAATATGGAAAATACAAAGAGTTTTATTTTCAGAGCAATAGGCTTTATCGCCTTATTGTCGGCAACTGTCGGCATTGACGCCGCCGAAGTGGTATACCGTATAGTGGAATACAACAAGACGACGGGGGAGTTTGCCCTGGCAGCAAGCGGAATGGTGCCAAAAGACTCATGGGCATATTTTGAAAACGACTACGGAGCAACAACTGGCAACCGCTACAACCAGATTCCACGCAACAGGAAGGCAACGCTATATCTCGAGGGATGGCAAGGATGCAAGGTAAAGGCGGTAACGCTGAGCATGTGTTCAAACAACAAGTCGGGACAGGTGGGGCTATCGGTTAGCGACGGCGACACACAGCTCTATACTCTGCGCCCCGACGACTTTGCCAGCGACAGTTGGTTCGGTCAGTGGGTGTCGAAAGACCTGAACGTTTATGTTGATATAAACAAGAAGCTTGACATTCCTGCTTTTGCCACCGACGGGGCAAGCATCACGCTGCAGGGCGGAACGAGCGAAGGCTCCGTGTATGTCAATTCCATCGCAATAGAATACGACGAACCTACTGGCACGGAACTGGAGTCGCCATTGGGATGGACCTACGAGAAAATGACGAAGAAGAGCACGCTCGCCGACGGTGATGTATTGATGCTATACCGCAACGGCTGCGCTGCAGCGGATCTCGACGGGATGGAGACTTCGGGGTATCTTGATGCCATGACAATAGCATCGACAACGGATGTTACAAGTCCCGACGTGCTTCGCTTCACGCTTGGCAAGGCAGAAGGAGACCTATGGACAATGACCGACCAGTATGGGAGACAACTTGCTGCCGCTGGCAAACAGAAGTTGGCATGGAACGAAGGAAACACGCAATGGGCGATAGAACTGGGCTACGACGGAGCAACAATAACAAATGGCAAAGCTGACTACGGCACTCTGCGCTACAATACTCCGGAGAGCAGCTATGCCCGTTTCGCCCTATACACTTCTAATTCTCTCGCCCTACCCTTCCTCTATCGCCGAACAAAACAGAAGGAACCCGTATTGTCGCAGTCGATTACTTTTGCAGAGTCTGACATGACGGCAACTCTCGACGAGGGACACATTGCCCTCACCCCATCACTGCTTCCGACAAACACCACCGACCGCAGAATTATTTGGACAAGCAGCAACGATGGCGTGGCAACGGTGAACGGCGGATTCGTAACCCTCCTCTCCGTTGGCGAAACAACAATAACTGCCCGTTCGAAGGATGGCGGAGCCGAAGCAAGCATACGTCTTGTCGTGGCAGAGCCTTCGGCAATATATTCGGCAAAGCGTGATGCCGGCAACGGCAAGGCTGTATATAAAACGGTGGACCGCAACAATATCGTCATAATAAAGAGCAACCGGACATATAGCAGCGACGGAGCTGTAAAATAAGATGAAGCCAATGTTTATCCGTCATAGCACACAAATGCAATAGGTATGCGCTATGGCGGATTTTTCATTCGAAATATCCAATAATAATATTTTTATTTCAATATCTTGTCAATTCTGCAGAGTGGCTCGTTTATACCTCCCATCTCCTTTTTGTATCTCTCGTCGCCACGACACATGTCGAAATCTGCCACGCCCTCTTCTATCCACTCTTTCGATGATTCGAGTATCAACAGAATTCCCGGAGAATAACGGCTGAAAGAGGTGTCGATAGCAAGCTTCGGCATTAGGAGATGGTTGCGATGGCGATATACAATCATGAAGGCAGCCGGACGATGGTCGATTTCAAGTACGTAAAGTTCGGCTACTGAGAGTAGCTTCAAGCTGCGACTTGCACATCCCAATGAAGTTTCTATCATAGCCTTGACATTGTTTACAACCATAGACAACCAACTGATTTTCTTGTGCCTCCATGCCATCTTGCGACGGAAATATAGCTTCCATAACTCCATAAGATAAGCATCTGACGGCATATCGGTACCACGAAAATGCTTCAGTTCTATTGTTTTGTCGTCAGTTTTCAGATGATTGTATGATTTCCTTATATTCTTGTATATGTTCTTGTGCAGCGACGAAACATATTCGTCGTGGGTAGCAAACTCAGATAGAGGCACGTGGTAACTGCTACGTTCCTTCACACTGGAGCATATCTTACCCATGACTTTGCTAAGCGGTGCAACTTGTGGTACATCAGCAAAACTTAGTTTCAAGCCCTTGTGGCGGCTTCGAATATATGCAGCTATGGAAGAAATAACATCCTCGGAACATTCTTCAACATACGGACATGACATATTCAGCACTCCAGCTACACGACACGATGGAATACGAGTTTTTTTCGACATACGGGTTATTGCCATAGGGATAACGGCAAACGGCTGTCCGTTGAGCAGGACAAGGTCATAACTCATTTCTGTTGTCAACTTGCCAAATCCGCTGGTGATATGACGGAACAGGAACTCGTTCCATTCATACGTCTGATAATAAGTATAGTCAATGTATTTTGTGTTCAATTCTTGCGCCTTTCTGTCAAGCTCAAGCCATTGCTGCTTTACATCATAAATGCTTTTGCAACAACGGAACGATATATTACAATTCAACATAATCTTTGTAGTTTCTGATATTTTATTCTTAGTATCAATAACATGGTATAGGATTTTACTTGCCTTCACCTTAACAATACCGACATGCCCCCTATTTTTCTGCAAAGTTACATTTTTAATATATTATCTCAAAAAATATATAGACAATAATGTATATTACCATATAAATTATACGAATTAGATATTTCTACACAATGTGTGGGGAAACTTTTTTGTGGAAATATTCCACACTCACTCCACACATTCCACAATACCACATTTTATGGCACGCATCAAGACATACTGATTATCAACAACTTACATAAATATTCAGATTTTTGGCACGCTGCTTGCACTATAATTAGCGAACGACGACAAGAAGTTCAACAAGAACAAATCCACAGATACAAAGAAACTTGCGGAGGAGTTCTAAGAGAGAATAAAAAAACAATTTCAAACAACAATTTAAAGTATAGGAGATTAGAATTATGAAAAAGATGTTTTTCGCAGCAATCGCAGCATTCGCAATGGTTTCAGTAAGCAGTGTTTTCGCAATGAACGCTAAGTATTACAACACACCAGATGGTTTGGCAAACGACACAACTGCCGACACCACAGTTACAGCTCCTACAGCAGAACCTGCACCATCAACAAGTAGTACAGCCGGCGACGGAATGTATATCATCAGCGACACGACGGAAGTGCCGACAACGGCAACTGACACTCCGACAACAACAGATACGCCGACAACGACGGCTGATACTCCGGCTCCGGCAGACACAACCACCTCGCCAGCTACAGGTAATGTAGCTAAGTAAAGAAAAGTCATAAGTTCTTAATGGTAAAAGATTAATGGATAAAAGATTTTGATTATTAGTTGCATAGTATTAATGAGATTCATAAGCAAAGTGAAAGTTTTTGAGAATTGATGTTGTTTATCTGTCCCGCATCCACTTGTAGAAAGCCGATGCGGGACCTTTTATTATTACATGACATACGGGTTCAAAAAAAACTAATGGCATTATATCTATGGAACCTTGTGCCGTTAATGAATAAATTTGTAAGTTTGCAGCTGAAAAGACTAATTCGCTCCATATACACATATTAAGAAATTTCATAATGATAAAGTTTGACATCACGGGAAAAGCCACTATCGGCTATATATTCATGACTGCTATCATTATCCTCGCCGGATGGCTTGTTTACGGCAACACGCAGTCGGTTATGCTCATCAATAATGCTGAGGAGCAGTTCTTGTCGCGCCGAAATCTCACTGACAGTATGGTTTACAGCGTGCTCGATGTCAATAACAAGGAGAGAGCAATATGTCTCGGACTGTCCGACAAGCTACCGGAATTCAACAACGCCGTGGAACGCACACTCGCCATCGCCGACTCGCTGAAAAAATCTCTGGGCGACGACAGCGACACCGCACGCATCGACTCCCTGAAATATCTCGTGGAACTGAAACGCCAAAACACCTTTCTGCTGATGAAGACAATGGGCAATACCAATGCCGACAAATTCTATAAGGAAAAGGTGAAGAATCTGAGTCAGGGACAAGACTCGGTGATGATGAAACAAAAGGCTGTAGAGATTAAAGAGGACAAGGAAACAGTATACGAGGTGGAGAAAACGAAAAAGACCTTCTTTGCCAGACTTGCCGATGCCTTCCGCCGACAACGCAACGACACGGTACATGTGGCACGCCACTCAAGGAAGAACGTCAGCGACTCCGTGAGCCACAACGTTGACATATCCGATACCATTGCCAATGTACTGAACGACATACGCCAACAGCAAGCAATGAACGAGCAGCGGGCTAACAGCAATATCAAGCGAGGGGAACAGCGCCAACAGATTGTGGGTATGGAACTGACTCAACGAATCTCACAGATAATGGCCGACATCCGCTCTGATGAACACAACGCACTGCAGCAGTCGCTCGACAATGACATGGCGGCACGCCGAAGCGTGTTGCTCAAAATCTTGTTGCTGGCTATTGCCGCAGCAGCAACTTCCGCCTTCCTTTCCATATATATAAAAAGGAGCATACGCCGCGAAAGGGAATACAGGTGCGAAATTGAAGAAGCCAAGGACGAGACCGAGCGTATCATGAAACAGCGCGAACAGCTACTGCTCACTATTACCCACGACATAAAGGCTCCGGCTGCTTCTATCTCCGGATTTATCGAACTGTTGAAAGACGCACGTCTCGACCAACAGACAAAACTATTTATCGACAATATCGGAGCTTCGGCAAAACACTTGCTAAGTCTGGTGGGGGCATTGCTCGATTTCCACCGTCTGGATGCCGGCAAAGTGGAGCCTCATCCCGTTCCGTTCCGCCCGACACGACTTCTGTCTGACTGCATTACGGCAATGATGCCACAGGCTGAAGAAAAGGGACTAAAGCTGCTTCTGCATGCCGACGACAAGAATCTGGACAATGTATACAGAGGCGACACCTTCAGAATTAAACAGATTATCGACAACCTGACGAGCAATGCCATAAAATACACGGCAGAGGGCAGCGTGACTATTGACTGCAGTATGGGGGCAACAACTGGCGACGACAAGCAATGGATTGCCGTCTGCGTGAAAGACACGGGCTGCGGAATGACGAAGGAGGAATGTGAAAGAGTGTTCAAGGCATTCACAAGACTTGCCGGTGCACAGGGCACGGAAGGCGTTGGACTTGGACTCTCCATAACCAAGGAACTTGTAGAAATGCTTGGCGGAAAGATAAAACTCGAGTCTGCTAAAGGGAAAGGGAGTAGCTTTACCGTTTTCATTCCTCTGGAAATAGAGAAAAACCAATCTGCAGAGACTCCAACAAACGAACCGGAAACTGTTTCTGTCGATGTAACATGCAAGAGAATCCTCATCGTCGATGATGACACGCTGCAACTGAAATTGCTGACAGAGATGTTGAAGAGAATTGACAACAAAAATACACTGACCGTCAATACCACTACACATGCCGCAGAGGCACTAAGCGCTATCGATTCTTTTAAACCGGAATTGATGTTTGTTGATATTGAAATGCCTGAAATGAGCGGAACGGAGGTTATAGGAAGAATCGGTAAGCGACAGAATCTTAAGGTATATGCCATGACCGCCCACGAGCCGACTATCAAGGACGAGCTTCTCGATAAAGGCTTCGACGGATGCCTCTTCAAGCCGTTCAGCATCAGCAAGCTTGCCAAAGTTTTGCACATTGACAACACTACTACAGAAATGAAGGAAGAAACAACCGACAGATTCTGCCAGCTTACAGCATTTGCCGATGGTGACAAGGATGCCGAGAAGGATATTTTCAGTAGTTATATCGTCGAACTTGAAAATTTCATATCTCTCTTACAAGACTGCGGGGAGAAGGACTTGCGGCAGACTGTAGCTCATGTTGCCCACAAGTCGCTGCCGCTGATGAAGATGATTGGCTCTGAGATATGCGGGATTCTTGTATGTTTATCGCCTGAAAACATTGGGAAGCTTACCGACAAAGATCTGACGTCGAAGATAAGGATTATTATCGAAGAATTCCGCAATATTGCCGGCGATATGAAGAAGAGAATCTAAATACCGTATTTCTGCAATTTGTTGTAGAGCGTCTTGCGGTCTACGCCGAGCAGCAAAGCCGCCTTCGACTTGTTGCCTCCACTGGAGCGCAATGCCGAAAGAATACGTTCTTTCTCCTCATCGCCATTGCGAAGCGAAAGGTCTTTAGGGGCGGCAGTATGAGTCATCGACATATTGAGCTGCTCCACTCCTATCTTGTCGCCACGGCAAAGCAACACGCTACGCTTCACCACATTGTTCAGTTCGCGCAGATTTCCCGGCCAGTCGTAGCGCATGAGCATCTCCGATGCCTTGGCGTCGAAACCTATGATATTGCGTCCGAGTTCCTCATTGGCAAGTCGTAGAAAAAGATTGGCAAAGAGGAAGATATCCGTGCCGCGATCTTTCAGCGCCGGCATATATATGGTGAATTCGTTGATGCGATGGTATAGATCCTCGCGAAACGTACCTTCGGCAACAGCTTTTTCAAGATTCTCATTGGTGGCACAGACAAGACGGATATCCACGTCAATCTCCTTTGTAGACCCAAGCGGACGGATTTTACGCTCCTGTATTGCCCTCAAGAGTTGCACCTGCACGTCGTACGACAGATTCCCCACTTCGTCAAGAAAGAGCGTTCCGCCGTTTGCCACCTCAAAGGCTCCCTTCTTGTCGGTCACGGCTCCCGTGAATGCTCCCTTAGCATGCCCGAAGAATTCTGATGCCGCAACATCCTTTGGTATCGCTCCGCAGTCAAGGGCAAAGAAAGGTTTGTCTTTCCGTTGGCTCAGCTCATGTATGCGGTGGGCTACATACTCCTTTCCCGTGCCGCTTGCTCCAAGGATTAGTACCGACATCGGTGTCGGGGCAACAAGTCTGACATAATCGTAAAGCTGTTTCGACACCTCGCTCGTCCCCTCGATGTAGCGTGATTGAGCGGATGCAATTCCGCCTTTTTCATTGCTCCCGGCAATAGGAGCAGAAGCCGCCGCATCATTTGCAGCACTTATCGCATCGTTTATCTTCTGCAGAAGGATATCCGGTTGCACGGGCTTCGCAATATAGTCGCTTGCTCCCGACTTCATGGCGAGCACGGCATTCTGCACCTCGGCATAGCTCGTCATCACGATAAACGGTATTTCCATGCCGTTCTTGCGCATCCAGTCGAGAAGAAACAGTCCGTCGTGGTCGGGCAGTCTCAAGTCCGACAACACCAAATGGTATTGTTTCTCGGAGTTTATCATCTTTGCCGCAGCCCCCACGCTACTCACCTTGTCTACGTCAAATCCTTTTTTCTGAAGCCATTTCTGCATCATCACTGAATAGGCTATATCATCCTCAACAATCAATAAGCTATACATAAAACTTATCTTTAAATCTTATAAAAATCATGCTACAATCTTCGGGATGCAAAATTACACAAAAGTTTTAGTTTGTATGTATTCCAATCGCTTTTTTATTCAATAATCTTTATTTCCATAGGGGTGTGTATCATCGACGAAACGACGCGCAACACTTTGTATTATGTCTTTTACCAATGTAGGGACGGTAAGCCATTCACCTGTGCTTGTTCCTATCTGGTTGTTTGCCACCTTGCAGCTTGTTATAATTGGAAACCTGCCAGCCTTAATGTTCGTCTTCTTTACCTTGTCTATCCCGATATATTCAACTACATCCAGGAATGTTAATATTAATAGTCTTTTCACTATTTTTCTACAAAAATACAAAAACAATCTGAAAAAACTGTTTTTTAGACTGTAATTTGTCCTGAAGTCAAAAGGAAATAAACAAGAATTCTGCTTGTTGAATCATTATTCCGTCACAAAGCTATCATTTGGTATCGGTATTTCTATGCTGCACTTTTGGTGCAGCATATAAGCACATTTGGTGCCACTATTGTAAGGGGAACTTAAATGGGGCTAATAGTGTGTGAGGGATGGTCGTTACCCCTCACCCTACCCCTCACACATTTATTTCGATATATATCTATGAATATCAAGTAGTTACATTATCAGTGTGAGGGTGTGAGGGTAAAATGAACGAAAAAAATTTTTTCTTGTTATAAGCAAAGATTTGCCACGTTCAAGGATTTTTCTTAACTTTACACTCGAATAAAGAAATTGGCATCATATATGGAAAGGAAACTCTATCCGATAGGGATTCAGACTTTTGAACGCATACGTAAAGAGGATAAATTTTACGTTGACAAGACGGAGTATGTTTATAGAATGACACATACCGACGGTACGTACTTCTTCCTGAGCCGCCCGCGACGGTTCGGAAAGTCATTGCTCGTTTCTACTTTCCAAAGCTATTTCGAGGGGAGGAAGGATCTCTTCGAAGGGCTTGCTCTCGGAAAGATGGAAAAGGAGTGGACAGAATATCCGGTGCTGCATTTCAGTCTTGCCGGCGGGAAACACATGGAAAAAGCACAGTTGGAACGCTATCTGCTGTTTATTCTGGAGATGAACGAGAAGAATTTCGGTATCGTCTGCGACTCTATTGACCCAAACGTCAGAATGCTCAATCTTATTAAGACTGTATGCGAAAAGACTGGCAAACAAGCCATTGTCCTCATCGACGAGTATGATGCCCCATTGCTCGATGTTGTGCATGAAGAGGAAAGCCTTGACGTATTAAGAAATGTAATGCGCAATTTCTATAGTCCACTTAAAGATTGCGAGAAGATGTTACGCTTCGTGTTCTTGACAGGAATCACAAAGTTCTCGCAACTCAGTATATTCAGCGAGCTGAACAACATAAAGAATATCAGCATGGACGAGGAATATGCCGGCATCTGCGGAATAACGAAGGAGGAACTGCTGTCGCAGATGGATTGCGACATAAACATCCTTGCCGAGAAACTGGGGCTGACGAATGAACAGACTATCACAAAGTTGAAGGAACGTTATGACGGTTATCATTTTGCATGGCCGTCGCCAGACGTGTTCAACCCATTCAGTTTGCTCAATTGCTTTGCCGACCAAAAGCTCGACTCCTACTGGT
>DBKQ01000001.1:0-12185 GCA_002298545.1 Prevotella sp. UBA746
TCTTATTTAAAGATAATGCAAAGATACGTACTTCTCCTTGAACCACAAAGTTTTTTTTACTAATCTCTGTGAAAACGCCATCAAGTCTGCATCTCTGATATAGAAAAATCCCCAAATTAATGTTAACTTGGGGATTTTTGTCTTTTAACTTATAATTTGCTTACTGCAAACAATTATTTTTTGCCATGTTTGTTTACTGTTTCAAGTACCTCCTTGTTTACTACGACAGGATACTTCTTGCGAAGTTCAGCCACCCATCGTTTCTCAAGAACATCTTGGTAATCAGCAGTAACAAGTCCCTTTACGTCGGTGTACTCCTCAGGACCTTTCTTCAGAATCTTTCCGTAAACGGCATCAATAGGATAATCTTTCAGAGGAGTTACAGTAGTATCTTTCTCAAAAACCATCTTGTCGATAAAGGCATTATCGCCTTTCTTAAAGATACCCTTCTCTACACGGATACGGATTACAGAATCATTGTTGAACGTTGTACGCAATTTGTCAGCCCACTTGTCGAAGGCAAGTCCCTTGACACAATTCTTTACGGCATTGACATCTGCTGAATTCTTCACATGATATACCATTCCCTTGTATCGAGGTTCCGTCCATGCATACTTCTTCTTGTTTTTCTTGAAGAAAGCGGCAAGTCCTGCCTCGTCCTTTGCTGCCTTATCCCATACATTGCGGTTGCTTATCTCATAAAGCATCAGTCCATCGTGGTATTCACGGATAAGGTTTTTCAGGTCTGAGTCCTTTGCCGACATCTCCTCGGCACGTGCATTGAGCACATCCTCGGCCTTCAGTTTACCGGCAGAAGCGTCAACGACACGCTGAATACTGTCTTTCGCAACCTTCTCACGGATATTACGCATTTCGAGGAAGCGGCGGATGTTAGTGCGCAGACTGTCATACGGATCGATTGGCTTGCGTTCCTTCATATATATAATATGGTATCCCACAGGAGAAAGAACCGGTTTCGACATCTGTCCCACCTTTAGGGCATAAGCCGCCTTTTCAAACTCAGGCAGTGTCTGTCCCGGCGACATCCACGGCAGTTCTCCTCCGTTGCGTGCCGAACCTGGATCCTTGGAATATTTCTTTGCCATTTCGGCAAATGTCTTCTGGAATGCAACGGTATCAACAGGCATAGCCACCCTTCTGCCCTTTACCTTTTTATACACAGGAGTGAGCTGGGCATTGAGAACATTATATATAGAGTCTGCTCTCAGTTCTGCTTCCTTCTTCTGAGCGTCTGTTGCATCCTGTGCGAGATAAAGCAGAATGTGTGCCGGCTTTATCAAGCCCTTGTCACCGATGCGTTCTTTTGTCTGCTCATAAACCTTCTTCGCTTCAGCCTCGATATCCTTGTCTGCCACGAACGACGGACGAATCTGCTGGTCGCGATAAGAGAGGAATTCTTTTTTGAACGAGCTCAAGGTGTCGATATGTGCATCGTAAGCGGCAGCAACCTTCAACTTATAGTTTATAAAGAGATCAACATACTCATCAACGGTTTTCTTGTCGATAACGCCCTCAGAGTTGTTCTTGTTATAAGAATACTCAAACTCGGAGCGAGACACAGGCTGTCCGTTGATTGTCATTATCGTCGGGTCATTCTGCTGAGCATTGGCTGTAGCTCCAAAAGCGAGGAGCAAAGCCACAAATAGAGATTTGAATTTCATGTTCTTAGCTTTTTGTTGTTCTTAGAGAAAAATAATATCAAGGACACGCAGTAAATGAATTGTGGGTCCCTGATATTACCTTTTATTTTTATCTATTTTTATTTCTTTTTATTCCGGACGAGAATAGTTCGGAGCCTCGCTTGTGATAGAGATATCATGTGGATGGCTCTCAAGCACACCGGCATTTGTTATGCGCACGAACTTGGCAGAATGCAAGTCCATGATGTTGTGTGCACCACAGTAACCCATACCTGAGCGAAGTCCGCCGACAAGCTGGTAAACGACTTCCTGCAGAGTTCCCTTGTAAGGCACACGTCCAGCAATACCTTCCGGCACGAGCTTCTTAACATCCTTTGTACCAGCCTGGAAATAGCGGTCTTTCGAACCGTTCTCCATTGCCTCGAGCGAGCCCATTCCGCGATAGCTCTTGAACTTACGTCCGTTGAAGATGATTGTATCGCCAGGACTCTCCTCTGTTCCGGCAACAAGTGAACCGATCATTACGGAGTAACCTCCTGCGGCGAGAGCTTTCACTACATCACCAGAATAACGCAGTCCGCCATCAGCAATCAATGGCACTCCTGTTCCCTCCAATGCACTTGCCACGTCGTATACGGCGCTCAGCTGTGGAACGCCAACTCCGGCAACAACACGTGTGGTACAGATAGAACCCGGTCCGATACCTACCTTAACGGCATCTGCACCATTGTCAACGAGCATCTTTGCTGCAGCACCTGTAGCAACGTTACCCACAACGATATCTACATTAGGGAATGCCTTCTTTGCCTCTACGAGCTTCTCGATTACGTATTTCGAATGTCCGTGAGCTGTATCGATGACGATAGCATCGGCACCGGCATTTACAAGAGCCTGCATACGTTCGAGAGTATCAACCGTAACACCTACTCCGGCAGCAACACGCAGACGTCCCTTTTCGTCCTTGCAAGCCATTGGCTTGTCTTTTGCCTTTGTAATATCCTTATAAGTAATAAGACCAACGAGATGGTTCTCGGCATCAATTACCGGGAGTTTCTCAATCTTGTTCTCCTGCAGAATCTGTGCGGCAGCAGCAAGATCGGTCTTGATATGTGTTGTAACAAGATTCTCCGAAGTCATCACCTCGTCGATGTTTCTGTCGAGATTACGCTCAAAACGCAAGTCGCGGTTTGTAACGATACCTACGAGATGGTTCTCATCATCCACAACAGGGATTCCTCCGATATGGTATTCAGCCATCATATCGAGAGCCTCATGCACTTTAGATCCGCGACGGATTGTTACCGGATCATAAATCATACCATTCTCGGCACGCTTTACGATAGCAACCTGTCTTGCCTGTTCCTCAATGCTCATGTTCTTGTGGATAACACCGATACCTCCCTCGCGAGCGATAGCTATAGCCATTGCCGACTCGGTCACGGTATCCATTGCTGCCGTAACGAACGGCACGTTCAACTCAATGTTACGCGAGAACTTGGTTTTCAACTCTACTGTACGTGGCAGTACTTCAGAATAAGCTGGGATAAGGAGGACGTCGTCAAAGGTGAGACCGTCCATTACAATTCTATCTGCAACAAATGATGACATAATTTGTATTTAAAAAATTTATTGCGTGCAAATTTACGCATAATTTATCACATACAGAACGCTTTCACCGATATTTTTTTCGAGTTAAATGTATTTAACGCTGAAACTCCGTTTATGATTATAATTATAAACTAACGAAGAAAGTTTCAACTTATACTTATATATTATAGGTCAAAGCAGAAAGCTCCGGCTTATGCTTATATATTATAAGTTAAAGCCGGAGCTGAATCATTATTCGTGTTTATTATTCTTATTGTCGGATGTTTCGTCTCAATCTCCAATCATCACCTTTTTTACAGATGTATTTCCATTTGCATCAATAGTCTTCACGATATTCATGCCATGTGAAGGTGCCGACAGGCGAGTTCCGTCGAGCGAGTAATACTCAACTGTTACGGCATCGGCAGCTATTGTAGAACTGATTGCCGTAGGCACGTTTGTTACCTTATTGCCATTCTCGTCATAGGTAGGAGCCGTAGAATAGTTCTTCACGGCATTTGCATACTCGTTGATGTCTTCCGAAGGAATAGTATTCGTGTAAGCTGTATAGATTTCTATTTTGCCGGCACCGGCATATTTCTCGAGTATCTGCGGTACGTCGGCTGTCTTGTCGTGGTTGTTTACCTTATAGTTGGGGTCTGTCTGGGTTGGCAGCCAGTCTGTTGCCGTTACAGGATAAGTGTTGCTGATTTTCGCTCCATCGATATTTGTATAACCTGTCATAAGATTGTTGCAGCCTTTGTATATCACATCGTAGCCGTCGGCTTTGTTTATGTTCAGCGATCCACCGCGGTCGGAGCGTACCGGAGACTTTGTATTCTCGAAATAGCAGGCATCGAGATAGCCCACAGACTTCTCGCGCACGTCCCATCCGTCTTCACAACCTTTCTGATAGTTGTTCATATAATGCAGATGTCCACCGCGCTGCAGTGGCAGTCGTGAACCTTGAATGTTGTTAAGATAGTTGTGGTGATAAGAGATGGTTCGGCATCCATCGTAAACATCGCTGTTTCCCTTTCCGAAGAGACAAGCCTTGTCGTGGTCGTGGAAGAGATTATAGCTGAAGGTCATCCACTGCACGTTGTTCTTGCAGTCGAGCAGTCCGTCGTAGCGGTCTTTGTTTGCCTGGTCGCCATTGAAGAACTCGCAGTGGTCCACCCAGATATGTCCGCCCCAGTCGCTCTTGGCGCTAACCTTGTCGGCCTGTATACCTATACAGTCTGGATCGCCCACTTCAATCTGTTTTCCGTCACGCCAAGCAACAATCTTGTTTTCTCCCGATTTCAACACCGGCACACCTTTCATTGTGAAGCGGCAGTTGCGGATAATGATATTGTCAACACACTGCATAACGAAAGTGATATGCGAGAAAAGCGGCGCCTTGCCCGTTTCAGGATTAACCACACCAACGAGTGTTTTGTTTGGAGCCACCATGATGCGCTCACCGTATGTAGTCTCCACGCCCTCGCTGCCGTCCTGCTTATCACATAGCTTTCCTGTATTAATGCCGTCTACATAACATTTTATACCAGTCGTCATATCATGGTCAACCACTACGATATACGGGTCTTTAGCCTGCATGTACGCCTGCAGCTGCGAGAAATTCTTGGCGTAGACCACCTTACCGCCGGCACCGCCGGTAGTACCCTCGGCACGATAATAGTTAGTACCCGTTTTTCCCGTGCATGCAGCAAAGCCGTCGATAGAGAAATCCCGTCCGTCCACTTGTTGTGCATTTACATGCAGCATGCATCCGCTCAGCATCATAGCCGTAGCGAAAAGCGTTTTTGCCTTAATCATTTTCATTTTAGTTATTATTTTCAGTAGTTTTATATAGTAAAAATTATGTTTCCTCCTTCATCCGTTGTCGTTGGAGCTTACTTGTTTCCATCTCCAACACCTTCAATATATTCTAAATTCATAATTCACGACCCCTCCGAAGGGAAATCATGAATCATGAATTTCCAAATATCTTAAATTCCAGTACAGAACCCAGAAGTCGAAATTCGCCAACTCTAAATCCGCCAACTCGAAATCCGCCAACTCGAAATTCGCAGTGAAGCGAGAACAACTCTAAATTCTAAGCTCTAAACTCTTAATTCTAATTCGCCATTTCCGAGAAGAACTTGATGCGCACGAGTCTCACCTCGTCTTCAGAATAATCTCCCCCGAGCTCATCCATAGCCGTATCGAGGTCATCCGTATCGCTCTCTCTAAAATACTCATAGATATCGTCTACGTGGTCATCATCCATCACATCCTCAAGGAAATAATCGATATTAAGCTTCGTGCCGCTATATACAATAGCCTCAATCTCTGTAAGCAAATCCTCGAAATCGATATTCTGCGCCTCGGCAATATCGTCGAGCGGCATCTTGCGGTCAATGCTCTGGATAATCTTTACCTTCAGCATCGACTTCTTCGGCACGGTGCGAATTCTCAAGTCTTCCGGCCGTTCGATGTCGTTTTCCTCACAGTGGCGCTTGATAAGGGCAACGAACTCCTTACCGTAGCGGTGGGCTTTTCCCACTCCAACGCCCTGGATATTCATCAATTCTTCGAGCGTTACCGGATAAACCGTAGCCATCTGTTCGAGCGAAACGTCCTGGAAGATAACATACGGCGGAATGCCGAGCTTCTTGCTTGTAGCCTTCCTCAGGTCTTCGAGCATACTATAGAGCTGTGGGTCGAGAGCGTTGGTAGGTTTATCATACGACTCTTCTTCCTCTTCCTCACTGAATTCTGCATCCTTCACAACCATAAACGTAGTCGGGTTCTTCATATACTGCTTCGCCCCTGACGTCAGTTTCAGCAATCCGTAGTTCTCTACATCCTTCTTTATAAATCCTGCGATAATAGCCTGTCGGATAACAGGGTTCCATATCTTGATGTCGCATTTCTCCCCCTCGCCGAATTCGGCGAGCAAGTCGTGCTTGTGCTCACGGATATCATCAGTGTCGCGCCCCTTCACGAAGTCTACGACATATTCCTGACGGAAGTCTTCCTTCAGTGCCTTTATGGCTCTCAGCACTATGCCGAGTTCTTTCGTGGCATCGATTTTCTCTTTCGGATGCAGACAGTTGTCGCAGTTTCCGCAATTGTCCTTAGGATATTCTTCGCCAAAATAATGGAGCAACATCTTGCGCCGGCATACCGATGATTCGGCGTATGCTGCCGTTTCCTGCAGCAGTTGCCTACCGATGTCCTGTTCGGCAACAGGCTTTCCCTCCATGAATTTCTCCAGTTTGCGCAGGTCTTTTCGCGAATAGAAGGCGATACACCTGCCCTCTCCCCCGTCGCGTCCGGCGCGTCCCGTTTCCTGGTAATAACCTTCCAGACTTTTCGGTATGTCGTAATGGATAACGAACCTCACATCTGGCTTGTCGATACCCATACCGAAGGCGATAGTCGCCACGATGACATCGATTTTCTCCATAAGGAAATCATCCTGCGTCTTTGATCGTGTTGCCGAGTCGAAACCGGCATGATAGGCGGCTGCCTTTATGTTGTTTGCCTGTAACACGGCGGCGAGTTCTTCCACTTTTTTTCTCGACAGGCAATATATGATGCCGCTCTTGCCACTGTTCTGGCGGATGAACTTCACGATATCCTTGTCGATGTCCTTTGTCTTCTGGCGTACTTCATAATACAGGTTCGGTCTGTTGAATGAGCTTTTGAACTCCCGTGCCCCGGTGATGCCCAAGCTCTTCATTATATCCGTGCGCACCTTGTCGGTGGCGGTTGCCGTGAGGGCTATTACCGGAGCGTTGCCGATTTGTGAAATAATCGGTCGGATGCGTCTGTATTCCGGTCGGAAGTCGTGTCCCCACTCCGATATACAATGCGCCTCGTCGATGGCATAGAACGAGATTTTCACTGTTTTCAGGAATTCCACATACTCCTCCTTCGTGAGCGATTCAGGAGCCACATAGAGCAGTTTTGTCAGTCCCGAGCGGATATCAGTCTTCACCTGGTCGATAGCTGCCTTGTTGAGCGACGAATTGAGATAATGCGCCACTCCAGTATGCTCACTCATGCCGTTGATTACATCCACCTGATTTTTCATCAGTGCAATGAGCGGCGACACCACGATAGCGGTGCCCTCCATAATCAGCGAGGGCAGCTGGTAGCACAGCGACTTTCCGCCACCGGTAGGCATCAGCACGAAAGTGTCGTTGCCGTTGAGCAGATTGCGGATTATCTCTTCCTGCTCTCCCTTGAAACTGCTGAAGCCGAAATAGTGCTTCAGTTTTTCCGTAAGATTAACATCGTTCGTCATAATATTACAAGCAGCTTACCATTATAGTGTTATGGCAACGGGCAGAAGCCGGGCTCCTGCCCTACCCTGTATTTTCTGTGTGAATTTATTTATACCTTGAGCTATATCGTCATGCCGTCTCCAGCTTCTGGAGATGAGCCTTGTCCAACTGCTTCTTGGCATAGTCTAATGTTACTTTAAACTCCTTTACGTCCTGCGAAGGAACGTCGAACATGGCATCCATCATCACATTCTCCACGATAGAACGCAGTCCGCGTGCCCCGAGTTTGTATTCCATCGCCTTGTCGACAATGAAATCGAGTGCATCCTCGTCGAACGTCAGTTTTATGCCGTCCATTTCGAAGAGCTTCACATACTGTTTTATGATAGAGTTCTTCGGTTCCACGAGTATCGACCTGAGTGCATCCCTGTCGAGCGGATTCAGATAAGTGAGCACCGGCAGACGACCGATTATCTCCGGAATGAGTCCGAACGACTTCAGGTCTTGCGGCAAGATATACTTCATCAAGTCCTTCTTGTCTATCTGTCTCACGTTCTGCACCGAGTTGTAGCCCACCACATGGGTGTTGAGCCTCTGTGCTATCTTTCGCTCTATGCCGTCGAAGGCTCCGCCACAGATAAAGAGGATATTCTTCGTGTCGACATGGATGTATTCCTGGTCCGGATGCTTGCGTCCGCCCTGTGGCGGAACGTTCACGATTGATCCCTCGAGGAGCTTCAGCAAGCTCTGCTGTACACCCTCTCCGCTCACGTCTCTCGTTATTGACGGGTTGTCGCTCTTTCGTGCGATTTTGTCCACCTCGTCGATAAACACGATTCCGCGCTGTGCAGCCTCAACGTTATAGTCGGCAACCTGTAGCAGACGGCTGAGGATACTCTCCACGTCTTCGCCAACATATCCCGCCTCGGTGAACACCGTGGCGTCGACAATCGTGAACGGAACGTCGAGCAACTTCGCTATGGTGCGCGCCAGCAGGGTCTTTCCCGTTCCGGTGCTTCCCACCATTATTATATTGCTCTTCTCTATTTCCACGCCGTCGTCGGTAGTCTTCTGCTGCAGGCGTTTGTAATGATTGTATACCGACACTGCGAGATAGCGTTTCGCCTCGTCCTGACCGATTACATACTGGTCGAGGTATTCCTTTATCTCATGTGGTTTCGGTATCTCCTTCAGTTCAAAGCTGCTGGCCTTTTTTTTGTCCTTAACCACACCGGAAGCTTGAAGAATAGAATATGCCTGCTCTACACAGGAATCACAGATACATCCGTTAAGTCCCGACATCATCAGCAGAACATCACTTTCCGGTCTACCGCAAAAACTGCAAACTTTTTTCTTCCCTGGCATCTTTTATTTCTTTTTCAGCACATTGTCGATCATTCCGTATTCCTTTGCCTCTTCTGCCGTCATCCAGTAGTTGCGGTCAGAATCGTTCCACACCTTGTCGTATGGCGTGTGTGAATGGTCTGCAATGATTGTATACAATTCTTTTTTCATCTTCAGGATTTCCTTTGCCTCGATTTCGATATCCGAAGCCTGTCCCTGAACGCCTCCGAGCGGCTGATGAATCATCACGCGGCTGTGTGGCAGTGCGGAGCGCTTGCCCTCTGTGCCCGAAACGAGGAGCACGGCTGCCATAGAGGCTGCCATACCGGTGCAGATGGTTGCCACGTCGCTTGAGATGAACTGCATGGTATCGTAGATTCCGAGTCCGGCAGTTACACTTCCGCCCGGACTGTTGATGTATATCGAGATATCCTTGCCCGAATCTACCGAGTCGAGATACAGCATCTGTGCCTGCAACACGTTTGCCGTATAGTCGTTAACTTCTGTTCCGAGGAAGATGATGCGGTCCATCATCAAGCGCGAGAACACGTCGAGTTGTGTTACGTTGAGCGTTCTCTCTTCCAGGATATACGGATTGACATACTGCGCCTGTGTCTTCATCACATCGTCTACCATCAAGCCGCTCATTCCTAAATGTCCTGTTGCGTATTTTCTAAAATCGTTTATCATAAATATCCTAATTCTTAATATAAAAAAGAGGTTATCCCCTTTTTGTTATACAAAGATAATAAAAAAAGTGGATAACCTCTAATAATTATAGAGAATTTTAAAAAAAATCTATTACTCGCCCTTCATCATTTCGTTGAACTCGTCGAGAGAAGCCTCTTTCTGGTTCAGCTTAACTACATTCTTCAGCGCTGCTGTGAGCTTGCGGTCGATGCTGCGGTCTACGAGTGAGTCTACGTATTCTTTCTTCTTCAGCATCTCGCCGGCGTAGTTGTCGATATACTCCTCCGGGATGTTTGTCATGCCATACTGAGCGAACTGTGCGCGGGCTGCCTCTTTGGCTGTCTCCTTGATGTCGTTGTCGTCAATCTTGATGCCGTTAGCCTCAACGAGCTTCTCGCGGATCAGGTGCCATGTCAGCTCCTTGATGCTCTGCTCGTAGTTGTCGTCAACAAACTTCTCGCCTTTGTCCTTGTTGTTGTTGAGCATTATCTTCTTCAGCAATGCGTCTGGATATGTCAGAGCGCCTACCTTGTCCTCAAGATACTTGCGCAGGTCTACGAGGAACTTGTAGTCGCCGTCGTTTACGAGCTGTGCCGACAAGCCTTCTGCAATCTTCTTGCGGAATGACTCCTCGTCCTTCACCTCGTCCTTGCCGTAAACCGAGTCGAAGAGTTCCTGGTTTATTTCTGCCTTCACGAAGCGTGAGATTTCTGTTACCTGGAAGCTGAAGTCTGCTGTTACGTTAGCTGCCTCTTCCTTTGTTATCTTCAGGAGTGAAGATACCTCTACGTCGCTCTCCGGATATGCCTTCTTAGGGTTGAAGGTGATGATATCGCCAAGTTTTGCTCCCTCAAAGAGCTTCTTCTGGTCGTCTGCCTTGATATACTCCGGCATCAGCACTGCGCCCTCTACGGTAATGCCGCCTTCCTTGGTGTTGCCGTTCTCGTCGAGCTCGCGAAGGTCACCCTTCAGCATATCGTTTGCCTGATACTCCTCTACCTTGTCGTAGTGGCCGGCACGTGAAGCGAACATATCGATCTGACGGTTTACCAACTCGTCGTCTACCTTTATTGTATAATAGTCAAGCTCATCCTTGTCTGAGAGTGAAACCTCAAACTCCGGAGCCACAGCGATATCAAACTTGAACTCGTATGGTGCGTCCTTTGAAAGGTCTACAGGGGTCTGTCCCTCGTTTGCCATCGGCTCGCCGAGCATCTTTATCTTGTTGTCGTTTACATACTTGTAAATTTCCTCACCGATCAGCTTGTTTATTTCCTCAGCCTTTACAGCCTCGCCAAACTGCTTCTTGATCATGCCCATAGGAACCATACCCGGACGGAATCCCGGCACATTTGCTCTTTTACGGTAGTTCTTCAGAGTTTTCTCTACTCTGTCCTGGAAATCTGCTGTCTCCACTGTCAAGGTCAACAAACCGTTCACCTTATCTGGATTCTCAAAAGAAATCTTCATTTTTTCTGTTGTCTTTATTTTAAATTATTGTTTTCTGTTTATCTCTCTACACCTCTTGCTTTATGCGTAAAGGCATGCGTCTTCCCCCCACACCACTACGCTGCAGTATGGCCGATAGCCGCATTAGGCTTGCAAAATTAATTATAAAAGGTGTAACGACCTAAAGTTTAGTTTTTTTTAACTTCTTCTACTTCTCTTTCTCTCGTCTACCTCCTGGAAGTTTTTCTTCTTCAGTTCGAAGTCTACGCCGAGGTATTTCTCTTTCACTATCTCGTTGGCGGCGAGTTCCTCCGGACTTCCCTGGAAGAGTATTCGTCCCTCGAAGAGCAAGTAGGCGCGGTCGGTGATATTTAGCGTCTCGTGCACGTTGTGGTCGGTGATAAGTATACCGATATTCCTGTATTTCAGCTGCCATACCACATGCTGGATATCCTCCACGGCAATCGGGTCGACACCGGCAAACGGCTCGTCGAGCATGATGAACTTTGGGTCGATGGCAAGACAGCGCGCTATCTCCGTGCGGCGGCGCTCGCCTCCAGAAAGGCGGTCGCCCTTGTTCTTGCGCACCTTATGCAGGTCAAACTCGTCGATAAGCGTCTCCAGCTTCTCGAGCTGCTCCTTGCGGGAGAGTTTTGTCATCTCGAGCACTGCCATAATATTGTCTTCCACGCTCAGCTTGCGGAACACGCTCGCCTCCTGCGGCAGGTATCCGATACCCTTGCGGGCACGCTTATACACTGGGTATTTCGTGATTTCCTCGTCGCCAAGATACACATGGCCTTCGTTGGGAACCACCAGGCCGGTGGTCATATAGAAAGAGGTGGTCTTACCCGCACCGTTTGGTCCGAGCAAACCCACAATCTCGCCTTGCTTCACATTGATGGTCACACCATTGGCAACGGTTCTTTTGCCATAGCGCTTGACCAGTCCTTCTGTTCGCAGCACCAATTTTTTCTCCGTTGGCTGCTGCGCTGCATTCATATTTTCGTCCATAATTAGCTAATTTGACTGCAAAAATACTAAAAAATGGGGAAATAACACCTTAAAAAGCTAAAACTATTCATAATATTGCAGTTTTTTACAGGATTTTGCGTAATTTTGCATCCAAATTCATAGAATATTAGCATGATTATAGAAAAATGGCTTACCACCT
>DBKQ01000001.1:12225-12391 GCA_002298545.1 Prevotella sp. UBA746
CGTGCCTTCTCGCGCCCTGAGCGCATGCGCATGTTCCTCAAGCAGTATGTCAAGGAGATGTCGCAGCTCGGAGTCGATTCCATTGGCATCGTACTCCTCATTTCTTTCTTCATCGGTGCGGTCATCTGCATCCAGATGAAGCTCAACATCCAGAGCCCTTGGATGC
>DBKQ01000107.1 GCA_002298545.1 Prevotella sp. UBA746
AACACTCGAAGCGTTTAGGCGGAACGCCGGAAGCGTTTAGGCGAAACACCGGAAGCGTTTAGGCGAAACACCTGAGGCGTTTAGGCGAAACAGTATTTACCCTCACACCCCTCACCACAACCCTCACCACCTGAAACATCGATATACAGGGGGATTTGGGGTAATTGGTGAGGGTGTGAGGGTAAATTCACTGAAAAAAAGTTTTTTATTATTTAAAGAATTTCATTGAGCCTTTTTCTGTCTTGACGACATACATTCCAGCCGGAATGCCGGAGAGAGAGAGTTCGCATCCCTCACCTTTTGCAATCACACTACCCACGACTGAGCCTGCAACATTATATACAAGGACTTTTTCGCCAGCTTTGGTACCGCTGACCTGAAGAATGTCGCCAGAGAGGCGTACTGCTGAAGCAACGGAACCATCATTGGCAAGGGCGATTGAAGATAATCCAGAGTCATTCTTCACGTTACACCAGGTTGTAAGATACAAGCCATACCCTTTATACTGACTGTCAATCTTTTCTACAGGACAATAGTTACCATCGACTACATACTCAGAAGTTTCCGGTACTTTAAACGGCTGCACGTAAAGAGTAGAGACCTTTGAGCGATGCTTGATGCCGCAGAATCCGACGCAAGTGCGCGTTGCTCCGCTGACAGTTTCGTCGAGCCATAAATTCTCCGGGAATTCGAAAGCCACATAAAACGGTCCGTCGGCAACGATTGGCTTGTCTTTGAACTCAAATCCACGCTGCTCCCATGTACCGAGGTTTAGAGTACCCCAAGCCTCCTGCATGGTTTTGTCTATCCTTCCATAAACCTTGTTGAGATCAGGTCTGCCATCTTTTTCGCCGTAAAAGACAATGCTAAACGGTTTGTTACATTCTTCCTTGAAGTAACGGATACCGAGATTATAATAATAGAGATAGAAGCTGAGGGAGTATATCTCGTATTCGCGTCCCTCCGGAACATCGAATCGTTCAGCAAAATGCGAGTAGTAATGGTTTACTCCAGCCACGAAATCGGCATAAGGGTTAGTATCGTAGGCATCGAGATTATCCCTGTTCGTCATTGTGTCGCCATTAGGATCCATTGTCATAAGCGGAAGGTCAGAGGTGTTTCCGTATACGGAGATGGACGAAGTGAACGTGCTGGAGTTCGACCCACGTTGATTCTTTGCAGTCAGCTTAATTTTATAAGAGCCGCTCTTGGGGAAGGAGAATTCCGGTTCTTTTTCGGTAGACGAAGACGGCATGGCACCCTCAGCCTCCCACAGATAAGAAGTGGCATCGGTAGAAAGGTTAGCCATTTTAATCTTGGAGTTGCTAAAGCAAACCAACTTGCTGTCCATAAGGCTATAGCAGCCAGTAGGAACGAACGCAGCCTTAGGCATCGGCACGGCTTCAGGATAAGTAATGTTAAGCAAATCTATGCCGAACCATCCAGCATATGCAGCTTTTGAAGTGATGTGGAAAGAGAAGCAGTAGTCGTTATCCTCATCAGGAGTAAAATCCACTGCAACCTTCTGCCAACGAGAGAATTCACATTCCGTCAGTTTCGTCAGGACACGTGAATGGAATTCCGCATCCTGTTCCGTACCGACAGTAAGTTCGAAGTCCGTTTTGTTATTCGTCTGTGCGTTTCCCGGGGCATATACATAGAAAGAAATAGAATACTTAGTGCCCTTCTTCAGTTTGAAGAACGGAGTATAGCAACGGTCGTTTCTTGCCGCACTGCTCTCAAGAGCCATAAGATAATAAGTTCCGTCTTTAGCCGGTACATTGCTGAAACTATTAGTAACAAACGGCATGTCGCCTACCGACAGCCAACCCGTCGGAACATAGGTATCGCCGGGATAGTCGTTGTTCTCGTTGTCAAACGACTGCGAGTAAGGCAGTTCACAGACCACCTTGTCGTCGTCAGCATCCGAAGAAGCGACCATTGGACTTTCGGCATAAGCCGTCGAGGCATAAACATTTGCTCCAAGAGCCAATACGGCAGAAGCCAGGAACAAACTTCTAAGATAAGTAAAGATTTTCATTTATATAAATATTTATTTAAGTTTTCCTCTTTTAGCCTCACGATATGACATAGCTTTTAAACAAATGTAAGATTAACAATTATACCAAGAGTAAATGCATACCTCTATCACAATTCAATAAAAAATACACTTTTCAAAGCAGCAAGCCACCAATAAGGCTTTAATTATGACAAAGGTAAGTCTTTTGTGTGTAATGAAAGAAAGGCGGATGTTAAATTTATATAAACACCGACAGAATAAGAGCCTCAACACATTTAACTCAAATTAATTATCCATTATCAGGAATATTATTAACTTTGCATTCTCAACAAGAAAAGGAGACATTATCAAGAAACGGAGGGACAAGACACAAATGAAGATACAGACAAAATCGACGAGGAAAAAGATAATAATATGGTCGCTACCGGTAATATTGCTGGCAGCGATTGCTTTTATACTATTGCCGTCGCTGCTGCCAGCCAACTTCGACAAAATGAAGCGCAGCGTTACGCTGATAGAATGTAGGGAATACTACGAGATTACGCAAGGCAACAAGGTGATAGCCGTCTGCAACGACATCGAGAGCGACACCACGCTCAATATAGTAAAAGAAGAAGTTGACAGCGACACGGAGCGCAAGGCGATGGTCTGCGGATGCTGGATAAACAAATGGGCATTCATTCCGTCGTGTGGCGGACGGATACTTACCGTAGACCCGTTCTACGGCGAAAGAGACATGCTCACAGCCGCAAATGCCAATATCGGCGAGACAATTGAGAGAACCCTGCAAAAAGCAAGAAAAACAGCAGAGAAAGAGAAGAAAAGACAGGACGAGCTTGACTATTACCTCAACACCCACAGCGTGAAGGACGAAGGGTATAATACAATGGCAGACTATGCCGAAAGTAATAAAAAAGACAGGAACAGACTGGAGAAGGGAATAGAAATCCTGGAGAAGATAAAAGATATAAAAGGTATCAAGATAAGGAAAAACAGATACTATACCCTACTCTACCCTACGGCAAAAGGCAAGGCTGGCAAGATAAGCTGCAAAAGACTTGTCGATGAGACCAAGAAGATGCCACGAGGAACGATGATGCTGATGACAGAAGACGAATTCATATCGGATGATGCCTACTGCGTATACCCAATAAAACGAATATTCGTTCTGATACCGGAAAAGGGAGACAGCATAACAGTTGCCGGTATCTTCGGACTGAACAACGGATGCTCGGAGAAAGCTGCAGCACAAGAACCAAACGTATTTAAAGGAAGGACTACATCAACGGAGACCCATGACATTCCGGAGCTACTTGCACCTGAAGGTGCTCCGCTATTCAACCGCAACGGTTTCTTCATCGGAATAAACCACGAAGGAGGAATAATGAGATGAAAAGAATACACATATTTATATATATAATATGCCTCTTCGTTCTTGCAGGATGCAACGCCGGAGAGACTAACACCACGACAATATACAACGGTGAATACTGCTACCGCGGCGAAATGCTCAACGGGAAACGAAACGGATACGGAGTACTGAGTATCGGCGACAGTATAGTATATAGCGGCGTATGGAAAAACGGGAAACGCAACGGATACGGAACAATAACCGATTCGCTCGGCAGAAAGATTACGGCTCTGTGGAATGCCGACACAATCGTTACTGGAACGCGGCGCGACACGCTCGGTACATACCACGGAGAATTCAACAAGCTACTTATCGCCGAAGGACACGGAACATTTGTGGCTGAAGACGGTTCGTTCTATACCGGGCAATGGAAAAATGGGAAACGAAACGGCTTTGGATGCGGAGTGACCGTAAACGGAAAAGTGAAAGCCGGCGACTGGCGCTCTGACCGCTACCGCGGAGAGCGCATGCTACATGCTTCCGACCGCATCTACGGCATCGACCTCTCTAAATATCAGCATGAGATTGGAAGGAAGAAATACAGCATTGACTGGTCAAGGCTGCGCATAGCATACCTCGGAGCAGGAAACGGAGGAAGCGTAGACTACCGTATCTCCTTTATATACATAAAGTCTACCGAAGGAACTACGGTAAGAAACAAATACTTCCATGCCGACTACCGCCAGTCGAGAGCACACGGATTCAAGACCGGAGCCTACCATTTCTTCTCGGCAAGGAGCAGCGCCACGCAACAGGCATACTTCTTCCTGAAGAATTCACACTTCAACAGTGGCGACCTGCCACCGGTGCTCGACCTTGAGCCTGACAAGAAGCAAGTGGCTCAGATGGGCGGCGTCGGCGGAATGTTCAGCAAGGTAAGGACATGGCTCCGCATCGTGCATCGCATCACTGGAATGAAGCCCGTACTGTATGTAGGTCAGGGCTTCGTGAACAAATATCTGCCTTTGGCTCCCGACATAAAGGAAAACTACCCTATCTGGATTGCACGCTACGGACAGTATCGCCCCGACATTCGTCTTGCCTTCTGGCAGCTGACACCATACGGACGGGTGCGCGGCATACACGGCGAGGTGGACATCAACGTGTTCAACGGATACAAGGAGCAATTCGAGGAATTCATGAAAACCCACCCTAACCATCCCGAAGGGAGGGAATGAAATTACTCTTTTTATATATGGGGATTTAAGGAGTAATAATTGAAAGATAATGAGAATATAACGAGAATGACTTTGAATGTATAAAAAAGGTTTGTATATTTGCAGCCCGTTTCCTGATTTCTATAATATATAAAAGAATCATGGGGACGGGCTGAAGACGTAATTATATAATAACACATACAATTATGGAGAAAAACTTACTTTGTAGAATCATTGTCTTGCTGCTTATGGCATGCAGCAACGGAAACCTTCTGGCACAAATCCCCGAAGGCTACTACGATTCGCTGAAAGGAAAGAATGGAGCGGATCTGAAAAATGCCGTCTACGAGATTATCAAGGATGCCGACGTGCTGACCTATGGCTCAGGCAACGGACATACCTGGTGGGGATTCTGGATTACAGACCGCACCAGCGACGGACGCTTTATCGACCGCTATTCGGCTGAGGACGAATGGCCTATGAGCACAAGTCAGGGAGCTACCGGCTCTGGAATGAACATCGAGCACTCGTTTCCCAAGAGCTGGTGGGGAGGAAGCAAGAACCAAGCTTACCAGGATTTGTATAACCTGATGCCATGCGCTTCGAAAATAAACAGTACAAAGAGTAACTATCCGATGGGTAAGGTTGTGAGCGGCGACAAAGGCAACGGCTGGACGAAAGTGGGCGACGGCAGCGACGGACAGAAATACTGGGAGCCTGCCGACGAATGGAAAGGCGACTTCGCCCGCGGATACATGTATATGGCAACATGCTACAAGAACCTGACGTGGCAAGGCAACGGAGTGAACATTCTTGAGCAGGACGACTATCCTACCCTAAAGAAATGGGCATACGAACTGTATATCCAGTGGGCAAAGGCTGACAAACCTACTCAGCTCGAGATTACTCGCAATAATGCCGTAAGCAAGATTCAGGGCAACCGCAACCCGTTTGTGGATTTCCCTAACCTTATGGAATACATTTGGGGCGACAGCATCAACAAAGCCTTCGACCCGGCAACAACGGAATGTTCTGCCAACTACACCGGCGGTGGCGACAATCCTGGAGGCGGCGATACGCCGACCGACCCGACCGAAGAGTCGATACAGGAATACGTATTCACCAGTGGCGACTGCGGATTCATGACCGAAACAACAACCTGTCCCGACGGGAAGACGATATGGACACTCGACAAAAAATTCGGATGGAAAGGAAGCAGTTACTTCGGCAGTATGCAGGAAGGCGACGCAAGACTAATATCACCGGAAATAGACCTCACAGGATATTCCAAGGCTTCTATGAGCTTTGAGCATGCGGCAAACAAGATGAACGATGCTAATCCAGGAGACTACTTCTCGGTTGAAATACGCCACGACGGCAATACCGACGTTATCGGCAGCGAACTCATCAAATGGCCTAAAGGAACAGTATGGACATTCAATAACTCCGGCGACATCTCGCTAAACGAATATGCCGGAAAGAAAATACAGATTGTTTTCCACTATACCGGCAACACTGAGTCGGCTGGAACATGGGAGATAAAGAACCTATATATCAAGGGAACAAAGAACGCCACTTCCATCAAAACCAGTATGAATGACAACACTCTTGGCTTCGAGCTATACACCATCGACGGTCGTCGACTCGACAATATAGCAGGATACAGGGGAATAGTTGTTGTGAAACAGGGCGACAGGACTTGGAAGATAGCTAAATAAAAGCGTTACACGCTAATATACATTCAAGCGGAAAGACTATAAAAAGGCAAAAGATTTGCCGTCATAGCCTTTCCGCTTGCTTTTTATCATTATTATAATTACCTTTGCACCTTGGCAAACTAATATAAACCTATGACGATATTCAAGAACATCAGTATAACAATCACCCTGCTTCTCTCTGTCATTATGCAGATGACCGCCGCAACAAGTATACAACACTTTACGGAAAGCGACGGACTGCCGCAAAGTACAATAACATGCGTAACACAGGATAGGAAAGGATATATATGGATAAGCTCGTGGAACGGACTGAGCCGATACGACGGATACAAGTTTCAGAATTTCAAGGCAAGACAGGGCGACAACTGTCCGCTACTGACTAACCGCATCCTCTTTATCCGCGAGACGAAAGACGGGAATATACTGTGTAAATGCCCCGACGGCTTCTATATGTTTGATGTCAGGGAAAAGAAATTTGCTGCCGTCAAAGGGAAGGAAAAAGACCAAGGCGACCGCTTCCGCCCCTCTCCACAGCAAAAGCGGAGCATAGAGTCATTGCCGGAATATCAAGGAGTGGAAATGCGAATTCTGTTTAAGGACAGACAGAACGGCTTCTGGATATACACCCACCGCGGACTCGACAGACTGACTTTTACAAGAAATAAAATCAGCCCTCAGAAATTCGGCAACGACGGCGAGGAATTCATACGAACAATATTCCGCGACAGGGAAGGAACTCTCTTCGTCGCCGACAAAAACGGATTCGTAAGGCTTTTCTCCCCGAAAAGCAATGCCGCGAGATATCTCGACGGAAACGGAAATGTAGTAAAAGAACCGGTAAAGTTCGGTGCCAACGTCTACTCCATCTTCCAGGACTCACGCGGAATACTATGGCTCGGCACAAAGCCCGGCGGACTCTTCCGACTGACAAAGACAAGAGACGGAGGATTTAAAGTAAAATCCTTCATCAAAGGCGCCGGACCACACAGTATCAACTGCAACAGTATATACGCCATAGGCGAAGACCACTACGGCAGAATTCTCGTTGGAACATACGGCGGAGGACTGAATATCATAAATAACCCCGCAGACGACAATCCCACCTTTGCCAACTGCGGGAACCTTATGCACAAATATCCCGCCTGCGGCAGATTTATCCACGACATAATTATCTGCAAAGACGGAACATTACTGCTCGGAACAAACGACGGATTGCTCGTTTCATCTATAAAGAAACAGCCGCAGCAGATGATTTTCAGACAGAATAAACGTATTCCCGACAATGCCTCGACAATAAGCAACAACCAGGTGATGGCACTGCTACAGGCTAAAGACGGAACAATATACGTGGGGACATACGGCGGCGGACTGAACATCGTGAGAAACAATGCTGCAACGGCAGAGAATATAAAATTCACCGCCATGACTACCGAAGGCGGTATGGCTTCAGACATAGTCCTAAACATGTGTGAGGACAAGAGCGGCATGATATGGCTCGTGTCGGAACACTGCATGATGAAATACAACCCAAAGGACAAATCGTTTACAAACTATTCCGAAACATTCTTCTCCGACGGTTTCTCTTTCTCTGAAGTTAAACCGCTATACGACAATACAACGGGAACGACACTCTTCGGCACGACACAGGGACTGCTTACCGTCAGCGACAAGGCAATAATGAAAAGCTCGTTCACACCGAAGATATTCTTCGACACACCATCAACAATCAACCTTTCTCCCGAGGAGAAGAACCTGAGCATATCGTTTGCCGCCCTCGACTACAACAAGAATGAGCCAATACAATATGCCTATATGCTGGAGGGAGTGGACAACCGATGGATGTATACTACAGAAAACCATATCAACCTGACGAACATTCCGGCAGGAACCTTCCGCCTCATCGTGAAATCAACAAACGGCGACGGTATATGGAGAGACAATGCCGCATCCGTAACGATACGCCGCACGCCATACTTCAACGAGCGACCGGTGGCATGGATGATTTACGGCGGACTCGTTCTGATTATCATCTTCATAACATTCAAAATATACAGATACACCCGACGGCTGGAGAATGAGATAAAGGAACTGAAACTCTCGAAAGACGAGAAAATAGAATACATCAAGGTAAGGCTCGGAGATATTATCACCAGCAACAATAATGAAGAACCGGCAAAAGGCGAGAAAGAGAGTTCTGCTTTTAAAGCTAAGGTAGAAGAAATTGTAAATGAACATCTGTCTGATGCCGACTTGAACGTTGATGCGATAGCAAAAGAGATGTGTATGAGCCGCTCTGCACTTTATGTAATGATGAAGAAGGAATTTGACTGCACGCCAAACAACTTTATTCTTGACCGCAGACTAAAAGCTGCACAAAAGATGCTCGTAAACGATGAGAGCAAGAATGTTTCGGAGATAGCATACAGCTGCGGATTCTCCGACCCTAAGTATTTCAGCCGCTGTTTCAAGAAAGCCACAGGCATGACGCCTACGGAGATGAGAAACGGAGTTGATGAATGACAATAAAAACAGAGGATGCTTCAAAGCCTTGCAGCTTAGAAACATCCTCTTTCTGTTAAACTAAATTTGTCTTCTTACCTAATATATTACTTCACATACTTCCGTCCCTTTTCCACAACGATACCATGATAGCTGTCGTCAACACGCTGACCATTGAGGTTGTAGACGAATTTATCTCCCGGTATGTTATGAACAGCGTTTGGCACCACTACGATACCCGTTGTTCCGCCCACGAGCGTAATCTCGTCGCCAGCCTGAGTCGGGATATCATAAAGATATGTGTCGGCAAGTTTGGTAGCAGGAATCTTGCTCTGATCCTTAACGATAGGCTCCGGTGTGCCGTAAGGCTGCATCAATGGATTGCTGTTGTTGCCTTCGGCAATGGCAAGTGCCGAACCATTGGCATTTTTCAGAGGAGTTGCCGTGCGCAGACGAAGGTTGCCGCCAACGGTAGACTTTATGGTGAGTTTCACGATATTGCCGTCTACCCATTTCATATCCGTAACGACGAAGCCTCCGCGAGAGCGCAGTCCTTTCACCTCGCCGCCAGCCTTCCATTCTGTAGGCAGAGCCGGGAGAACATGCAGGAATCCGGCATGCGACTGCACGAGCATCTCGGCGATGGCAGCAGTAGCTCCGAAGTTTCCGTCGATCTGGAATGGCGGGTGAGCATCAAACATATTGGCGTATGAACCGCCGTCGGAAGAAGCGATAGTTACGTTAGGGTCGAGCAATACGAGCTGGTTTTTCAGAATCTTCATGGCATGGTCGCCGTCGAGCATACGTGCCCACATTGCCTCTTTCCATCCCATTGACCATCCGCGGGCTGCATCGCCACGACCTATCAGGCTCTTCAAAACACCCTGATAGAGAGTAGGATTCTCATAAGGTGAAACCTGGTTGCCAGGGTAAGCGCCCCAGAGATGCGACAGGTGGCGGTGAGAAGAAGTCTCCCTGTCCCAGTCTTCCTGCCACTCCTGCACCTGACCGTATTTTCCTATTCTCCATGGAGTTATCTGAGCCTTCAGATTGTCGAGAGCATCGGCAAAGTCAGCATCTTTGTCGAGGGCGCGGGCTGCAAGTGCCGTATTCTTCAAGAGGTCGTAAACCATCTCGTTGTCCATTGCCACGCCACCAAAGAGGGCGATATTAGCCGTCTTTCCGTCGCTGCTCTTAGTATAAGTGCCTATACCCGGATGATTCTCAGGCGAGTTGCTCGGGCAAACTACCATATAGCCGGTGTCAGGATCCTTCACGAGGAAGTCCTGGAAGAACTCGGCAGCTCCCTTCATTACAGGATAGACCTCGGCAAGATACTGTTTGTCGCCAGAGAAGAGGTAACGCTCCCAAAGGTGAGAACAGAACCAGGCATTGCAGGTAGGCCATACGCCAACGGTACCGTTGTCTACAGCTCCCGTTGTGCGCCAGATGTCGGTATTGTGATGAAGAGCCCAACCGCGGGCGCCATACATCTTCTCGGCAGTCTCGGCACCGGTCACGCTGACATCCTTTACCATTTCAACAAACGGTTTATGACACTCGGCAAGGTTGGTCACCTCTGCCGGCCAGTAGTTCATCTCTACATTGATGTTTGATGTATATTTAGAGTCCCAAGCCGGATATTGGCGAGCATCTGGATTCCAAATACCCTGAAGGTTTGCAGGCTGTGTGCCAGGCTGAGAAGAAGAGATGAGCAGGTAGCGACCGAACTGGAAATAGTTGGCAGCGAGCTGAGGGTCGGATGTCTTGTGGAACTCCTTTATGCGCTGTTCCGTATCCTTTGCCTCCTGTGTTGCGTTGCCTTCGAGAGTTAGGTCAACGCGGTCGAACTGCTCCTTGTAAACAGACTCATGGTCGGCAAGTGTCGTAGCATAATCCTTCTGACTGTTCTCGTAGTTCTGCAGATAAGCGAGAGCCGTAGCACTTGCGTCGCCGCTGACATCATTGTATTTCTTGAAGTTTGTTGCCTGAGAGATAACGATAGTTGCATGTGTTGCCCCACTGATGTTTAGGCGTGGAGCATCGGTGGCTGCTCCTGCTGTGCCCTGAGCATAGATTGTGGTCTTGTCGCTGGTGATAGTTCCGTCGCAATCGAGCACACGGATGTAAGAACAAAGGTTCAGCTTGTTGTCCACGTTCTCACACTGGGCGCGAGCCGGACCCATTGTTGCCTTTATGGTATGGTCGTCGAAGAGCTCGTTAGAGGTGAGCTTCTCGATATTCGACTTGTTGCAGCCTGTATATGCAACGTTGAAGTCGAGCTTTCCCTGCTGGTCGGCTTCAAGGCGAACCACGGTAACATTATCCTTGAACGAAGTAAATACCGTGCGCTTGTAGCCCACGTTCTTCACGTGATACTCCACGTTGCTCGTGGCTGTATTCATGTCGAGATAGCGCACGTAGCCCTGTGCGTCAACGGCATCCTTGGTCTGTCCGCTCTCCTCGTCGTCGAAGCGCTGACCCGGGAAACCGAGCAATACCACTCCGGCTGCACGATAGCTTGCGCCGTGGGAACCCTGAGACATCCAGTTCTTTACGGCGAGGTCCTGTACCGAGGCATAGTCCTTGCTGAAGATGCCCTGCTGAACCTGTTTCAACACGCCTTTTGCATTGGCATTGTAGTTGGTGTTAGGACCTTGATCCCAGAATGTGTCCTCGTTGAGCTGCAAGGTATCGCATGCCACGCTGCCCGAGTGCATCACTCCCAGTCTGCCGTTGCCAAGTGGAAGTGCCTCTTCCCAGTAGCCGGCAGGCTTGTTATACCAAAGATTATTCTTGCTCTCTATTGTTGGAGCAGGAATAGGGTCGGTGTCGGCTGTGGTGAAAGAGAATTTCACTGTCTCTTTACTAATGTTGCCGGAGAGGTCGCCGACGGCATTTGCCGGCAGTTCAAAACGATACAGCGTACTCTTGTCGAGAGCAGAGTAAGCGAAGCGCAACACATTGCCGCTAACCGCAGGTTCAAGCTCTGTAACCTTATTGGTATTGGTATTAGTAAGCATTGCCCTTGCATCCTCTGCCCGTACTATACTCTCGTTGAATTCAAGGGCAATCGTTCCGCTTGTTGCTACATCGGTGGCATTGTCGGCAGGACGGCTTACTGTGAGTTTCGGAGCCTCATGGTCGTCGGCAAGTACATTGAAATATTTCAGATTATAGTTGCTGTTTTTCGTTGCGCTCACAATGAAGAGACGGATGATAACGTTCTCTTTGTTGTCGGCATTGAGGTCAAAGGTAGCATCGTTATAGGTGTTCCAGTGGCTGCCGCTCACATAATCGTCGAGCGTAGTCCATGTCGTACCGCCGTCTATGGAATATGCCACTCCGAAGTGGGTGGAACTGCTGGAACCGTCACCGATGGCGAAGTTCACCTTCACGTTGTTGAGACTGGTAGTAGGGAAACTCGCCTCGAAATACTGGTCGTGCTTCTCCGGATTGCCGTAGTCTTCCTTCTTGGTGAATTTGTCGAGCGAGGTGGATGCCGTGTTAAGACGTAACACATAGCTGTCCTTGCTCTGCTTCACCTCCCATTTACCGTCGCTCGTCTTCAGCGTCAGCTTGTAGTTTGCCTGTACTCCATTGCATGAGTTAGGCAAGAATACCGGTTGTTTTGTTTTCCATGCGGTGTTGCTCAGTGCCGTCCACCCGCTACCGTCGGGGGTGTAGGTCACGACCGTACCGCTGCTCGAGGCTTCCCATCCTTCAGAGAAGACCCACGACGCCACTGCCGTTTGCTGTGCGGCGCCTGCCGATAAGCCGAAGGCAAATACTGCCAGCAGCGTCATCAGTAGATGGCGTAAACGAATTGTCGTTTTGTTCATGATTTAAAAGTTTTTGATTTTGACTTTTGATAGATTTATTTTTCTGTGGCAAAGGTAGGGAAATCATATAAGAAGCGCGTGGATTATATTCCCCGGCAGGAGGATTATCGTCGGAAACGCCGAAAAGATCCCATAAATAAGAGGATTTTTCACCCTTCATCGCGATATAGATGCCCCACGGGGTTCTATCGTTTTTCTGTTTTTTGTTGTATGAAACAACTGTCGGGATTACTCTAAACAATGCAAGCAGTCATCGTACATCGACCGATGTACGCACGCACACCGAACGCTATACGCACGTACAACGACCGCAATACGTGTGTACATCAGTCGGTGTACGACAACTACAACTATAAAATGAAGCAACAGAAATACGTATTGCCTACAATCAAGAATGGTATCGGAGAAAGCTAAGGATGCGGTTTTTCTATATAAACGGTGTCATGTACACGGGGAGACAGATTGTCTTGCCGTCTTTTTGGAAATCCTTTGTATATATCAGATACCGCTGGTCTACAACACGAGAATATTTCTCACAAAACACGTCAAGGGAACTATGCGACTTATAACCAGACGACTTCACTTCTACTGGACACAGTTTCGAACCACGGGAAAGCAAGAAATCAATTTCATAACTATGGGTGTCGTCCTTCTTCCAGGTATAATAAAACAGTTTGTTTCCCGAAGCTGTCAGCATCTGTGCTACAAGGTTTTCATATACATATCCGAGATTTGCACTGAGTTTGTCGCTGAGTAACTTTTGGTATATCACGTTTTCCGTAAAATCTTTATCCCAAAATGCCAAGGTTATAAACAGCCCGGTATCTGAACAAAAGATTTTATATCTTGAAGGGTCGCGATGCAGCGAAAGTCCTACATTGGGGTCGTTGGAATGATATGAGAACACTACCGTCTTGCTGTCTTCCAGATTGCTGAGCATGGAAATCAACTTCTCGCCGTCTGTATCACCAATTACGGAATACGGTTTGTACCTGTTGCTGTTCTTACCGAGTTGAGCCGGAATATCAAGAAACATTCTTTCAATACGTCCCGAGGGGTCGAGCTTTTGGAAATCATCGAGATACAGGCGTATTATGTCGCGCTTTACCAAATCAACCTTGCTCAGATTATTGGTTTCAAAATATTCATTGACAGCCTGTGGCATTCCTCCCACAAGCATATACAAGCGCAAATCACGTATTTTCGACTGATGAGCCTGAATCAGAGGATGCTTCATATCAAAATATTGCTTCAAGAGACCGACGGACACATTGTCTCCCAACGCCCAACGGAATTCCTCATAATCCATCGGATTAAGTGTAACGCGCTCCTCCTCGCTTGGTATCGTAATATCCTTAGTATTTTTTTTGATACTTATCAACGAACCTGTCTCGATATAATCATACCGTCCGTCGGCAACAAGGTATTTTATTGCTTGCCTTGCCTTTGGACATTTTTGAACTTCATCAAAGACGATTACAGAACGACGTTTTTCCAATACCACATTATATATCGTCTGCAACTGCATGAATATGAAATCAAGATTCATCAGGTCATCGAAAAGCTCTATTACCTGTTTTGAAACTCTATTGAAATCTATCAATATATACGACGAATATTCTTTTTCGGCAAACTCGCATACCAAAGTAGACTTTCCAACACGCCTTGCCCCTTCGACAAGGATTGCCGTCTTACCTTTTCTCTGGGTCTTCCACTGTAGCAATCTGTCATACAATTTTCTTTTGAATATTCTCTTCATCTTTACAATATTTATTATTATACTGATTTACAATATATTACAACATCATCAGTGCTTGCAAATGTATATAAATATCCTCTATTACGCAAATGTTTTTATAAAAAACCTCCGAAAATACGCAATTGTTTTTAATGAAAACCTCCGAAAATACGTAATTGTTTCAAACGAAAACCTCCGAAAATACGTAATTGTTGATATAAGAAAAAGCCTTACAAAGACTTACTGTATATTGAAGTCCCTGTAAGGCTTAGTGTTTTTTACCTTAAAAAATAATTTTCTTATTTGTTCTCCTCCGGAGCCTTGTCGATCAAGTCCATAAACTGGTCGAGCTTAGGAGTGATGATAATCTGTGTGCGGCGGTTACGCTGCTTTGCCACGTCGGAGCTATTGTTCGTCAATGGGTTGTACTCGCCACGTCCGCCGGCTGTCAAGCGTTTCGGGTCTACGCCATAGTCGTTCTGCAGAGCCTGAACCACGCTTGATGCACGCAAGCAGGAGAGGTCCCAGTTGTTACGGATGTTCTTCATCGAAGCGGCACTGCTGTTTACAGGCACATTGTCGGTGTTACCCTCGATGAGCA
>DBKQ01000063.1:0-21172 GCA_002298545.1 Prevotella sp. UBA746
GTTTGAATCCCAACGGGATCACTTTAGAAATTTAGGCAATTAACAACATGGACTTAGTAGAACGTTTTATAAACTACACAAAATTCGACACACAGTCGAGCGAAGACTCCGACAGTGTGCCTAGCACGGCGAAACAACTGGAGTTTGCCAAGTACCTGAAGCATGAACTTGAGGACGAGGGCCTCAGCGATGTAGAGATGGACGACATGGGCTACATCTACGCCACCCTCAAGGGCAATACCAAGAAAAAGACTCCTACCATCGGATTCATCTCACACATGGATACCTCTCCCGACGCCAGCGGAAAAGACATCAAGGCTCGCATCATCAAGAACTACGACGGCAACGACATCGAGCTGAGCCCTGGCATCATCTCCAGCGTTGAGAAATTCCCAGAGCTGAAGGCTCACAAGGGCGAGGACATCATCGTGACCGACGGCACCACCCTGCTCGGAGCCGACGACAAGGCGGGAATAGCCGAGATTGTGCAGGCGATGTGCTACCTGCGCGACCACGACGAAATAAAGCACGGCGACATCCGCGTGGGCTTCAACCCCGACGAGGAAATAGGAATGGGTGCCCACCACTTCGACGTGGAGAAGTTTGGCTGCGACTGGGCTTACACCATGGACGGTGGCGACCTGGGCGACTTGGAATATGAGAACTTCAACGCAGCATCAGCAAAGGTTCAGATTCACGGAGTGAGCGTTCACCCTGGGTATGCCAAGGGCAAGATGATAAACGCCAACATGCTTGCTGCCGAGTTCATCGGACTGCTGCCTGCCGACGAGACTCCAGAGACAACCGAGGGCTACGAGGGATTCTATCATCTGCTTGGTATCGAGAGCAATATCGAGAACGCCAAACTCTCGTATATCATCCGCGACCACGACCGCAAGAAATTCGAGGAGCGCAAGCGTTTCATCACATCTGTTGCCGAGAAGATGAACGAGAAATACGGTGAGGGAACAGTAGATATCACCGTTAGCGACCAGTATTACAACATGAAGGAGAAGATAGACCCGAACATGTATGTAATCGACATTGTACTTAAGGCAATGGAGCTTTGCGGCGTTCCGCCTAAGGTGGAACCTATCCGCGGCGGAACCGACGGAGCGCAACTGTCGTTCAAAGGACTCCCTTGTCCGAACATATTTGCCGGCGGCGTGAACTTCCATGGTCCTTACGAGTTTGTAAGCATTCAGGTTATGGAGAAGGCGATGCAAACAGTGGTAAAGATTTGTGAGCTGACAGCAGATTTCAACGACTAAAAGAATAACACGACACCCTTGCAACATATTATAATATAAAGGCAAGGGTGTTTTTTTCATTTTTATATATATGAGCGAACTTCCACATCTTATCAATGACCTTGCCCTTATCCTGGTAGTGGCGGGAATAGTAACGATAATTTTCAAACGACTAAAGCAACCTCTTGTTCTTGGCTATGTTGTGGCCGGATTCCTTGTCAGTCCGAAGATGCCTTACATCATGTCTGTAATGGATATTGCCGACATTCATACTTGGGCGGACATCGGAGTGATGTTCTTGCTCTTTTCTTTAGGACTCGACTTCTCCTTCAAGAAAATAGTAAAGATGGGGTCGTCGCCGATTATAGCCACGTGTGTCATCGTGTTCTGCATGATGGCGCTCGGCATGATAGTAGGTCATGGCTTCGGTTGGGGGCGTATGGACTGCATCTTTCTCGGCGGAATGCTCGCCATGAGCTCTACGACTATTATATATAAGGCATTCGACGACCTTGGACTCCGCCAGCAGCGCTTCGCCAGTATGGTGATGAGCGTTCTGATTCTCGAGGATATGCTTGCCATAGTCATGATGGTGATGCTTTCGGCATTGGCTTCGGGAGCCAATATCGACGGCGGACAGATGTTGGGCAGTGTGGTGCGTATAGGATTTTTCCTTATACTGTGGTTTGTTGTTGGAATCTTCGCCATACCATGGCTACTGAGAAGTTCCAGAAAACTTATCAACAGCGAGACGCTGCTTATTGTCTCGCTCGGACTGTGTTGTGCCATGGCGGTAATATCCACGAAAGTGGGATTCAGCAGTGCTTTCGGAGCTTTCGTTATGGGAAGCATACTTGCCGAAACGGTGGAGGCGGAGAAGATAATAAAACTCGTGGAACCGGTAAAGAACCTGTTCGGAGCAATATTCTTCGTATCTGTAGGTATGCTTGTCGATCCGAAAATCCTTGTAGAATACAGTGTGCCAATCCTCGTTCTTGTTTTGACCATCCTCATCGGTCAAGCCGTGTTCGGCTCCTTCGGTTTCCTAATCAGCGGACAGTCGTTGAAGTCGGCTATGCAATGCGGATTCTCGATGGCACAAATCGGTGAGTTCTCGTTCATCATCGCCTCGCTCGGATTGTCGCTCGGTGTGATAGGCGATTTCCTTTATCCTGTTGTGGTGGCAGTTTCGGTGATAACAACATTCCTCACTCCGTATATGATTCGCCTCTCCACTCCGGCATACAGCCGACTGGAGAAGCATCTGCCGAAGAATATCATACGTATGCTTAACGATCTTGCACTGAGCCATCCATCGTCAACGCCACAGGGTAACTGGCGCAGCCTAATCATGCAACTGCTGCGTATCACGGTGATTTATTCCATCCTCTCCGTGGCAGTCATTGCCCTGATGTTCACCTTTGCCTTGCTGCCGTTGCGACAGGTGTTGCCCCACTGGTGGGCAAATGCCGTGTGTGGACTTATTACGGTTTCATTGATATCTCCATTCCTTCGTGCCATGGTGATGAAGAAAAACCATAGTGTGGAGTTCCGGAAGCTCTGGCGTGAAAACAAGATGAACCGTGCGCCGCTCGTCTTCACTATTATAGTGCGCTTTATGGTTGCCATGGCATTCATTTTCTATATATGCAATTATCTTACCCGCTTTACCAATGCCCTGATGATAGTCATAGCCATCGTGGTGGTAACGCTGATGATACTCTCTCGTCATCTGAAGAAGAGAAGCATACGTATGGAGCGAATGTTCATCCAGAACCTTCATTCGCGAGATATCAAGGCTCAGGTCTACGGCCACAAGCGTCCGCTCTACGAGGGACACTTGCTCGACCGCGATATCCACATTGCCGATTTCGAAGTGCCCGAAGGGTCGCTATGGGCAGGCAAGACTCTCAGCGAACTGCAGCTCAGAAGCAGATTCGGAGTGAATGTGAGCAGCGTGCTTCGTGGCAGACAGCGGATAAATATCCCTAATGGTGATGACCGCATCTTTCCGGGCGATAAAATCCAGGTCATAGGTAGCGACGACCAACTCACGTCGTTCAGCAATGCCTTGAAGAACGACTTGCTGGCAGAAGACCCGGATATTGAGAAACGCGAGATGAAACTCCGTCAGCTCGTAATTAGCGACAGGGGACAATTCTTCGGCAAGACTCTGTCGGAGAGTGGTATCCGCGATAAATTCGACTGCATGGTTGTCGGTATGGAGAAAGGCGAGGAGACGCTGTCGATGCTCTCACCGTCGCATCAGTTTCAGAAGGAAGACACGATATGGGTTGTAGGAGAGAAAGAGAAACTTGAAAGATTGATGGAGGCTAACAACAAGAAATGATGAATTCTAAAGTTAAAGGCACTATATGTGGTATCCTTGCCGCTATAAGCTACGGCACTAATCCGCTTGGGGCATTAAATCTTTATGCCGATGGACTGAATGCCAATTCAGTGATATTCTATCGTTATGCCCTTGCCACGCTAATCCTTGCCGCAATAATGATTATACAGCGCAAGTCGTTTGCCGTTACACGTCGCGAATTTAAAGTGCTCTTGGCATTAGGCGTTCTCATGGCAGGCTCTTCGCTGGCATTGTATTGCAGTTTCAACTTTATGGATGCCGGCATAGCATCTACGATTCTGTTTGTATATCCCGTTATGGTGGCAGTAATCATGGCGGTGTTCTTCAAGGAAAAGGTTACGCCGGTAACCATTGTGTCTATAGTCATGGCATTGAGCGGAATAAGCATGCTCTATAAGGGAGGCGACGGTGCGGTATTGTCAACCGTCGGCGTAATTCTCGTTATTATATCCTCGTTGACCTATGCCGTATATATAGTAGTGGTGAACAAGTCGTCGCTCCGTATGTCGTCGGTAAAGCTCACATTCTATGTGTTGTTTATCGGCACACTCATGATCATTTTATATTCATTCACCGGCGACAGTGCCCGACTTCAGTCCATTACTTCTGTCCATAGCCTATTTTATGCCCTTTTGCTTGCCGTATTCCCCACGGTAATCTCGCTCATCTTGATGGTAATAGCCGTGCATAACGTCGGGTCAACGCCAACAGCCGTAATGGGAGCCTTGGAGCCAATCACGGCTGTCTGCATCGGAGTGTTTGTCTTTGGTGAGGTCTTTACGATGCGTCTTGCCGTAGGCTGCTTGCTTATCCTTGCTGCCGTAACGCTTATCGTTGCCGGCAAGGCATTGCCTACGCAGCATATCACATACGTATTCTCCCGTTTGGGAAGAAAAGTAATGAAGAAGTGGAGATGGAAGGGATAGAGATTTTTTGTATATTTGCACCAGAATTAAATTACAGTAGAATATGAAATATCCTATCGGTATACAGAGTTTTGATAAGATCATAAATGAAGGGTACCTCTATATAGACAAGACCGAACAGATTTATGATTTGGTAAAGAATGGAGACATTTATTTTCTGAGTCGGCCTCGGCGATTCGGAAAATCTCTGCTCATATCCACACTTGAGTGTTACTTTCAGGGAAAGAAAGAACTTTTCAAGGGACTTGCTATCGATAGCTTGGAAAAGGAATGGAAGGAATACCCGGTATTTCGTATCGATTTCAATGGAAAGAATTTCACTTCTGGCGGAGAGTTGGAGAGAACACTAACAGGATTTGTTGAAAAGCAAGAGGCTATATATGGCAAGGATCCTTACCATGACACACTCGGCGATAGATTCTGCTATATATTAAGAGCTGCCCACGAAAAGACTGGACTACGTGCCGTTGTATTGATTGACGAATACGACAAACCACTGCTTGACGTAATGGATACTGGATTGGAAACCACTATTAATGGACAAAAGAGGAAACTTGAAGACTGGAACCGTGAGGTATTGAAAGGGTTCTATTCCGTATTCAAGGCTGCCGATGAGCATCTGCAGTTTGTCCTGCTCACCGGCGTCACCAAGTTCTCGCAAGTCAGCGTATTCAGCGGCTTCAATCAGCCCGACGATATAAGTCTGTCGGCACGCTACGACACTTTGCTCGGCATTACCGAAGAGGAGCTACACACTGTTTTCAAGGAACAGATAAAGAAGATGGCATCAGAATATGAACTGACAGAAGATGGGATGAAAGCGAAATTGAAACGACAGTTTGACGGCTACCATTTCAGTCGTAGAATGATTGGCGTGTACAATCCGTTCAGCATTCTCTGTGCCTTCAACGAGATGTGGATAGATGACTATTGGTTTAAAACGGGCTCTCCTACCTATCTCGTGCGTCTTCTTTCACATTGCAATGAGAACCTCAACGACATGACAAACAAATTTTATCCTACAAGTCGTTTCGTTGACTATAAGGCTGACGTCGAAGCTCCGCTCCCGATGATATATCAGAGCGGTTATCTAACTATAAAGAAATTCAATCGTCTGACGAACTCCTATCTTCTTGATTTTCCTAACGATGAGGTAAGAAACGGCTTCGTCACTTTGGTTGCCTCCAGTTATCTAAAGCCAAAGGAAGAACCTGGGGCTTGGGTAATACAGGTAGTAACGGCAATGGAGGGCGGTGACTTGGAACAACTCCGCCGGCTCTTTACTTCTTTCCTTGCAAGTATTCCATATTCTCAGCGGCGCAAGGAGGACGAACGCGAAAAGGAGCGTTATTTCCAATATACATTCTATCTCATACTTCGCATGATAAGTTCCTACACCGTCTTTGTAGAGAAAGAGCAGAGCGAGGGCAGGGTAGATTGCACAGTAGAGACATCCCGTGATGTCTACATCTTTGAATTTAAGCTCGACGGCTCCGCCGATGCTGCCGTCAAGCAAATAGAAGACAGGGGGTATGCACGGGAATATGAGTCAAGCAGCAAGCGTATCCATCTTATAGGCTGCAATTTCTCGTCGAAGACGGGAACTATCGACGGATGGGTCGTGAAGTAAGGAAAAAAGAACTCAATGTTCGTTACAGCCATTCGTCAAAAGTGTAACAAGTTACAAAAAAATCGAATCAAATCGGTTTCATGTAACTTTTTTACGTCTATTTGCAGCAGTTTACCCCTTTACATACACAATGCTCGGTCCCTTGCCTGATATCTTGATCTTTGCATCCGGCTGTTGACGGTATTCCTTCAGTTCTCTTGAAGCCACAGGGCGCGATACGCCGGTGAGATGCATATAGTCGGTGAGGCGCATGAAAGGGTGGGAGGGAGAAGAGAGATAGTCTACAGCCATCTGCCAGCGCTCCTCCTTGGTATATGGCGACTTGCTGAGGCGCTTCACTCCGCCGCGCTCCAACCGGCACTGGCGCGCCACGCTACGAACCATACTCTTGTCTGCCTTGAAGTTAACTCCCGTAACGGTAAGGCTGCGCGAATTTCGCTTTGTATCTTTGCCGTCGATAGTATCCTGCTCATGTTGGCGGTCCACGCCAACATGAGCAGTAAACGTTCCGATACCGTCGAGCGTTACGGAGCAACCGTCAGCCAGGTCAATGGCAATCTGGTCTGCCAGCGCCATGAGTACGTGGGCTATCTTTCCCCTGTCAAGCGACGACCCGTCGTACGACATCTGTTCCAGTAGTTCCTTTGTACCGATATTGCGTTCGGTTTCCATGCGGTAATAACACTGTTGTTCGCCCGTCTTCCTGATGTCGGGCATTTCCTGTTTGATGTATTTTGCCATGATATATGATATTTTGGTTGTTTTTTAAGTTTGTTTTATCATAGAAAGGTGTTGCCAAAGGGGATTTTTATTCGTCCTTCAGTAAGCGAAGGCAAAGATAGCAACTATTTTTCTTTATTGCAAACTTTGGAATATTGATTTCCAAGTTTGAAATATTAATTTCCAAGTTTGAAATATTGATTTCCAAGTTTGAAATTACTTTTCTCTCCCTTATTCAATACTTTCTATATCCACGCCGTCAAACTTATCCATAAATTCGATAATCTGATTGCGGTAGTTGTTGCGCTTCACTTTCAGTTCCATTGAAACGGTGTAAAGCCCGTCTTGTTTCTTCATTTCATAAGAATCCATCGACACGTTGTCATGACGCAGACGGTTTATGACCCTGTTGATGTTTTCGCGCTCAGCGGTGCTGATAGTTACGGAGATATTCCTCGATCCGAAACGAAGAAGAACGAAATATATCGTTTCGAGGCAGAGCAATACGAGGAGCGTTGCGGTTACGGCAAGCAGATACATGCCCGAACCGCAGGTAAGACCGATTGCCGATGTTACCCACAAGCCGGCAGCCGTGGTAAGTCCCTTTATCACGTGTTTCTGGAAAATTATAGTACCGGCACCGATGAAACCGATGCCCGTAACCACCTGCGAGGCTATTCGCGAAGGGTCGAGCGATATTGTAGGCATACCGAGCTGACTCTCGAAGCCAAACTGCGAGAGTATCATAAACAGTGCACTGCCCATTGCCACGAGGAAATGCGTGCGCAATCCGGCTTCCTTGGCGCGGTATTCACGCTCAAAACCGATAATTCCGCCCAACAAGGCGGCAACGAAAACACGAAAGATAAATTCCATCAGCCAAAGATTTTCTCCCACTCCCTGAACCTCTCCAGTCCGTCGTCACCAAATTTGGCAATGCTCCTTTCCACCTTTTCTATAGGTTTCTCAATGTCGAGATGCGTCTTCGAGAAAAACTTGTCGGCATAGCAGATAAGTTTTTCTTCCAGCGTTTCTGGAAGGAAGTTGCGGTGGGGCAACGGCAGGTTCTGACTCTCGATATCGTGTAGCGACAGTCCGGCACCTGTATGCCGCTCGCAGACACGGGCATGGCGGGGCATTCCCTCCTGTCGGAGCATCTCTGCACCGAGGATACCATGACAGATATACGGTTGCGTGCCGAAACACTTAATGCCCGGAGCGTCGGTCTTTATGATGCCGATGTCGTGGAGCATTGCTGCCTCTTCTACAAACTGTCGGTCGATGTTCAGTTCGGGATGTAACGAAACAATCTGCAGCGCCTTATGCGCCACAGATTGACTGTGAACGATGAGGATGCGACGCAGGTCGCCCTCCTCACCGTAATATTTGTTTATAATCTCTTCCCACTTATTCATGGTCGCGCTCAATATATCCAATCACGTCGCCGCGGTTAATCTTAGAGCCCTGCTTTGCAGTAATCTCCACGAGTTTTCCGCCGAGGCATGCAGGAACAGGAACAAACTGTCCCCATGGAGCCTGTATGTAGCAGAAGGTTTCGCCCTCTTTGTATTGCTGACCGATAAATGGCTCTACGCATGGAGCACATTCGCCGCCGCCCTGGAACTCGAAGAATACCTGTCCCTTGACCGGTGCGACGATAGCGTCTGCCTTGGCATGCTTGAATGCCGCCAACTCCTCTGGAGTGAGCGTGCTGCCAAGCTTAGCGTCTTTAGCCTTCTGCAAGTCGGCGAGGAAACGTTTCTTGGCGATACCGCTCTTATAGTCGCGATACTGCTCCGGGTGCATGGCGAGCTCGAATAGCTCCTCATTGTCCTTTCCGTAGTTCCATCCGTTCTCGTCCATCTCCTTCTTGAAGTCGTCGAGAGCATTTGGAATAAGCGTGTGAGGGTCGGCATCCGTAAACTCTCTGCCCTGCTTCTTTGCCAGTTCCACAATCTCCGGGTCGAGCTTGCCAGGGAGTTTTCCGCTCTTGCCCAGAATCATTCCCCACATGGAGTCGTCCATCATCACGAAGCGTCCCTTGCCCTGAGCCATGGTGAGAAGGTTCATAAGGGCGATGTTCTTGACATACTGTGAGAACGGTGTTACCAATGGAGGATATCCAACGCGTGGCCATACATAAGCCACCTCGTTGAACAATTTAACGAGCATCTCGTCGGTGTTGTATTCCGGTTTTCCTTTTGAGCGGAGTATAGAATTTATAGAACGGTGGATTCCAGCAAGGTCTGCCATCATACTTCCCATCATTCCTCCAGGCAGTCCGCAGCCAAGGAGCAGCGAACTCATAATCTTGTTGCCCGGGTTGATGAAGTAGCCCAGCCACTCGTCGATAAACTCCTGAGTGAGGTGGCGCGCCTCCATATAAGCGTTCATGTCAATCTCCGGCACGTCGAAGCCTTCGTTCTTCAGCATGCTCTGCACGGAGATGATGTCTGGATGCACCTTACCCCACGACAGTGGCTCGATGGCGGTATCGATAACGTCGGCACCGTTGTTGCACACCTCAAGGATAGAAGCCATCGACAGTCCTGGTCCAGAGTGTCCGTGATACTGTATGATGATGTCCGGATGGTTAGTCTTGATCATTTTTGTCAGTTTGCCGAGCATTGCCGGCTGACCGATTCCCGCCATATCCTTCAGGCATATTTCTGTTGCGCCGGCAGCAATGAGCTTGTCGGCAATGTCTGAATAATATTCTGCTGTATGGATAGGTGATGTGGTGATACAGAGTGTAGCCTGTGGCGTCATGCCAGCCTCGAGCGCCCACTTGATGCTCGGTATGATATTGCGCACATCGTTGAGACCGCAGAAGATACGGGTGATGTCAACGCCCTGTGCGTGTTTCACCTTATACTGCAAGGCTCTCACATCATCCGGCACCGGATACATACGCAGAGCATTGAGTCCACGGTCGAGCATGTGTGTCTTGATACCTACTTCATTAAACGGCTTGCAGAAGGCTCTCACAGCCTCGTTTGGATTTTCGCCGGCGAGCAGGTTCACTTGTTCAAAAGCTCCACCGTTGGTTTCAACACGGGAGAAGCATCCCATCTTGATGATTACCGGAGCGATGCGCTCTAATTGATCCTTGCGTGGCTGGAACTTGCCTGAAGACTGCCACATGTCTCTGTAGACGAGACTGAACTGGATTTTCTTTTTCATTTCATCTTCGATTTAAAGCGTAACAGGCTACACAGAGCGGGACATTCAAAAAACTTGCAGCTTTCTCATCCCGCTGAACAGTCTGCTGCGTGTGTTTACGAGTGCAAAAGTAGTGTTTTTTGCCGAATAAACTAAATTATAAGCGAAAAAACTATCCTGTCCGTCATTTTAGCATGAATTTATTTTACAATTCGCTTCACCTATATTCACTATGACAATTCAAGTTGTCAAATGTCATGTTTTTTTATAAGAACCTCCCGCTTTGCAATTTGAAGATAGTTTTCATTACACTCTATTTCCTTTTGTGTAAAAATAAATGGATAAATTTGCATGTATGAAGATTAAAACGTATTTTTGTATTCCAATTTATAAAAAGGAGAAATATTACGAAATGAACATAAAAAGATTATTGCCGATAGCCGTCATTGCGGCACTCATTTTTGCCGCATGTGGCGGAAACAAAAAAGGAAACGACAGTGTACAGGTGGTGAAAGATGTGCGACTGCCGGGAGATTCAACTTTCTACGGACTTGCTTGCGACGGATGCACAGACTCGGTGCTCGTGGTATTGCCGTCGGACGACAGCGACCCTATCAAGTTTAATATTATCGAGGCAATGCGCAGCCATAAAGTGTTCGGACGACCGAAAATCGGAGATATGATGGCGGTGGTTATCGATAAGCAGAACAAACACAAGGCGGATATGGTGATTGACCTTGAGGAACTGAAGGGTACATGGGTATATCTGTCGATGCCGAAGATTCGCAAACAAGGACCCGTTGCCGGCAAACCGATGGCGATGGCAAAGCCTGACCCGGAGCGCGACTCTATGATGAAGGCTATGATGGTGCCGATAGAACAGGGATTCAAGATAAAGAAAAACTATCAGATGGAACCTGTGGGACTGCAGTATAGCTCAACGAGTCTTGACGGCGACACGCCGTTGGAGTATCCTCAGGTGAAATACTACAAGGAGTGGAATATCCTTAACGGAAAGCTGGTTCTTACTGAGGGCACTATAGAAATCGGTCACCGCAAGCGCAAAAAGGCTCGTCCGGCAAGAGATACCGTTGACATTGTGCTTATGATGAAAGATTCTTTGCAACTGAAATTCAAGAACGGAATAAAAAGCTATTACAGGAAGTAATCGAAAACGTTACGAATTCAGTATGAGTAGAAAATAAAAAAAACGTGTGGAATGTTTATTGTGTATTTACATTCCACACGCTTTTTTGTATGTTTGTATCTGTCTTTTTATTTTGCAGGAATCTCCTCAAGAGTTCTTACGAGCAAATCCCAGAACTTTGGAACTGTAGCCCACAGGCAACGCTCGTTAGGAGTATGCGGAGAGCGGAGCGTAGGACCGAACGAACAGATGTCGAGACCTGGATATTTGCTCAGGATGATACTGCACTCAAGTCCGGCATGAACAACCTCAACCGTAGGCTCGTTGCCAAACAGCTCGTTGTATATGCGGCGCATCTCCTTGATGAGTTCACTGTCTGGATTTGGATCCCAACCGCCATATTCACCGCTGAACTCCACCTTCATGCCTGCCATGCTGAAGCAGCTTGCCAGTGAAGTACCGATTTCAGCCTTCACGCTTTCGCTCGAACTGCGGGCGAGAATCTTCACGGCAGCCTTTCCGCCCTCGATGTCAACGATGGCAAGGTTTGAAGAAGTCTCCACGATGTTCGGGATTGATGGGATATAGCGCCATACACCGTTGTGGGCAGCATAGATGGCATCAACGAGATTGTCTTGTATCTCTTGTGGAACTTCAGTAGCAGGCAACTCCACATCCTTCACGATAACGTCAATTTCATTCTCGATACCCTTGAATTCTGTATTGAAATCCTCTTTATAGTCGGCAGCCAGAGCAAGGAAGTCCTCCTTGTTCTCCTTAGGCATAGTGAGAACGGCAGTAGCCTCAAATGGGATGGCATTGCGCATGTTGCCGCCGTGCCAAGAAGCCAGACGTGCATCGTCGTCGCTGATAGCCTCGCGAACAATGCGAACCAGCATCTTATTGGCATTTCCTCTGCCAAGACCAATCTCCAGTCCTGAGTGTCCGCCCTTCAGTCCCTTTACGGTAACAGCTACGGCGATATCCTCCTTGTCGGTCTCTACCTCTTTATAATCGAGAGTTGCAGTGATGTCAACACCACCTGCACTACCGATAATCAGTTGACCTTCATCCTCTGTATCGAGATTGAGCAGAATCTCGCCTGTCAGTTCTCCTTCAGGCAGATCATTGGCTCCATACATTCCAGTCTCCTCATCGGCAGTGATGAGAGCCTCCAGCGGTCCGTGTTTAAGAGTCTTGTCCTCCATAACAGCCATGATGGCAGCCACGCCGATACCGTCGTCAGCACCGAGAGTAGTGCCTTTAGCCTTCACCCATTCGCCGTCGATCCAAGTCTCGATAGGGTCTGTCTCGAAGTTATGGTTGCTCTTCGGGTCCTTCTGCGGCACCATATCCATGTGAGCCTGCATGATAGCCGTCTTGCGGTTCTCCATACCCGGAGTGGCAGGCTTACGCATTACGATGTTTCCGGCAGGGTCTTTGAAAGCCTCTATGCCAGCGCGTTTAGCAAACTCGAGCAAGAACTCGCGCACTTTATCCAAATGACCTGATGGGCGTGGCACTTGTGTCAGCTCATCAAAATTTCTCCAGAGAGCCTCTGGTTTAAGATTTCTGATTTCACTCATAGTATTACTTTATTTATGAATTTGTGATTTTTTTCTTTTTCATTCCTATAGCTATCCATGCCCCAACACCCAACAGAATTACGAGCATAGTCTGTATCGTATGCACGATAAGCACAAACGAGAGAGCCTCGTCTGCAGTAATCTGTTTGCCCCCTATTGCCGTTGCACCATAAAGCAGGAGCATCGTTTTCACGGCAAAGTGCCACGGACCGGCACCGTTTGGTGTAGGCACGATAACGGCGATGCTGCCAACGACGAAGGTGGCGAGACCACACATCAGTCCCATGCCCGAGGTGAAGTCAAAACAGAAGAACGTAAGGTAATAGTGAAGGAAATAGCTACCCCAAATGCCTAATGTCAGTAGGATAAAGAGCGGAATATTCTTCACGTTCTTAAGGGATATCATTCCTTGCCATATTCCGCTCAGCGTAGCTTTCACCTTATCATATATGGCAAGTCTCTTCAGCAGGAAATGCAATAGGATAATGATTGCCACGGCACAGATTATGGTAACGAGATATCCTGTAGCCGAGAAGTTGCCGAGTATGGAGTCAAGACTCGTGCCGGTGCTGAGGAAGAAGCTGTTGAATATTCTCATTTGTGCCAGCAGCGTTATTCCGGTGATAACCATAACGAGCAGCGTGTCGATGGCACGTTCCGTAACCACCGTCCCCAAAGCCTTCGGAAACGAAACGCCGTCGCATTTGCTCAATACGCCACAGCGGGTAAACTCGCCGATGCGTGGGATTACAAGACTTGCTGCATAGGATAGGAATATGGAGTTGACACAAGTGGAAAGCCTTGGCTTTTCGCCCACAGGTTCAAGAGTCTGCCGCCATCTGATACCGCGGAACAGCTGTGCCGTGATTCCGAAAGGCAATGAGAGGAGCATCCAAGTCCAGTCCATGTCGTGGAGCATGACGTTTTCGATTCGCTTAAAATCGAAGTCGCGGTACATCCAATACAATATTATGCCACCGAGTAGTATCGGCAGCAGCAGCTTTATCGTGGCTTTTATTATCTTCTTTATTCTCACTTTTTATAAACTTAATGTGTCTATAACGCTGCAAAAGTACAATATTTATATAAAATTGTGCAATCGGAATGGCAGAAATAATGCTTAAATAACATAACAAATGCTTTTTTCTGAGAAAAACATTGTTAAGATATATTTTTTGATTACCTTTACCGAAGAATTATAAACATATAATAATATAACGTAAACTTAATCTATGGCTATAGAAAAGACTTTAGTGTTGCTGAAGCCCTGCACTATGCAGCGTGGCTTGGCTGGAGAAATAATCAGTGTGTTTGAGAAAAAGGGCTTGCAGATATGCGGATTGAAAATGATGCAGCTTGACGATAAAATCCTCAGTGAGCATTATGCGCATCTTGCTGGCAAGGAGTTCTTCCAGAGAGTGAAAGACTCCATGATGGACACGCCGGTTGTGGCAATGTGTCTGAGTGGTGTGGACGCTGTGGAAACCGTGCGTACTCTTGCTGGTGCCACCAATGGCAGAAAGGCTGATCCGGGTACGATACGCGGTCGCTACTGCATGAGTTTTCAAGAGAATATCGTGCATACATCCGACTCGAAGGAGAATGCTGCTGTTGAGCTGAAGCGTTTCTTCCGTGATGATGAGATATTCGAATGGAAACAGAGTGTGTTCCCGAGTCTGTATGCTTCAGACGAATTCTGATTTTGTTCTGACGTTTTATTATTTGCAAGACTGATTGGGTGCCTATTATATGATAAAAGCTTCGCCACAATGGCGAAGCTTTTATCATATCTATATTCTGTAGAAAATTTATAGCGGTCTTCTTATTCCTGTTCTTGGGCGCATAGTATTGAATGTATGTATGCCGCTGCCCACTGTGGCTATTTTCGTTCCGTTATTCAACACGATGTCAGCATCGCATCCCACAGGAATCTCAACGGTAAGTCCGCGGTCGCTATAGTCTACCGATACTTTACCGTAGAGTGTTGTCGTAGAGGAATGAACATCTTTAAGGTCGCCGACGAGGGTAGGGGATATAAGCAGATGTCGCATACCGTAAGTGCCGGGCTTGTTCTGTATTCCGGCAAGTCGCTTAAAGAGCCATTCGTCAATCTGTCCCATCATAAGGTGGTTCCACGAAGAGCCCTGTCGTGGGTCCCATTGTTCGGTGAGAGTAGTTGCTCCCTGTTTTATCTGGAATCCGTAGCCAGGCGTTTCATAATGATTGAGCATGGTATAGAGCAGTTCGTCTTCGTTGTTCATGGCAAGAGTCATAAACAGGTAGCGGTTGCCAACGTCGCCAGTAGTCAGTCGGTTGCCGTGTTTCTCTATATCCTTTATCAGCGACTGCAACACCTTCTCCTTGTTCTCGCCCGTAATGCCAAGGAAGAGGGGTAGGGCATTTGAAGTCTGACTGCCCGAGCCGTAATAGCAGGAGTCGGTATGATAGAACTCACGGTTGAAGGCTTCCACCACCTTATTATATAGTGTAGAATACCTTTCCTCGTCAGCCTTGTTGCCCACCATCCTTGCGGCACGCTGTATAAGCTGCAAGTCGTAGATGTAATGTGCTGTGGCAACGAGAGGTATCGGTGTGTTCTTGCAGAAACCGGACTTGCCGCCTTCCACCACGTCATACCAGTCGCCCAAACCATGACTCACGATACCATCCTTCGAGCGGCTCGTCAGATAATCAACATAGCGGCGCATTGCCGTATAGTTGCGGGTGATGAGTGTGCTGTCGCCATACTGCTCGTAATATTGGAACGGCATGATGATGAGCGTGCTGCCCCATTCTGGAGAGTCGTCGAAGAGATTGCCGAACGAAACATACTGCGGTGCCGTTGTCGGTACCATGCCGTCAGCCTTCTGCGTATCAGTGATGTCGCGGATAATCTTAGGGCAGTACTGAGTCATGTCGAAGTTATAGAACAGACTCGGGCCAACGAGATGGTCCTGTTCCAACCATCCCAATTTCTCGCGATGAGGACAATCGGTCATCACGCTCTGCATATTGCTCCTCTCGGCACGCTCTATCAAGCGGTGAGTCTGAGTGAACAGTGGATTGGAACATTCGAACGAGGAGCCTTCTTCGGCGGAATTGTATACGAAACAGCTCTGCAACTTGGATATTACAGGAAGATTATACGGATTCGGTTCGCCCTCGAGCACAGCATCCTCCACCTGAATATAGCGGAAGCCGTAGTATGAGAATCGCGGATGCCATGTCTCGGTAGTATCGCTGCCGATAGTATATTCATAAAAATGCTGTCGTCCCGTTTGCCGCTGGTCGCACACCCCCTGTTTGTTAAGATTCTCAGAAACGAGTATTGTTACCTTCTGTCCCGGTTTCCCCTTTACGGTAATCTCCGGAAAGCCAGCAAGGTTCTGTCCCATATCGGCAACGAATGTGTGTGGCGACACCGTGCGTTTAGTCTTTGCCGAAGCCGAAGCCACGGAGTCGGCAGGCAGATATTGCCATGACTTAATTCCGAAATGCTCCATAATCTTCACCGGCTGTGCTGTCTGTGGCTCAAGTTTGCCGCCAGCTCCTTCCACTACAACGGCATTCTTCCATGTCGAGTCGTTAAAGCCGGGGCGGTCGAAACCATTCTGCACAAGTCGGGCATCGTATGACTCACCGCCATAGATACTGTTGAAGGTAATCGGACTGAGCGCATATTTCCACGTCGGGTCGCTGACGATAGTCTTACTCGTGCCGTCGCTATAGTTTATGTCCATGCGCATAATCATTTGCGGAGCACCGAAACTTGTCATCAGCTTACTGTATCTTGTTCCGCGCTGCACATTGAAGAATCCATTACCGAGCAACACGCTAATGGCATTGTCGCCAGACGATAACATGTCGGTAACGTCATACGTATTATAGTATATCGTCTTGCTGTATTCGCTCCATAGAGGCGAAAACTCACTGTCGCCAACCTTCTTGCCGTTGATGTGCATCTCGTAGTGCCCCATGCCGCTGATATAAACAATGGCATCTGTTATCTTCTTGCCCCCATTAGAGAATTCTTTTCTGAGGATAATGCTTTTCGATGACAGCGTATCAACCGGATTCCATTTCTCCTTGAAGTAGTCTTTTTTGAATTCGGCATTAGAGAAACGACCTTCGGGAAGCTTTGCGGCAGACTTGGTGATGGCGCCAATAAAGCCCCCCTCAATCCCCCCAAGGAGGGAAGAATGGTTACCTTTATTGTTTGAGGCGGAGTAACTACCTTTATTGCCTGAGGCTGAATAACTTTTCGTTTGGTCAGCACTCTCCCCCTTGGGGGAGTTGGAGGGGGCTTGTCTAATCTGTTGCTCCCGGCTCCATTCCGATGGCTTACCGTCTTTATCCCAAACGCGCACCTTCCACAAGTATCCGTGCTTGTTCTGTTTCAGTTTTGGGATAGTTATGAATTGGCTTTCTTCTGATTTTCTCTTTTTAGAATTATAGACCTTCTTTCCGGTCACGTTTTCGGTTACGAGAATCTGGTATGCAGTCTGCTTGTCGTCGTTTACGTCCGACAGCATTTGCCAGCCTAATCTGATGTCGCCAGTACATACTGCAAGTCCTTTCTGATAGTTGCAGATGGTATTGGTAATTGTTATCTTGGCATCTGCCGATATGGTGGAGGCAAGAGCCAAAAGTATTAATGGGGAATATTTCATTGTTTTTGATTTTTTATTTTGATGGGAGTTCTGGGAGAACTGGGAGGGCTGGGAGTTCTGGGAGAGCTGGGGATAATGTTACTGATAAATCTTTCCGTCTCTAAATTCAGCCTCTATTGTTCTGCCTTTGGTAGCTTTCAGTCTGAACTTCACATTTATATCTTTGGGCCATGCCGGGAAGAGAATAATCTCGCCGTCGGACTTCTCTTGAAGGAGCATCTCCTGCAAACCAATCATCGAGGCACCACCCTTGTTGCAGTCGGGAGCCCAGTCGTAGCCGGGGTCCCAGAAAGCCGGGAAACGGTAAGGACCGTCGGCAAGCTTTTCTTTGTTGAGACAGAACGCCTCGTCGGTAAGACCTAAGCAAGCAGCCCAGATGTTGTCCTGCTTCCACCCCTTCGATGAGTGCATCTCCACGGCATGCGGGTCTTTCAGATAAGTATTGCGTCCAATCTGCAGATTCTCTCTCCCCATGCCGTAAATTCTCCATGGGAATACGGGGTACAGTTGTGGCGTCTCGATATTCTGAATCCTCGCCCATACGATAGCCGGAGCTATACAAGTGTCGCCGTCGATTACGCGGAGAGGAATGTCGGGAATGCGGGAATAGCCCCCCTCAATCCCCCCAAGGGGGGAAGAAGGATTACCTTTGTTGCTTGAGTCAGAGTAACCTTTCGTCTGCTCAGCACTCTCCCCCTTGGGGGAGCTGGATGGGGCTGTAGGGGAGCTGGATGGGGCTGTCTTATATTCCCCCCACTGCTCCGTAACAGTTTTCAGCGCAGCAATAACGCTCGACGGGTTATAAGCCATCTTGTAAGTCTCGCACCCCGAAGAAGGGTAGAGCATCAGCTTGCCGTCGGCAGTGAGTGGTTTCACCCCGAGTTTCTTTGCGATATACTGGTAATGTTCATCAAAGAAAATAAGACACTGCTCGATAAGCGGTTCATATTTCCTAATATCCATGCCGCAGTATTTATGAGCCTGAAGAATCATAGAACAGAATTCGAGAGCCGTATCCCATTGGTATTCAAGCCAGGCGTTGCGGTCCATTCCCGGGTCGTCGCCAGGTTTATGCTTACCGTATTCAGTAGGGTTAGGCAGTCCGCAGTTTTCTATCTGTTCCGAGAACGAAGCCCCATCGTGTCCCCAATAGAACTTAGTCCTTTTCGTTGCGTTCGGCAACATTCGCAGGTAGGTATCAAACTGCGCCTTCATCATGTCCCAGTCGCCGCTTTTCAGCATAGGCCAGTATACGAGACGCTGGTTCTGTGCCGTCATCGTGCCGCCGCCCCATTTGCGGAAATCGGGAGTAAACGTACATTTAGGGTCGGCATAAACAGGATCGAAGGTAAAGAGCGAGCCGTTAAACTTCGTTGGATATTCTCCATAGGCATTACAACCGAGCATATAGCGGAACAGCTCGTAGTTGCGCGCCATCTTAGCCCCTTCACCTTCAGCTATGATATAGCTACGTTGCCAGAAGTCGTGCCACCACTTAGAACTTAAGGTTTTAGACTTCTTTGCCGATAGGCTATTCTTTGCAGTAAGCATCTTTTCTTCATTCTCGCTTGTGTATAGACAGATGCTTATCGTAGTCTGTTTAAAGGCAGTGGCAGAGTAATTCCATGCCTTGAAGTCGGTAGAAGCGTAAGTTCCCGTAGTCGTGCCGATGAAGCGGAATCCCGGCAAGTCGATCCTTCCGCCAAATTTCAGAGACCCGATAGGATTGTAAAGCTCATCCTTTATCTCGTCGAGACTCTCCTTCGTAACGGTATAGTCGAACACGGTATAGTCGCGGTTCTTGTGCCAAAAGGCAATACTGCTTTCGGCAGCCTTTATGGAATCAGCAAAAGTAGTGCAGTCTTTCGGAATGTTCCATTTATACGAGCCTTGCTGACATTCAGCCTTCGTTACTGGTCTGTCCCTGTATCTCCATGACTCGTAGCTAAGAGTAGCATCCGTTTTCTGATTAGAATTAATCTCCACGAACACCTTTGGCTGATATACGTCAGCCCAGAGTCGTACATTAATTCCTTTACCTTTTATATATACTGCACCGTCGTCGAGACACAACCGCTGTTCAAAGTCCTTGCCGTCGAAAGGCTTCCCTTGTATGCTTAGGCGAAAGCGTCCGGCTTTCAGCAGCGTATTGTTCTCGTCGAGCATTCCGCTCTTGGAGAGATAGAACAGAATGTCGCCATTTTCCACCCACACATTCATCCCGACATCATGTCCGCCACACGGCATAGAGGCAGAAGAATTCTCGCTCTGTGTAGTCCATACGTAGTCTTTCGGCTTATAGTCGACTGATGAGTTCCTGGCATGCAGACTGTTGGCAAATACAATAGAAAAGCCTCCAATCAGAAAAGTTGCAAGTTTTTTGTTTATATATATTCCCATGAGTATCGGTGTTTATATTTATAATGACGTATGAAGGCGGCGAATGTAGGCAATTTCATTCAGCTATAAATATTATTGGCATTTTTTTGTTTCAGATTTCCCGTATACCCTTGCCATGATAGCTCCGCTGATATTATGCCATACGCTGAACACGGCGCCCGGGATTGTAGCGAGAGGATATTGGGCGAAGTGGAGTGTGGCAAGCGAACTGGCAAGTCCGGAATTCTGCATTCCCACTTCGATGGATATAGCCACGCATTTCTTGTGTTCCAGATGCAGCAGTCTGCCAATGCCGTATCCAAGGGTAAGTCCGCAGATATTATGAAGCATAACGACGAGGATAACAAGCAGTCCGCAGGTAAGCAGTTTCTCCGCATTGTGTGCAACGATGATGCCTACCAGCAATATTATTGTTACTGATGAGAATGCCGGCAGATAACCTACGGCATGTTTTGTAAATTTCGGCATATAATGCTGTATAAGGAATCCGGCAAGTATTGGGAGGATAACCACTTGCAATATAGAGAAGAACATGCTCAGCGCATCCACATGAACGAAGGTTCCAGCCAAGAGCCATGTTATTGCTGGGGTAAGGAACGGAGCGAGGACAGTAGAAGTTGCCGTCATGCCTACAGATAGTGCGAGGTCGCCTTTGGCAAGATACGTTATTACGTTTGACGCCGTACCGCCGGGGCAACACCCTACGAGAATGACTCCAAGTGCCAGGTCTTCTGGCAGATTAAATAACTTTGCGAGTATCCATGCCGTAAGCGGCATGACCGTAAACTGTGCGAGGCATCCCGTGATGACATCTTTCGGACGACTGAAAACTATCTTGAAGTCCGTAGGATTCAGCGTCAGTCCCATGCCGAACATCACCACTCCCAATAGCGGATTTATCCATATCGTATCGATACAGCCGAGCGGAGCCGGGAACATCACCGACAATATGCCGATAGCAAGTACTATCCATCCCATGTTTGTGGCAATGAAATTGCAGATTTGTTTTATCATTGTTCGTTGTATTTTTTTCGTTGTATTGTTTTTTATTACGAATGTTTGGTCTTGCAAACTTACTGATAAATTGTCAAACAGCAAGATTTTTTTTAATAAAATCCTTCACCGGCAACGTAATATATTGATACATTGATGCTTACGGTGAAGGATTTTTAATTTGTGTATATTCTTTCTCGTCATCTTTCGGTCGTGGAGTTTCTCTGCAAATGTATCGCCAGTTCCAAAAGACAGGGCATTTAGCTACCGTTGCAGGTGTTGTTTGCTCGGAAACGAGGTGTTGTAACTACCGTTAA
>DBKQ01000063.1:21213-24911 GCA_002298545.1 Prevotella sp. UBA746
GTTAAAAGTGTTTTTAACTACCGTTACAACACCTGCTTTCTGCTGATTCGCTACTTGTTGTCGACGGCTTGAATGCCTCTAACATTACTTTGTGTGTTGAATTTTCTGATTTATATTCTTCCTGTTCCTTGCGCTATACCAAGCGCCTAAAATAAAAATCCTTCACCGTATATCGTTGAATATAAGATATTTACAGGCGTGGTGAAGGATTTTTGTTGTTTAGCGTTTAAAACATAGTGTGAAATTATTCTTTACGGCAATGCAGTGTCAAACAAAAAAGCGATGTTGCACCAACATATTTGATGTAACATCGCTTAATTATAATGAATAAAATTTATTCTTTTTATTTGTCCTCAGCATCAATAGCCTTAATCTTCTGCTTAACGAGTTCAAGATCGTCTTTTAGCTTCTGAACCTTGCGGTTCATCTCGTCGATGAGGCTGTTGCCCTTCTTGCTCGAAGCGTTGAGGAAACCGAGGTTGTTTTCGTAAGTCTGAATTTCCTGTTTCATCTGCTCAGCACGACGCATCAGTCTGCCACGCTCGTTGTCGAGAGCGTCCTCGCCACGCTTTGCAACATTCTTCAAGTTCGTCTTGAAGTTATTCAGACGGCGACGAGCCGTAGATACATTCAGTTCCTTGAAAATCTTGTCGAGCACCTCGTGATACTCCTTGTAGAGCTTATCTTTCTCCTTGTATGGCACGTGACCGACAGCGTTATATTCCTCCGTCAGCTTCTTTACCGTAGCCTGAGTGTCGTCGCCGGCATTTTCGAGCAAAGCTTTGAGCTGTGCGATGATGCCCTGTTTCTTCTCCAGGTTATCACGCTCCTCGTTGCGGGTTCCGGCATTGGCGGCATTGCGAGCCTCAAAGAAGTGGTTGCAGGCAGCGAGGAAGTCGTTCCAGAGCTGGTCGCCGTATTTCTTAGGTACCATACCGATGGTCTTCCATTCCTTCTGCAGGGCAATGAGCTTATCGCTTGTAGCCTTCCAGTCGGTGCTGTCCTTCAGTGCTTGAGCCTTCTCAACGAGAGCTTTTTTCTTTTCGGCATTCTCTGCGAACTCTTTCTTCAGGTTAGTGAAGAACTCCGATTTTCTTCCGAAGAAATCATCGCATGCTGCACGGAAACGCTCGAAAATCTTGACATTCATTTTCTGAGGTGCAAAGCCGATAGTCTTCCACTCGTTCTGTATTTCAATAATCTGCTTCGTGTGTTCCTCCCAGTCGGCAGACTTCTTGTTTTCCTCTTTTGCTATAGCTTCAACCTTCTCGCAGAGTGCAGTTTTCTTTTCAAGGTTCTCCTCTTCCTTGGCACGAAGATCCTCGAAGTGCTGCTGGTGTTTCTTGTTGATAACTGTAGATGCAGCCTTGAAGCGAGCCCATATACTCTCGCGCAGTTCTTTTGCAACAGGACCGCTTTCGCGATATTCATTGTGCAGTTCCTGTAGCTGGTGGAATGCGCTTATCACGTCTTCCTCGTCAGCCAGTTTCTCGGCAGCCTCGCAGAGCTTGGTCTTAATTTCAAGGTTCTTTTTGAAATCATATTCGCGAGCCTCACTGTTCAGCTTCAGCAAGTCGTAGAACTGTTCCACATACAGCTGGTAGTTGCGCCATAGTTCATTTGCATTCTCTGCAGGAACCGGTTTAATCTCTTTCCACTCCTGCTGCAGCTGCTTGAACTCCTGATAAGACTTGTTAGCTTCCTCAGGTGAAGTAGCCATAGCCTTTATTTTCTCTATGATGTCGAGTTTCTTTTTGAGATTGTCCTGTTTGATTTTCTCCTGTTCCTCGAATTGCTTAGCCCTTCTCTCCTTGATGACAGCCATTTCAGCTTTGAAAGCCTCTTCGTCAGTATCCGGTTTTACGATGTAGGCAGCAGGGTCGCCGCCGTTGTCGAGGTAAGCCTTCATTTCAGCTTCCCTCTCGGCAAAGTGCAGTTTGTAGAAAACAGTCTTCAGATACTCCACCTCGTCCTTCTGCGGCACTTCGTCGGCATGAGCAATCTCTTTGATTCTTTCTACAACTTCCGCCTTGCTCTTGTATATTTTCTTAGGCTCTGCCTTCTCTTCAGCATCGTTGGCTGTAGTGTTGGCAGCGGCTTCTGTTGTTTCAACCTTCTCCTCGGCAGCAGTGTTTGCTGTAGCCTCTGTTGGAGTTACTTCTACATTCTTCTCGTTTTCGAGAGATTTTTCTTGAGAGTCCATTACTTCACGTTTTTAATTTGTGATAGGTATTTCCAAATAAATTCTGTTGGTTTCGGTATGCACAGAACTATGCCGGTGCAACCTTCAATATATATATAATATAAGGTGAAACCGCACTAAATGAATTGCAAACTTACTTAAAAAGATTGTAAAATCCTAATTTATGTAATAAATTTTAATGATTTTCCTCTAAACAAGCCTTTTATGGCGGAAAATCCACCATGAAACGCCTGATATTACTACAGATGCTATGATGGCGATGAGGAATCCGTAGGGATTGTTTTCCATGCCGTTGATGAGGTTCATTCCGAGCAAACTGGCGATGAGGGTAGGGAACATGAGTATGATGCTGACCGATGTGAGTGTACGCATCACGGTGTTCATGTTGTTGTTGATGATGCTCGAATATGTATCCATTGTCGATTCAAGAATGTCTGAATATATGCTCGTTGTTTCGCGAGCCTGGCTCATCTCGATATTCACGTCTTCGATAAGGTCGGCATCAAGTTCATCCACCTGCAGTTTGAACTTCAGTTTCGCAAGCAAATTCTCGTTGCCTCGGATAGAAGTCTGGAAATATGTCAATGAGTCCTGCAGTCGGGAAAGTCCGATAAGCGATTCGTTGTTCACCTCGCGGTCCAGGTTTCTTTTAGCTTTCTCAATCAAGCTGTTTATCTGTTTCAGTCTCTTCAGATACCAAACGGCAGAAGAGAGGAACAGACGGAAAATCATGTCCACATAGTCGGTAAATCCCTCACCGCGTTTCTGCTGATAGCTTACGAAGTCGATCATCACGTTGGTCTCGTAGAAACAGACAGTGATAGTAACGTCGCGCTTGTGGATAATTCCGAGTGGCACGGTAGTGTAGGGGGTGCGTGAGCGAATCTCCTTTACGTAAGGTATACGCAGGATAATAAGCATCCATCCGTCGTCGTACTCGTAGCGGGCACGCTCGTCGGTATCGCTGATGTCGGAAAGAAAATAATCCGGTATTTTATACTCGTCTACCAGCATTTGCTGGTCTTCCTCACTCGGACACGTTACTTGTATCCAGCAGTTAGGCTCCCATTCTTTTATGGCTTTAAGTCCGCCATTGATATTCCAGTATGTTCTCATTTGATTAGTCCTCCACTTGGCAAAATGTTTTCAAGCACAGGACCGTCAAGCTGATATAGAGCCTTCGCCTTCCTGCGCCTACAAGTTTGTATTTTCCGCGTGATAATCGTCCATAATTTGTTTGATATTGATTAAATCGGGTGCAAAGGTAGTCTTTTTGTTTTAAAAAAAGATATTTATTTTCAAATTTATTAGTTTTGTAATATTCTTTGTCTTCTTTCTGAATTTTCTTTTGTTTAGACAAACGAATATTTCGATCTTAGGTTGAAAACGAAAAATAAAGCTGATAAAAAGACAATTATATAATATGTAACCTTTAAAAAGAAAACAAAAATTTGAACATTACAGTTTTTATCTCTATCTTTGCATAAGATAGGCT
>DBKQ01000016.1:0-35444 GCA_002298545.1 Prevotella sp. UBA746
AGGCGGGGGAGGGGAAGATTAACGGTATAAAACTTAAATTCCTTAAACCAAGGTTGTTTTTTATTCTTTAATCTTGATGAGCAGATTTGAGAATATAGCCACGAGGCCGCCGGTGGTTATTCCCGAAGAGAAGATGCTCTTGACTTGCTCCGGGAAACCGTTGAGAATCTCCGGCATAAACTCCACGCTCAGTCCGCAGGCAAAGCTGATGGCGATGACGAGAATCTCCTTTCGTCCGAGTTTCTGCGAGGCGATGACCTTGATGCCCGATGCGGCAACCGTGCCGAACATCAATAGCGTGGCACCGCCGAGCACCGGTTCCGGCATGAGCGAGAACACGAGGCTGATAGCGGGGAAGATGCTCAGCAGGACGAGCATGGCGGAGATGAAATATCCTACATAGCGCGAGGCGACTCCCGTGAGCTGAATCATTCCGTTGTTCTGAGCGAAGATGGAGTTTGGGAACGAGTTCAGTCCGGCAGAGAGAAACGACGACACACCGTTTGCCACTACTCCGCCCGAGGCGCGCTTCATAAAGAGGTCGCCCTCCACCGGTTCGCCGGAGATCATGGAGTTTGCCGTGATGTCGCCATACGCCTCGATAGCCGTAATGACAAAGATGATGCTCAGCGAGATGAAAGCCGAGAGGTCGAAATCCAAGCCGTATTTAAATGGGATAGGGAAGTACACTCCACCGAAACTCTTCACGGAATTGAAGTCGATATATCCGAGCATCCACGACACGAGGTATCCCACGGCAAGTCCGATAACGATAGAACTCATTCGCAGGTAGCGGTTCTTGCTGCTGTTGAAGAACACGATGACTATGAGCACGAGCATCGCCAGTCCCAGATTGTGCAAGGCTCCGAACGACCCGTCAGCCATTGCTGCGTTGCCTCCTCCGCAAGCAGAGATTCCAACCTTGATAAGACAGAGGCCGATGAGTGTTACCACGATTCCCGATACGAGAGGCGTGATGATTTTTCGTGCATAGCGTAGCACGCTGCCCACGAATATCTCTACCACTGATGCAGCCATACACGAGCCGAAGATTACGGCGAGTCCGCCGCCCATTCCAGCCGTTATTATCGGACCGATAAACGAGTAGCTCGTTCCCTGGATACAGAGCAGTCCGGTACCCACGCTGCCGAATTTGCGGCATTGAATGAACGTGGACACGCCGGAGGCGAAGAGAGCCATAGACACGAGAAAACTTGTAGTCTCGATGTCGAGTCGCAGTTGTGATGCGATGATGAGCGGTGGTGTCATGATAGCCACGAAGATGGCGAAGAGGTGTTGCAGGGCTGCAAACACAGCCTCTACAAATGGCGGGCGGTCGTTAAGACCATAGATGATTCCTTTTTCCTTTGCGGTTTCCATTGCTTTTTTGTTTGTTTCCTTTTTACAGGTCTTATTTGTCTTATCAGTCTTATTTGTCTTAGGACTTATAGGACTTATATGACAAATATGACAAATATGATTTATAGAACCTATAAGTTTATTAACGGAAGAATGTTCCAGTTATTGTATTAGAGTCCGTTTTTTCTTTCACTTCAGATAATAAGAAAGCGGCAGGTGGTCCTGCCGCTCATCTTATATGTTGCTAATTATTTTATTTCACGAACTTCTTTCCGTTGCTTATTACAATACCCTTGTAGCTCTTGCCAACACGCTGTCCGGCAAGGTTGTAAGTAGTTTCAGCGTTAGCCTTGACATTAGCCTTGTTGCCGGTGGCGATGTTGTTGATACCCGTAGCGTCGGTATAGAAGAAACGGGTAACAGGCTGTTCCAAAGAAGGAACGCAGTCGTCGTTAACATAAGGCCAGTCTTCAGTCTCGGCAAAGTCACCGAAGGTGTATTTGTCGCTGAAGTATGTCATAGCCTTCTTCGTCTGGTCAGGGTTGTAGAAGAAATTCATGTCGAGCACGTTGCAAGTGCTCTCTCCCTCGAAGGTGAGAGCCACGAGCAGGTTTTTCTCACCGCTGTAGTTAAGAGGCTTGTCGAACACGAGTTCCATCTCGCCGTTTCCTCCGGCATAGTTGTAGAGTTCGCCGTCATACTCATATTTTGCGATAGCTACCGAAGCATCCTCGTAGTCGAAGAACTTGTAAGAGCTTGCCTTGTCGTCGTAGTCAAAGGCGTTATTGTCGATTTCCTTCACCCAAACCTTAACGGTGCGAGGGTAGGCATCATAAGCCGACTCGTTGTGGAACACGAAGTTAATCTGTGAGATAGCCTTGCCAGCCATCTTCTGCAGTTGCTCCTTGGTGTAGATAATCTCCGAACCAGTGTACTGGTGAGAGAAGTTTGTAGGAGCGGCAGCCCAAGAGTATCCGTGACCGTAATAGCAATCGTCTGATGTACCGTCCTTCAGCAGTTTGTCGTATTTTCCGAGTGTAACGCTGTTTTCAGGTTCCGGAGCCTTAGTAAGAGAGATGTTCTTGATGGTAGACTCGCCCGGTGTGAATGCGATGTTGTCCTCGGTGTAGTCCTCACATTCGCCGTCGGTAACGGTGAGCGTGTAGGTCTTCTCGCTCTTCACCACGTTGAGCAGATAAGAGCCGTCGGCACTCGTCTTCGTGCTATAAGTAATGTATTTATTGTCCTTGGCAGCAAGTTTCACGGTAGCGCCCTCAACAGGTTCACCGCCACAAGTCACCTTACCCGTCATCGTAGAAGGGTTGTCAATCTTGATGAGAGTGATGTCTTGAGTCTTCGGTTCGCCAGGAGTGAAAGTAAGGTCGGCAATCGTCTTGTCCTCAAATCCGTCAGCCTTAGCCGTAAGCGTATAAGTCTCCTCGCTCTTTACGACAGAGAGAGAGTATGCACCTGTTTCGTCGGTAGTGGCAGAATACTCATTGTTGTCGTTCTTCACGGTGATTGTGGCACCCTTGACAGGAGCGTTGTCATCATTTGAAACAACCTTTCCTGAAAGCATAGAAGGTACATCCTTCTTCACGAGATTGATGTCGAGCGACTTCTTCTCGTCAGACGAGAACTTCATCGGTTCTGTAGCAGTGTAGTCCTCGTATCCATCAGCAGTAACTTTAAGAGTAAGGTCCTTGTCGAGGTATTCAACTGGTACCGAGATATTATATGATCCGTCTTCGTTACTAACGGCTCCAAGTGATTTTTTGCCGTCAGTAAGTATAATGACAGCTTCCTCAACAGTATTGTCGCCGCATTTTATGGTGCCTGAGAGTTCTGCTTCTTTCAAAACCGGTTTGCTTCCTTCCTGATAAGCGAACTTAGTGAGAGGCTGCGCGAGCTTTGTGGCGTGAGAGATAGCCGAACCGCCGCCAGTGGCGAAAGGCCAGTCCTCCGACTCGTTGAAGTCGGCAAACGACGACTTGTCGCTGCATGTTGTCATAGCCGCATTCTCAGCCTCTGTGTTGTAATAGAACTCGATATCGGTAGGAGAATCGGAAGTATCGTCGCCGTCGAAGGTGATGGTAACGAGCAGGTTCTTCTCTCCGCTATAGGCAAACGGTTTGTCGAAATTGAATGAAACCTCGCCGTTCAAGCAGTAATATTCAGAAAAGTCGAAGTCGAATGAATAGTCTGCCGTAGCCTTCGTAGCATCAGAATACTCAAAATACTTGTAAGCCTTCTTTGCGCTGTCGTATGCAAATTCGCTGTCGTCAATCTCTTTCACCCATACATTTACTGTTCTTGGGAACGCGCTGAATGCCCCCTGGTTGTAGTAAATAAAGCTGAGTCCCTTGATTTCCTTGCCAGCCAGGTCAGCGAGCTGACTCTTGGTGTAGATAATCTGCGAACCGGTGTGCTTCACGTTAAACTGCGTCGGCGCAACCATCCACCAGCTACCCTGGTAAGTCTGGTCTTCGTTCCAGTCGCCGTTTACCACCTCGTCGTAGTTTCCCAAAGCCAACGCTTGGTCATCGGCTTTAGCCCAGTTCACTCCAATGGCGAGGAGCAAGAGGGTAAGGATGTAGTTTATTCTTCTCATATTATTATTTGTATTTAAGTTAGAAAATCAGTGTTATTTCACGACAATCTTTTTGCCGTTGTGGATAAACAATCCGCCTACGGGCTTCTCCACTCGCTGTCCGGCGATGTTGAACCATGCGTCTTTGCCGTTGCCGTTTTCATTAGCAGCCACGTTCACGATGCCGTCGGTAGTAGGGTCGTAAATCTCAGAAGTCTTGTTGGTCATGTCCACCTTCACGAGGTCGGCAAACGGACTTGTTACGAAGGTGTAAGGCATAGAGCCGTTAGGAGTAGAGAAATCATTAGCCGAGGCATAGAGGTCGTAGTAAACCACCTTAGACGAAGTATATTTCGACAGTCCGGTGATGCGGCATGAAGTAATAGAATCGTTAGTCGCTTCGTTCACGGCATCCACGGCATCGTTGCCGCCAACCATATCGTTTATAATGTCGCCAATCTTCAAGTCCTGTTTCACTTGAATACGGTCGAAGTAGTCAGGGTCGCCATCCTTCGCCGTGTTGTTTATAACGCTGAAGAATAGGTCCTTGCATCCGTTTTCAAATTCAAAAGTCACTTCGGCAATGCCCGTGGCACCGCCCTCAACCAGAGCCTTCTGAGTCTTGATCTCCTTACCGTCCTTGCCGTTGCTCTCGATGCGAATCTCGTCGCCGTTGTTGCAATAGGCATCAACCACGATTTTGTATTTACCATCGTTGCCTCTCAGGTCGAGATAAGGCGAGTAAACCAGTCCGGCAACCATGCTCGGAATGAAGTTAGGGAAAGCGTATGCACTCCATCCGTAAGTCTGGGCATATCCGTAGGCTGAGAGGTCCACATATTCCTCGTCGCCACCGAGCGGTTCGTTGATATTTCCGCCCGTAATGCCGTTAAAGTCCTCGTCGGCAATAGTAACCTCTCCGTTTGCCGTAACCTTCTTGCGGTCGTAGACGAACACGGCATAGCCGTCGCAATCCTTCACTGCTCCCCAGTTAGCGGTAAATCCCGTTGACGTGATGTTGGTAGCCGGTTTAGCCTCAGGCTTGTTCAGCGTGATTTGAGCCGAAGCCGAAAGAGCAACCGCCATAACGAATAATGTTGTGTAGATTTTCTTCATAATTGTATTGTTAAATATAAAATATTGTTCTTGCTTATTTTACTACCACTTTCTTATTACCTATTATATATACACCCGATTTCAGCTTTCCGTTGTTCTGTTCTGCAGCACGAGCCACGGCTTTTCCCGTCAGGTCGTAAACGATGGCGTTGCCACCTTGAGAGTCTGTAGAAATGAATTCGGAGATAGCCGAAGTCCCGTTATCCTTGGTCATAAACGAGAAAGATATGTTTCCGTTTTCGTCCTTCTTGATGTCGTAGATAGGCTTGCCCATCAGCTTCGACCCGTCTTCGAGAGCGTTGTAGAGTTCCGCAGCCGGCTTGCTCGTGTTCGTCAGACTGTCGACCACGCCCCTTGGGGCCTCCATAGGGTAGGTAAAGAAATACGTTTCGTTCTGAATACTCCTAATGCGGCTGAATGGAGCCATACGAGGGTGGTCGTTGGTCAGGTATTCACTGTAACCCTCGGCAGGAGTAAACTCGCCCTTGGTGTTCACGATGTTGTTGTCGAAGAGTTTCTTGTCGTAGTCCACGTGGATGATGAGCAGTCCGCTCTCCGGAGTATAAGCATCCCACCCCTTGTTCTTATGGTTCTCCAAGAGATAATATTCGTCCTTGTGGTTATCGTTGTAAACGACGTAAGCCTTTCCGTCCTCGTCCTCTAGGTCAGTCATTCCCGAAACCTTGTCGCCCTCCTTCAGTTCCGTCAGGTCGAGCCATCCTGCATAGGCTCGCTCATAACTTGTCCATCCGGCAGGACACCATCCAATACCTTGCGGTCCGTTGTAGCTACCGCTTGCCAACAGGTCCCAGTCTCCCATCGTAGGTGTAGTACCGTAGTTTGTGTCATACATGTCGGGCAATCCCATGCAATGAGAGAACTCATGGCAGAAAACTCCCAGTCCCATCGGAGTCTTTCCGGAATTCATATACAGTTCGTTGGCACAGGCATATTGGTTGATGTACACCCCGTCGAGCGAGAAACCGCCGTTGCCGTCTTGATTCTGCAGAGCCTCGTCGAGCGTCCATGCGTTAGGCCAGATCGTGCCCGTAGGACCTCCCGTAGCCTGTCCGTAACCGGCATAGAGCACGAACACCTGTTCTACTTCGCCGTCGCCGTCCCAGTCATACTTAGTCCAGTCGATATCATACTGTGAGTCGGCATTCTTTATAGCCTCGGTGATAAACTCCCCGATATGGTCAGTACCGCCCATTATGGCTGACGGACCGCCGTAGTAAGTAGCCGATTTGCTCACCTTCACCGGACCAATAACATCGAACGTGAGGTCGAACTGTCCGCGACTCATCACACTGAAATAGTCGTGCACACTACCAGCCGCCCCATATTCAGAGAAACCCTCCTTGTTGAGCACATCGTTGTAGAAAGCCTTGATACTCTCGTCGTCCTTCGAGAATGACTTGTCGGAGAAATAAGCCAAGATAACAGGAGCCTTCTTCTTGCCCTGAAAAACACTCTTGTCGTCTTTTCCCGGTAGGCGCTTTACAGTTTTCTTTAGGTTCGCTTTCCTTGCAGCAAGCCTTTTCTCTGTTACGGTAGATATATTCTCGATGCTTGTAATGGCAGCAGATTCTTTAGTCGTTCTTCTTTCAGCCTCATGAGCCAGAATGTTAGAGCTTACGAGTTTGCCATCCTCAATTTTAAGATAGCAGAACCTGTTGTCGGCATCCTTGTATAGAGGCACATTGTCTGAAGTAACGTAGAAATGCGTGTGCTCGTCGCCAGTCAGGCACACTTTTAATGTTGTGCCGTCGCTCTGTGTGACGGTAATCCAATTCCGCTTTGCCGGAATGGCAAGAGCCATAGCTGCTACGAAAGAGAGAACAGTGGAAGTAATGATCTTTTTCATTTCCTAAAACTTTTATTACCTATTTCTTTTTGATAGTTATCATATTATGGAATGGTTTTCGTTTAGAAACCAAAAGTTTGAATATTTGTTTTTTCTCTTACAATAAACCGGTATAAACCTTTGTTTTCTTGCTAATTATTGCAGATATTGAATTTTAATATATAAAACGTTATTTATCCGCTGCAAAATTACATATTTTAATTAATATGTGCAATACTTAAATATAATGAATTTAATATTCTTCAAAACGTGTGATATAAAAATTATTATTCCTTTTTGAGATGGATAGAATTTATTATAACTCCAAATACCAAAAGTGTCTTATATATTTGAAGAATTAAATATGCAGACAACAACAAATCCGCTAAAAATTGTTTTTTTCAAATATAAAGATGTAACTTTGTAGCCAAATTCAACAAAAGAAGAAAAATATGATACGTTTTTTTAGATATTCGTTGATGCTTGCCTTGTTGAGCTGCAGTAGCTTGTGCGTTACAGCTCAAACGCAGAACTATAGGGAAATGCATAAAGTGAAGAAAGGCGAGACTGTATTTGGTATAGCAAAGAAATATGATATAACAATAGAAGAACTCGTCAAGGCAAATCCTGACATGAATGCCGTTGGGTATGAGCTGAAGAAAGGCGACTATATCTTTATACCATATTCTGCAAATTCAAAGCCTGTAACGACTGCCGACAAGACAAAACAGACTGTATCGGCAGCGAAGAAAGCGGAAAATGTTATCCGTGTTGGCGTGATGCTGCCTCTGCATAATGTTGACGGTGACGGCAGACGAATGCTGGAGTATTACCGTGGATTGCTGATGGGATGTGATAAACTGAAGAAGGAGGGCGCAAATATCGTTGTCAATGCATGGAATGTTCCTATTGATGCTGATATAAACACGACACTTGCAAAAAACGATGCCGCACAATGTAATGTCATCTTCGGTCCGCTGTATTCAAAACAGGTACCGGCTCTCTCTGACTTCGCGAAAAAGCATGGCATAAAGCTCGTCATACCTTTTTCTATCACGGGCAACGACGTGGCGACGAACCCGAACATATTCCAGGTATATCAGAGTCCGGAACAGTTCTATAGCGAAGTGGCGCGCCAATTCGTAGGCAGGTTTACCACGCAACATGTAGTAGTGGTCGACTGCAACGACCGCACCAGCGACAAGGGCGTGTTTACTTTTACGCTGCGCGAAGCTCTGGCAAAGAAAGGACTGACATATACAATTACGAACGTAACAAACAGTGCCGAGAGTTTTGCAAAAGCGTTTAGCACGACAAAGCCGAATATCGTAGTGTTGAACACCGCCCGCTCGCCGGAGCTGAATGCTGTAATAGCAAAGCTTGACCAGCTGAAGTCTTCTGTTCCGACACTGAAGATTTCTCTCTTCGGCTATACAGAATGGCTTATGTATGCCAAGTATAATATGGATAAGTTCTGCAAGTATGACACATACGTGCCGACGCATTTCTATTATAATCCGCTCTCTACGGCAACAAAAAACTTTACCGACGACTATATGAAGAAGTTCGACCAGAGCTTGATGGATTACATGCCGCGTTTTGCCATAACTGGTTATGACCATGCTCTTTATTTCATAGGAGGAATAAAGAAGCAGGGAAATAAATTTATAGGTGCGGAGGCAGACAAGAATGCTCTGCAGACACCGATGCACTTTAAGAGGGTTGGCGGACAGAATGGTGGATTGCAGAATGTAAGCGTAAGCTTCGTGCATTACAATACAAACCATTCTATATCTATAATAAATTATTAAAAAAGGTATGTTCAAGACTCTAAAAATAAGGGATTTAAGACTTGCGGCTCTTTTCTTCGCCTTTACGTTTGCCGTTATGGCATCAGCACAGATCGGTAAGCACCGCAATGACTTGAGCATAGGTGTGAACGGCGGTTATGTGATGAGTAATATCGGTTTCACACCAAAGGTTAACCAGAAGATGTATGGCGGCTTTACGGGTGGTGTTTCTTTCCGGTATGTTTGCGAGAAATATTTCAATACGGTTTGCTCTGTGCAGGCTGAGGTGAACTATTCAAAAATCGGATGGAAAGAAGATATCTTGAATCTGCAGGATGAACCGGTAATAAACAAGCAAACGGGAGTTGCCGAGGAGTACAGCCGAACGCTGAACTATATCCAGATACCGGTGTTCGCCCATCTCGCATGGGGTAGGGAACGACAGGGATTTCAGCTTTTCTTTCAAGCCGGACCGCAGTTTGGCTTATATCTGAGTGAATCGACTGAGGCTAACTATGACCTTGCAAATCCGAATCTTGACGACCGCTCTAACCAGACTGTTGCGCAAGAGACAATGACCGTGGAAAACAAGTTTGACTATGGTATCGCGGCAGGTTTAGGACTGGAATACTCTCACAAGAAAATGGGGCATTTCCAGATAGAAGGCCGATATTATTATGGATTGGGAAATATCTATGGAGACTCCAAGAAAGACTATTTCGGGAAGTCTAACGTTAGCAATATAGTAATAAAAATGACATACCTCTTTGACTTGATGCACTAAATATGAAATTTTAATTATTAATATACTAAAACCAAAAGCTTATGTTTGAAGGACAGCCGAAAGGCCTCTATGCGTTGGCACTTGCCAACACCGGCGAGAGATTTGGATATTATACCATGCTCGCCATCTTCACTCTCTTTATGCAGGCAAAATTTGGATGGACCGAGTCGCATGCCGGACAGGTCTATGCTATTTTCCTTGCTGTAGTGTATTTCGCTCCGCTTATCGGCGGTATGATAGCGGATAAAATCGGATATGGTAGATGTGTGACAATTGGTTTCGTCACAATGTTTCTTGGTTATTTTGGTCTTGCCATACCTACAGCTGCCGACACGACAGGGCAGATTTCAATGTTTGCAGGACTAACATGTGTTTCTTTAGGGACGGGACTTTTCAAAGGAAATCTACAGGTGCTTGTGGGTAACCTATACGATGACCCTAAGTATTCTGCTCGTCGCAACGATGCCTTCAGTCTATTCTATATGGCTATCAATATAGGAGCAATGTTCGCTCCGTCTATGGCTAAATGGATAACTAATGTCTATCTCGGAAAATTCGGTATGGTTTATGATGCCGCAAATACCGATCCGAAATATCTTGAAGTGCTTTATGGGGCATACGGACTGTGCTTTGGCGTGGCTTGTGTTTCATTGATTCTATCGGCCGTGATTTATTTCGCTTGCCGTAGTTGGTTCAAACATGCTGACATTACAGCCAAACAAGCTGAGGAGAATGATGCTAATGTTGAAGTGCTCACTCCAAAGCAGGAGAAGGATCGTATTGTTGCACTACTTCTTGTATTTGCCGTGGTAATCTTTTTCTGGATGGCTTTCCATCAGAACGGCTCTGCCCTGACTTTCTTTGCAAAGAAATACACGAACCTTACCGTCAGCGGCGGTATGCGTGTGTGGTTCAATATCTTCAGTCTAGCTCTTATTGCCCTCTCTGTTTATACGGGTTTCGGTACTTTCCAGTCAAAACTGAAAAAAAATAGAATTATATGTGGTTTCTCTACCGTCGTTCTTTTGGCTGTAGCTATTGCATTGTTCCTCGGAATGGACAATCCAACAAAGGCTCAGCCTTCTGACTTCCAGCAGTTTAATCCATTCTTTGTCGTTGCCCTCACTCCTTTTAGTATGATATTCTTCGGTGCACTTGCAAAGAAGGGTAAGGAGGTGAGTGCCCCTACACGTATTGCTTGGGGTATGTTTGTTGCAGCTCTTGGTTTTGGAGTTATAACTTTGGCATCCACAAGTCTGATTTCTCCGATGGATTTAGGAGACAAAACCCAGAGCATATTGTCGCCAAATTGGTTGATTTCAACATACTTCACTCTGACTTTGGCTGAATTGCTACTTTCGCCAATGGGAATCGCCTTCGTGTCGAAAGTTGCCCCACCAAAATACAAGGGATTGATGATGGGTGGATGGTTCGTTGCAACTGCTATTGGAAATTACTTGAGTTCTATTCCTTCAATGCTTTGGAACAAAATACCATTGATGTATAACTGGGGAATTCTTATTGCTCTATGCTTGATAAGTGCTTTGGTTATGTTTGCTCTTTTGAAGAAGCTCAAGCACATGACGGAATAAATGTCGTATTCCTTCTCCATAATTAATAGAGTAATGAATAATTATGGAGTCTATGATAATTAAAAAAATCGGGTAAGAGACAAACTGCTATTGTCATTTACCCGATTTTATTTTATGCATCAGAGAATTCCCATAATCTTTAAAATATACGGAGTTAGAATAGCCGTGAAAATGCCGTTGAGGGTAAGTCCGAGCGATGCATATGCTCCATGTTCCATTCCGTGTTCCATGGCGGCAGAAGTACCTACGGCATGAGATGCAGTGCCAAGGGAGATACCTTGTGAAGACGGCATGCCGATGTGTCCGTATTTCAATATTCTGAAACCTGTTACGGCACCGAATATTCCAACGAAGACTACAATTGTTGCAGTGAGCGACGGAATACCGCCGACGCTTTGTGTTACCTCCATTGCGATTGGAGTCGTTACGGATTTTGCTGCAAGAGAGAGTACTACTTCACGTGATGCTCCGAAATATTGTGCCAGCATAACGACAGATACGATACCTACGAGGCAGCCTACGAGCTGCGACATGAAGATTGGAATCATCTCATGCTTTATGGAATGTAGTTGCTTGTAGAGTGGAACGCCAAGAGATACTACGGCTGGCTTTAGCCAAAAGTCAATCTTCGAACCGCTAATCTTGTATGTTTCGTAATCAACGTCGGCTACTGTAAGAAAGCAAATCATAAATGCGATGCTGACAAGAATCGGGTTGAAAATTGGGAGCTGTAATACTTTCCTTACGAGTTTTGCAAGAAAGTAGACGCCAAAAGTAAGAGTCAGCAAAAAATAGTCGTTGCTGAGGTATTGGTGAATGTCCATTTTTATTGTTATCCTTTTAAATCTTTTCTTTAATAATCTTTATTACCTTTCTTGTTAGAATATGGGTCCAGCCCGTAATGACAAGCACAAGAATAGTGCTGAGTGCTGTTGCAAGAACAATCGGACCGATTTCTGCCTTTATAATGTCGAAATAAAGCATAAGGGCGACACCGGGCGGTACAAAGAAGAATCCCATATTTTTTACGAGAAAGTTGGAAATTGTTTCCACCCATTCCAGTTTAATCACTTTCACCTTTAACAAAAAGGTCAGAAGCAACATTCCGAGGATGCTCGACGGTATTGTTATGCCGGTGAGCCACACTATAAATTCGCCCACGGCAAGGCATCCGATGATAATAGCTAATTGCCTAAACATTTTCTTTTGTTGTTATCCTGATAATTTATTATTAATACTACAAATTTCTAATTCCTAACTCCACACTACGTACTAAATTTCAATTTCCTCAATACCCCCGTAGTCAACAGCATGTTTGAAGCATCCCTCTTCGGGAAACAAACTACCGTAAATGCCGGCGCATAACAAAATTCCGCAATGTGCGAAGATTGCAACATTCTGATAATCCTTTGTCTTCAACTCGTCAAGAAATGAGGCGAGGCGTTTATACACCATAGGATAGCTCTCACCGTTGGTAGTTGCAACATGCATATAGTCGTCATACCATTTTTGCAAATTGTCGTCCTTAATGTCGTCGTAGCGTTTCATCTCCCAGTCTCCCATGTTCATTTCGAGAAGTCTGTCGTCAGTAGTATAGTCATTGAATCCGCAATATTCTGCCAGCAGTCTTGCTCTTGTAAGAGGGGAGGAATACACCTTATCGAAGTGTTTGCCTCTTAATGCTTGTTTTGTCCTTTCAGCCTCTTCCGGAAACGTTGCAGCAACAGGAACATCTGTTTGTCCGTAGCATACGCCTTTAGGTACGTCGACACTCGTGTGTCGTATTAGAGTGACTTTCATATCTCAATCAGTTTTTATAGAATAAATTATATATAATCTGGTTCGTATCGCTGTCGGTAGAGCGCATCAAATGAAACCATAATATTGCCACAGTGAGATAAACGGACAATTCAACGACAAGAAATAAAGCTCCGCAGCAGTCGCCAGTATACCCTTTTATGCGTTTCCAAATCAGCATATACATAAAGTACATGACAATGCAAGGGATGAAAACTACTAGATGCCAGTCGATTATCCCCTTGGTATAGAAGAAAAACATGCCCAAAGGCAACATTCCTTGTATAGCAAGACTTATTCCAGCCCCGATATTGAATTTTCTGTATATATTCTTCGCTTTGGATTCCGCTTCGGTCCTGGCGTATGGCATCATCTCGATAATTTGTCCGGCAATCATTTTTGCATAGGGGTCGGCAGCGAATACCGTAGCAGCAGCAAGGGGGACTGGGATAGACGACAGTGTGAAGAAGAGGATAAGGATATAGAAAATAATTCCTAAAACTCCGTAAGTGCCAATTCTCGAATCTTTCATGATGTCGAGTATTCTCTGGCGGTCTGAACCTCCGCCGCCGAATCCGTCGATGAAATCCGTAAGACCGTCCTCGTGGAGAGCTCCGGTAATCAGAATTCGTATAAGAATGGCTGCAATAATTGCGATATTATGCGGTAATACGTAAGAACCGAAATATATCGTGCAAGCCATAATGCCGCCAGTAAGCCATCCCACCATAGGCCAGTATTCTACTACCGCTTTATATGCCTCCTTCGGGGGCTGGTATAGTCTCCAGAATGGTAGACGAGTAAAGAAAATCATAGCAGCCCACGCATTCTGCCACCATTTAGAAGTATTTAGTGATATTTGCATTTTTAAAATTATTCATTTCGTTAATCATCCTTACGCTGCTCTCAATGATAGGGTAGGAGCAAAGAGCTCCTGTTCCCTCTCCGAGTCTGAGACCTAAATTCAAGATTGGTTTGGCGTTCATCAGTGACAACATCTTGGCGTGAGCATGCTCATCACCGCAATGTCCGAAGATGGCATAATCCAAGACCGCTGGATATAATTTGCTGGCAGCAAGCATGCATGCCGACATGATAAAGCCGTCGACAAGAACAATCATCTTCTTTTCTGCTGCCCTCAGCATGGCACCGATAGCACCGACCATCTCGAATCCACCGAAATAACGAATAATGTTCAGCGTGTCTTCGGTATCAAAATTTTCCTTGAATTTTTTTACCGCCATACTGAGCACCTTGAACTTGTGATTTAGTTGACTCCCTTCCACTCCAGAACCAGCACCGACACATTCTTCCAATGCAACTTTTCCTATGAGATGAAGCCAGATGCTTGACGGAGAGGTGTTTCCGATTCCCATCTCGCCAATGCAAATCACATTACATCCTTTTTCGGAACTTTCATCTACAAGAGTTGCTCCGTTTTTCAATGCGGTTTCCATCTGCCCTTCGGTCATTGCTGCGGAGAAGAGAAAATCTTGCGTTCCGGGAGCAATTTTCATGTTCCTGATTTTTTTGTATGATGATAAGTCATGGTCGACTCCCATATCAACGATTTTAAGATCGAACCCGTGTTGGCGGCAGAACATATTGACTCCACCTCCACCATGAGTGAAGTTGATCATCTGCTGCCATGTAACATCTCTTGGCGAAAGACTTACACCTTCGTGTTCTATGCCGTGGTCTGCACCAAGTAACAGATGGGTAGGATAGGAAAGCGTAGGATGTAAAGATTGCTGTATAAGGCAAATCTGCATAGCTAAGTCTTCCAAACGGCCGAGAGATCCCTTGGGCTTGTTCAGATTGTCTATTTTTTCTTGAATATTATTTTTAATGCCGATGTCTGGTTTCTCTATATTGTATTTTATCATTTTCCACAGATTTAAAAGAATGAATTATTTTATTTTAACCGGTATGCCACTGACGGTCATGTATACATCGTCAGCTTTGGAAGCAACGTACTGATTGAGCCATCCCAGTAGGTCGGTAAAGCGACGTTGCACTTCGTTTTCGCTTGTTCCTCCCCATCCGATTTCGTTCGTAACGAAGATGAATACGGCATCTTGCGAGGTGAATTTGTCAAATTCCGCTTTCAGTTCTACAAGAACTTCTTCTATGTTTGGAGAATCATTCTCTTGGGCCTTATCAAAATAGAAATTCGTACACCATAAAGTTAGGCAATCGATAAGTGCCACCTTATTATATATATTAATATTGCCGAGAAACTTTTCTTCCTCAATATTTGTCCATTGGTGTCCCCTTCGCTTTTTGTGCAAGTCCACCCTGTGTCGAAAATCATCGTCCCATATATGTGCAGTAGCTATATATACGGGATTGTTTGAAATGCTAAGAGTCAGATGTTCTGCAAATTCACTTTTGCCGGATCTCTGACCGCCTGTGATGAGAATAATTCGTTTCATTGGTGCAAAAGTAACAAAAACTATTGTTTTCAGCAAAATAGCTCTTGTTTTCTGTTGTAATATACTATAAATAAATATGTATAAGAGCCTTTTTGTATATAAAATTGTTTTATAACACCGTTTTTATAGTAGTTTTGTTAATAAAAATTTGGAGTTTACATAATTTTTATTTTACTTTGCACTCCAAAATGGATAGACATATAGAAACAAGTCAATTAAAATAATTTTAAACATTAAAAACATGAAGAAAATTTTTACTTTGTGCGCTGCTGCTGCGTTAGCAGCTTCTGCATCAGCTCAGACAGTAACTGAGAGTAAAACATTTGACAATTGGTACATCGGTGTAAACGGTGGTATCGCTACAGGTATTCATCCTTCACAGCTTGGCTGTGGCGGTTCTTGGGCAAAGGATATCACTCCTAATGCTGGTCTTCGCGTAGGCCGCTACTTCACTCCTGTATTCGGTCTTGCTGCTGAGAGCAACGTTTACTTCAGTGATCTTCACCATGCAGGTCGTTCAAACAACAATTTGTTCGGCAACTACACAAACACTTTGGTAAACTCAATCAACACCTCTTTGATTGCAACAATCAACTTCAGCAACTGGTTTGGTGGATACAAAGGCGCTCCACGTCTGTTCGAGGTTAGCGGTGTCTATGGTCTTGGTTGGGGACACGTATTTGGTGGCAAGGATGGTGCTCGCTATTATGCCAACAAGTGGAACTCTGCAGACAAGAAGGATTTCTTGACATCTAAGGCTGGTCTTGATTTCGCTTTCAACCTTGGCAAGGCTAAGGCATGGCAGATCTATGTTGAGCCATCAGTAATCTGGAACCTTGAGGGTGCTCAGAAGGGTGTTCGTTACGATGCTAACTATGCTGACTTCCAGCTCAACGCAGGTGTTGTTTACAAGTTCAAGAACTCTAACGGTACACATAACTTCACTATCGCACAGCTTCGCGACCAGGCTGAGATCGACGGTTTGAATGCTAAGATCAATGACCTCCGTAACGATCTGAACGGTAAGGATTCTGAGATCGCTGCTAAGAACAAGCGTATCGCTGACCTTCAGAATGCTCTTGACGAGTGCAACAAGACTCCTAAGTATGTTAAGCCAGAGACTGCTACAAACTTGCAGCCTACAGTTATCTTCCGTCAGGGTAAGTCTTCTGTAGACAACTCTCAGCTTGCAAACATTGAGCTCATCGCTCAGTATATGAGAAATCACAAGGATGCTAAGGTTGAGATCAAGGGGTATGCTTCACCAGAGGGTAATGCTGAACTGAACCAGAAGCTTTCTGAGAAACGTGCTGAGGCTGTTAAGAACATCCTCGTTAAGAAGTACAAGATTTCTGCAGACCGCCTTACTACTAAGGGTATGGGTGCAACAGACAAGCTCTTCGAGCAGGTTGAGTTCAACCGCGTTGCTACTTTCAACGACAACGCTAAATAATTAAGTCATAAATATATAACTTAATATTTCTCCCCGTCGCATGATGTTGTGGCGGGGATTTTTTTGTTTCCAGATAAGTCTATCGTCTATATTTTACAATGTTTGAGTGATAGACATAAAAAATAAAGGAATAATTTTGCAAGTTACGTGAAAAAGTCGTAACTTTGCAGCCGCTTAACGTAAAATAGCCGAATGAAGAATGACAGAATGAAAAATCAGTACCGCGTGAATGAGCAAATTCGCGTCAGGGAAGTGCGAGTAGTTGGAGATGATGGTTCAACCGTAATGCCTACACGTCAGGCTCTTGATATAGCTAGAGACAAAGGTGTTGATTTGGTGGAGATTTCTCCTAATGCCCAGCCGCCAGTGTGTCGTATCATCGACTATAGTAAGTTCCTTTATCAGCAGAAAAAACGAGCAAAGGAACTGAAAGCAAAACAGGTTAGGCAAGAGGTTAAAGAAATCCGATTCGGGCCTCAGACAGATGATCATGACTACAACTTCAAGTTGAAGCATGCAAAGGAGTTCTTGGAGGAAGGTAATAAGGTTCGTGCTTTTGTGTTCTTCCGTGGTCGCTCAATCTTGTTTAAGGAACAGGGCGAGGTTTTGTTGTTGCGTTTCGCTAATGACCTTGAGGAATATGGAAAGGTTGAACAGATGCCTGCTTTAGAGGGAAAGAAGATGTTCTTGTACCTATCACCGAAGAAAGCTGGAGTTGCAAAGAAAAGTCAACAAAAGATGGATAGGGAACGCCGTGAGGCTGAGGCTAAGGCTGAAAGCGAAAAGAATACTACTTCGGCACCTTCAAATGAAGAGACTCCTTCAAATGGTGGCTTGTTCGCAAATGCCAAGAACGGTGCCGATGCTTTGAAGAAGCTGAAGAAAGACTGAAAAAAAAGGTGCGTAACGTCGTGGTATATACGTTGCCACCGCTATAATAAATAACTAATTTAAAATTTAAAAAAATGCCAAAAGTAAAGACAAACTCCGGTGCAAAGAAGAGATTTCGTTTCACTGGTACAGGTAAGATTAAGAGACATCACGCTTACCACAGTCACATCCTGACTAAGAAAACAAAGAAGCAGAAGCGTAATTTGGTTCACACTGCAATTGTTGACGGAAGCAACATGAAGCAGGTTCGCGATTTGCTGTGTCTCCGTTAATCCCTATTGTCTAACATTTAAAGTAAGAAGAAACTATGCCAAGATCAGTAAATCATGTTGCTTCTAGAGCAAAGAGAAAAAGAATTTTAAAGCTTACACGTGGTTACTATGGAGCGCGTAAGAATGTATGGACAGTTGCCAAGAATACTTGGGAGAAGGGTCTTACATATGCTTATCGTGATCGTCGTAACAAGAAGCGTACTTTCCGTGCATTGTGGATTCAGCGTATCAATGCTGCTGCACGTTTGGAGAATATGACCTATTCAACTTTGATGGGTGCTCTTCACAAGGCTGGTATCGAGATTAACCGTAAGGTTCTTGCTGACCTCGCCGTTAACAATCCAGAGGCTTTCAAAGCTATCGTAGCTAAGGTAAAGTAATTTTAATTTGACTACATTATAAAAAAAGCAGTATTGGTTTCAATACTGCTTTTTTATTGCCATAAGTACAACTTTTATCTATTTCAAGTCTTTCATTGACAATGATATTCTATTGCGTTTTCTGTCAATCTCCAGAACTCTAACCTTAACATGTTGATGTAGTTTTACAATCTGTGTAGGATCTGAAATGTAGCGATCTGAAAGCTGTGAGATGTGTACAAGTCCGTCTTGATGAACACCGATATCTACAAAAGCTCCAAAATTTGTTATGTTTGTTACTATGCCGGGTAGGACCATTCCCTCGCAGAGGTCATCAATGCAAGTGACGTTTCTGTCGAATTCAAACTCTTCGATTTGCTCTCGTGGATCACGTCCAGGTTTCTCAAGCTCTTTAAGTATATCAGTTAGTGTTGGCACACCAATAGTTTCTGTAATATATTTCTTGATATCTATATTCTTGCGCTTTTCGTTGTTCTCTATAAGTTCTGCAACGGTGCAATGACAGTCTTTTGCCATTTGTTCAACAATGTTATAGCTTTCCGGATGTACGGCACTATTATCAAGTGGATTCTTTGCTCCAGGAATACGTAAGAAGCCAGCGCACTGCTCAAATGCTGACGGACCGAGTCTTGGTACTTTCTTAAGTTGGGTTCGACTTGTAAAAGCTCCATTCTCTCGTCTGTATTCAACGATATTTTTTGCAAGCGTAGGACCAAGTCCGCTTACATATGTAAGAAGATGCAGACTAGCGGTATTCAAGTTTACACCAACAGAATTGACACAACTCTCTACCGTCTGATCCAGACTTTTTTTCAGTTTTCCCTGGTCAACATCATGTTGATATTGTCCAATGCCAATGCTCTTAGGGTCAATCTTAACAAGTTCAGCAAGAGGGTCCATAAGTCTTCTGCCAATAGAAACGGCACCTCTAACAGTAACGTCTTCGTTAGGAAATTCTTCACGAGCAGTTTTAGAAGCCGAGTATATAGATGCTCCGTCCTCGCTGACAACAAAGACCTTAACCTCCTTTTTAAACTTCAGTCCCTTTATGAAATCCTTAGTCTCCCGACTTGCAGTACCGTTGCCTATGGCAATAGCCTCGATACTAAAACTATCAGCCATTCTCTCAATCTGTTGTGCTGCTAATGAACGTTTATTAACAGGAGGGTGGGGAAATATCGCTTCGTGATGCAACAAGTTGCCTTGTTCGTCAAGGCATACAACCTTGCAGCCAGTACGAAATCCAGGGTCAACCCCCATGACACGTTTTTGTCCAAGAGGAGCAGAAAGAAGAAGCTGTCTCAGGTTTTCTGCAAAAACATTAATAGCCTCTTCATCAGCTTTCTCCTTACTTAATTTAGAAAACTCCGTTTCAATAGCAGGTTTGAGAAGTCTTTTATAAGAATCCTCTACTGCTTCACTCACGAAAGACGAGCATTTGTTAAAGCCACGTACGAAGTTCCTTTTAATCTTCTCGGTACATTCCTCATCATCAGGAGAAATTGAGATACGCAATATACCTTCATTCTCACCACGTCTCATCGCTAAAAGTCTGTGAGACGAGCATCGCTTCAGTGGTTCGGAGAAATCAAAATAGTCAGAGAATTTTGCAGCTTCTTCAGAGTTCTCTTTAGACTTTACAACCTTAGATGTTATAATAGCCTCACGCTTAAAGGCGTTTCTTACCGTTTGTCTGCTGCGTTCGTCTTCGCTAACAGTTTCGGCAATAATGTCTTGAGCCCCTTTGATGGCGGATGCGACATCCTTAACACCGTCCTTAACAAATCTCTTGGCTGTAGTTTCAATATTGTTATCCCTTTGCATCATCATGATTTCAGAGAGCGGCTCGAGTCCCATCTCACGAGCCATTTGAGCTTTTGTCCGCCTTTTAGGCTTGAATGGCATATAGATATCCTCAAGCTCATTACTGTCCCAGCAATTCTCAATTCTTTTCTGTAAGTCGTCAGTCATCTTGCCCTGTTCGCTTATCGTCTTGACTACAGTGTCCTTACGTTTACTGATTTCTTTCAGTTTATCGTTCGTATCGCTTATAGCCGTAATCAGAACCTCATCAAGATTATTAGTTCGTTCCTTTCTATAACGACTGATGAATGGAATGGTGCATCCTTCCTCGAGCAGTTGCAAAGTATTTTCTACACTCTTTTCTTTTAGATTGAGTTTCTTTGCAATAATTTCTGTATATATTTTCAAATCCATTTATATATAGGTTAAATAAATAATAAGGGCAAAATTAATAATAAAAGTCTGAAAAAAAACGAGCCAAACATAAAATGTTTAGCTCGTTTTATTTATATTGTTTCATACTTACAAAGTAAAATATGAAATATACTCCTTGTTCTGTTTATTTCGCATAAGCGATAGAACGAGTCTCACGTATAACCGTAATTTTTACTTGTCCTGGATAAGTCATCTCGTTTTGAATCTTTGTTGCGATTTCGTTAGAAAGAGCCTCTGATTCCTTATCGTCCATTTTGTCAGCTCCAACGATGACACGAAGCTCGCGTCCAGCCTGTATTGCATACGTCTTTGTAACTCCAGGATAGCTCATTGCAATAGCTTCAAGGTCATTAAGTCTCTTTATGTATGCTTCAACAATCTCACGGCGAGCTCCAGGACGAGCACCAGAAATGGCATCACAAACTTGAACAATAGGAGCGAGCAGTGTGTTCATCTCCATTTCATCGTGGTGTGCACCAATAGCGTTGCAGATATCCGGTTTCTCCTTGTATTTCTCTGCAATCTTGGCACCATAAAGGGCATGTGGAAGTTCACTCTCCTCATCCGGAACCTTTCCGATATCATGTAAAAGTCCTGCTCGTTTAGCTTTTTTAGGGTTCAGTCCGAGTTCTGCAGCCATTACGGCACAGAGGTTGGCTGTTTCACGAGCATGCTGCAATAGGTTCTGACCATATGAAGAGCGATATTTCATTTTTCCAATGATTCTTACCAATTCAGGATGTAATCCATGAATACCGAGGTCGATGGCTGTACGCTTTCCAGTTTCAATAATCTCATTGTCGAGCTGTTTCTTAACCTTAGCAACAACCTCTTCAATACGTGCCGGGTGAATACGTCCGTCTGCTACAAGTTGGTGAAGAGCAAGTCGGCATACCTCACGTCTAATAGGGTCGAATGCAGAGATAACGATAGCTTCAGGAGTATCGTCAACAACAATTTCGACACCTGTTGCAGCTTCAAGAGCTCTGATGTTTCTTCCTTCTCGTCCGATGATACGTCCTTTAACCTCATCATTGTCGATATGGAAAACGCTGACAGAATTTTCAATTGCAGTTTCAGTTGCAACACGTTGTATTGTCTGTATGACAATTTTCTTTGCCTGAGAGTTGGCGTTGAGTTTTGCCTCGTCCATAATCTCGTTCACATAGCTTGCAGCAGCAGTGCGGGCTTCATCCTTCATGCTTTCAACGAGACGAGATTTAGCTTCATCTGCACTAAGTCCAGAAAGCTCCTCCAATTTCTCACGCTCTTGCAATTGCATCTTGTCAAGTTCCTCTGATTTGATTTGCAGAAGTTTCTTTTCGTTGTCGATACGTTGCTGTTGCTGTTCAACCTCCTGTTTGCGTCGTCCCATTTCCTCTTGGCGCTGATTAAGGCTGATTTCTCTCTGTTTCAGTTTGTTTTCGCTTTGTTGGATTTTTTGGTTTCTGCTTTGGATTTCCTTTTCCAATTCAGCTTTTTTATTAAGGAATTTTTCCTTAACCTCAAGCATCTTTTTTTCTTTCAATACCTCCGCATCTTTCTGTGCGGTATCCATTAAAGCTTTGTATTTCCCGTTAATAACATATCGGAAAATGTAATATCCGCCCAATCCGCCTATAATAAGGGCGACTACGGCGATTGCTAATTCTATCATTTGTTTAAATTTAAAAGTTAATATTCTCTTTATTTCTTATTGCAAGTGTACAGAAGTTACCTTTTTTTAATATCTAAGGCCTCTTCTATTTCGTCAGTGATTGTAGAGAGAATATCATTAACAGGTTTGGTGTCGTTTCTACTTTTTTCCACCTCATAATTATAAGCGATATCGATGAGGGCCATATATAAAATTTCCTTATCGCTTTTCTTGCCTTTAAAGACTTCAGAATAAGCGTTTACGGCCTCGTTGATATCCTTTGCTGCTTCACGATACGTAAATTCCTCGTGTCTGTCGATAACAACAGGCATGTCTGTATCATAAATATGCAATCTAATATGTAACTTGTCTTTTTCTCCTGCCATCACTCTGATTATTTTCCACTTAGCAGTGTGATACACTTGTTTACGTCTCTTATCATGGCAGAAATTCTTTTCTTGGATTCTTCAATGTCTCCATTGCTGACTTCTACCATTCGAGCCGTTTTTAAACTTCTGTAGTCGTTCTGAGCCTGTTCCAGCTGTTTTTTTAATGTTGAAATCTCATTGTCTCGAGAATCCACCATTGCATAAAGCTCTTCATTCTCCTTTTTCAGTTCTTTATATTGGAGAATCATCTGCCTTACCCTTGTCGTAAACAGCGTTAATATCTTGTCGTTTTCAGTCATCAGAATTTATTTTGCCTACAAATTTAATGTATTTTGTTGATTTGCCAAAATTATTTTCAAATGATTTGTTTAATCTTCGTTTTTAGGTGCTTTTTCTTTCTTTGCAAGCATAACGACTTGATAAACGAAATCTGTTGTCCATTTTTGGCTGAAGCCCAAGCGCTTGTCGTATTCTCTGACTGCAACTACGGCTTTCATAACACTTGCGTCATTAAAGTCGTTTTTATTGAAAATGTCAGAAATGGTCTTCTCTGTCATTGTATATAACGCTTTCTTGAAGATAGACGGCAAGCGCAATTTGAATTTCATGAGATTTCCTGTGAGCATCATGAGGTTCTGCGTGTAGTTCTGGAATTGCAACAAGTAGACTTGTACATCCTGTATTTTGGCGCAGTGTTTTCTGATACTTTGGTCAATTTCTTTGAAGAAGAGGTCTTCTGTACCATATAGGTCGCGAAGCATTTTTTTGCATCTTGCCTTTTCCCCGATACCCAGTTTGTTGTTGACTGTAGGTATGTGTAGAGAAGTCTTGAACTGTCTCAAGTCAGGAAGTGCGGCGAGGTTGGTAATTCCCACTCTTTCTGCAATGACGGCTTGAAAATACACACGAACCAAGGTCATGAAATCTTCCATTCCGCCTGTTTTTATTTCATCATTTTCTTTATGTCCGAAAAGTTTGCTTAAAAAACTCATTTTCTATGTTATTTATAAATGTTATTATTTTTTATAATGCAAAAGTACTTGTTTTATATTAAAAAACAAAATAAAAAGTGAATAATGTAATTTTTATTATTACCTTTGCAGTCGTGATATAGAAATATTGTCATATAGTATATATATGTTTAGCTAAACTTTTATTTAACGAAAGATGAAGGGAATAGTATTAGCAGGCGGTTCTGGAACTCGCCTTTACCCCATTACAAAAGGTGTCAGTAAGCAATTGATACCAATTTTTGATAAACCAATGATTTATTATCCGGTGTCTGTTTTAATGCTTGCAGGCATAAGGGAAATTTTGATTATTTCCACACCGTATGACCTTCCTGGCTTTAAAAGACTTTTGGGAGACGGATCTGATTTTGGTGTCCGTTTTGAGTATGCGGAACAACCTTCTCCAGATGGTTTGGCTCAAGCCTTTATAATAGGAGAGAATTTTATCGGTGATGATGATGTCTGCCTTGTCTTGGGAGATAATATATTCTATGGATCTGGTTTCACTGGATTGTTAAAAGAAAGCGTTAGAACTGCAGAAAAGGAGCGCAAGGCTACAGTCTTTGGTTATTATGTCAATGATCCGGAACGTTATGGCGTTGCCGAGTTTGATGAAAAAGGCAACTGCCTTAGTATAGAGGAGAAGCCAGCTTGCCCGAAAAGTAATTATGCAGTTGTAGGACTGTATTTTTATCCGAATGATGTAGTTGAAATAGCAAAAAACATAAAGCCGAGTGCAAGAGGAGAGCTTGAAATAACAAGTGTAAACCAGGAGTATCTTAAGCGTGGAGATTTAAAGGTTCAGACCCTTCAGCGCGGTTTTGCATGGCTTGATACAGGAACTCACGACAGTTTGGCTGAGGCAAGTACGTTTATAGAAGTAATAGAGAAGCGTCAAGGACTGAAAATCGCTTGTCTTGAGGAAATAGCTTATAAGCGTGGCTGGATTAATGCAGAAAAGCTTGCTGAGGTTGCCAAACCTATGCTGAAAAACAATTATGGAAAGTATTTAATGGAGTTGATAGATAATAAATAGACATACAATGACAGACGTACAACAGAAAAATCTTTATGCTACAGAAGAGGACGGAGATCAGTCTTCTTTCAATTTTCAGAAACTTTACACCTTATTTATTCTAAATTGGAAGTGGTTTCTCGTTTCTGTAATAATCTGCATCGGTGCTGCATATCTTTATTTGCGATATACAACGCCTGTGTATTCTACAGCGGCAAAGCTGTTGATTAAAGATGACGGAAACAGTGGCGGACGACGTAGCAGCGATGCGCTTGGCGGTATGGCTGATTTCGGAATTATCAGTAATACATATGGTATAGACAATGAGATGGAGATTCTAAAGACGCGAACACTTGCAGCTCAGGCAATCAGCGACTTGAAACTCTATAGTTCATATTGGAAAAAAGGTAGGGTAAAGGATGTTATATTGTATAAGACTCAGCCTATAAATGTAGATATGGATGTTGCGCATCTGGAGAAGCTTAATGTCCCGATGTCTTTGAATATTGAGAAAACTGATGGTAAATACCATGTAAGTGGAACATATTATGTATCAGAGGATGAGACTACAGCCTCAGGTCCATATACAATAGATGCAGTGATGTCTATGTTGCCATGTTCTATAAGGACAAAGGCTGGAATCTTGTTCTTTACTCGCAATGCAGAGTATGTTATGAATGATGGTGATGAGATAATCGTCAGAATTGTATCTCCTATGGCTATGGCACCAAAATATTGTGGCGCTCTGTCTTTGGAGCAGACGAGCAAGTCTTCTTCAACATTAAATATGACCCTCAACGATGAGAATATCCAGAGGGGAATAGATTATTTGAAGCAGTTGGCAATCTGTTACAACCGTCAGGCAAATGAAGACAAGAACGAAGTGGCTGTGCGTACAGAGGCTTTCGTGAATGAACGTTTGGAGAAAATCAATGCAGAATTGAGTTCAACAGAGGGTCAGCTTGAGAATTACAAGAGAAACAACCGTCTTGTAGAATTGAAGGTAGATGCAAAGGAAAGTGTTTCAAACCTTTCTTCTTATGAGCAGAAGTTGAATGATGCCGGTACTCAGATAGATTTGATAAACAGCTTGATACAGTTCGCTGATCGTCCTGGAAACAAATATCAGGTATTACCGTCGAATGTTGGTCTTCGTGATGAAGCTTCAATATCATTGATCAGTGATTACAATAAGGTAGCTCTTGAGCGCAACCGACTTCTCCGTACGGCATCAGAGAGCAGTCCTGTTGTAGAAGAAATGACTGCTCAGTTGAACGATTTGAGCACAAGTATCCGTATGGCACTCATGCAGGCAAAGCGAAATCTTGAGATTCAGCGTAATGCCGTTGCGTCACAGTACGGACAGTATAACAACGAAGTGTCAAGAACTCCGGAGCAGGAGCGTATCCTAACTCAGATAGGTCGTCAGCAGGAAGTCAAGTCAGGTCTTTATCTTATGCTTTTGCAGAAACGTGAGGAAAATTCAATATCCCTTGCTGCCACTGCCGATAAGGGAAAGCTCATCGAACTTCCGCAGTTTGTAGGCAAGGTTAGTCCAAAGAGTAACATGATATTGCTTGTCGGTTTGATTCTCGGTATTGCATTGCCTTCACTGGTAATCTTTATCATTCAGTTCTTGCGTTATCGCATTGAGGGACATGATGATGTTGAGAGTCTCACTTCAATTCCTATTATTGCAGATGTTGCTATTGCAAACGATGCAGTGAAGACTCGTGCGGATATTGTTGTTCATGAGAACCAGAACAATCAGATGGAGGAGATATTCCGTTCTATGCGTACCAATCTTCAGTTTATGTTGAAGAAAGGACAGAAGGTAATAATGTTCACTTCGACGACATCTGGTGAGGGAAAGACATTCAATGCGGCAAACCTTGCTATCAGTTTCGCCCTTCTTGGTAAAAAGGTTGTGCTTGTCGGGCTTGATATCCGTAAGCCGCGTCTCGCCGAGTTGTTCCAGATAGACAACCACCATAATGGAATTACCCGTCTGCTGGTTATGGACAATCCGTCGTGGGAAGATGTGCAGCATGAGATAATACCGTCGGAAATCAACGACAATCTTGACCTGTTGATGGCAGGTCCTATTCCTCCAAATCCTGGTGAAATAGTAAGTCGTCCGTCATTGTCAATTGTTGTAGAGGAGTTGAAGAAACATTATGACTATATACTCATCGATACTGCTCCGGTAGGTCTTGTAACCGATACGCTTGAAATCGGTAAAGTCTGTGATGCAACAGTATACATGTGTCGTGCGGACTACACCCCGAAGTCAAGTTTCGGCTTGATAAACCAGTTCAACGACGAGAAGAAGTTGCCTAACATGTCTATTGTAATAAATGGAATCGACATGTCTAAGAAGAAGTATGGATATTATTATGGTGTAGGTAAATATGGTAAATACAAGACATACGGAACCTATTCCCGTTATGGTAACTATACTAAGTATGGCAGTTCGACAAGTTATGGCTCATACGGCAACAAGTATGGCAACGAGAATGATAACTCTATAAAGCTATAAATTCAGGAAGATGGTAATAGCAGTAGATTTCGACGGCACAATAGTAGAGCATGAGTATCCGAAGATAGGTCGCGAGATACCTTTTGCTACAGATACCTTGCGTGCATTGATAGCAGATCGTCACAAACTGATACTCTGGTCAGTTCGGGAGGGACATTTGCTTGACGAAGCAGTAGAGTGGTGTCGTGAAAGAGGAGTAGAGTTCTATGCTGTCAACCGTGATTTTCCAGAAGAGCGCGGTACGAGCAACAATCAGCATTTCAGCCGCAAGATAAAGGCAGACATGTTTATCGACGACAGGAATGTTGGCGGCTTGCCCGAGTGGGGACTGATTTACCAAATGGTAAAGACAGGCAAGAGTTACCGACAGCTTTTGAAGGAAAGCATACTTGCCGGAATACAGGAACCGCCTCGAAAGAAACATTGGTGGTCGTTGTAAATTGAAATTATAAAAAGCGTTTTGTTGCATATCGATTTATGTACAAGACGCTTTTTTTTAGAATAAAAGTTATGATAGAAGAAAAGACGAGAAACGAAATATTTCGTTTTGTTGTAACAGGTGTACTTGCAACCGTTATACATTATGGTATATATTATGCTTTACTGAATTTTATAAATACCAGTATAGCATTTACAATAGGATATTTCCTGAGTTTTATTTTCAATTATTACATGTCGGCACGTTTCACTTTCCGTAAGAAAACGTCTGCCAAGAATGGAGTCGGTTTTTTAGGAGCCCATCTATTCAACTATCTCCTTCAGGTTACATTATTGAATGTATTTCTATATTTAGGTGTGCCGAAGGCGATAGCTCCATTTCCTGTATATGCAATATCAATACCGGTGAACTTTATAGTTGTACGTTTTGTATTCAATCGCAAATGAAGCGAGTAAAAAAGCTCAGAACGTATTGCTTTTTTATCTTATAAAAATAAAGAAAATCAGCAAAAGATATAGCTATTATAAATATATTGTTTAAATTTGTATTTGTTTTCAGAATATACAGTAGCATTTAAAACAGAAAATTTATGTGTGGAATAGTAGGATATATAGGATATAGAGACGCTTATCCAATATTGATAAAAGGCTTGCATCGTTTAGAATACCGTGGTTATGACTCTGCTGGAGTGGCACTTATAACCGACGATGACAAGATGAATGTGTATAAGCAGAAAGGAAAAGTTAGCAACTTAGAGGAGTTCGTAGCTTCAAAAGACTGTTCCGGACATGTTGGAATAGCCCACACTCGTTGGGCAACACATGGTGAACCGTCAGCTGTAAATGCCCACCCGCATGTTTCCCAGAATGGCAGATTGGCACTCGTACATAATGGTATAATAGAGAATTATGCCAGTTTAAAGACATTCCTTCAAGGCAAAGGCTTTGAATTTAAGAGTTCAACAGATACAGAAGTCTTAGTGCAGCTGATACAATTCATACAGGATGAATACCATAAAGATTTAGAGGGCGCTGTCGTTTCGGCACTTCGCAGAGTAACCGGAGCCTATGCCATAGCCGTATTAGACAAAGACTGTCCGGACAAAATAGTAGTGGCAAGAAAATCCAGTCCTCTTGTCATAGGAGTAGGCAAGGACTGTAAGGAATTCTTCCTTGCCTCAGATGCCCTGCCAATAGTAGAATATACCAATCAGATGATATATTTAAATGATGGTGAAGTGGCACTGTTGAAATTGGGTGAGAAAGTAGAGATACACAATCTTGACAATGAGGATATAGATCCGAAAATAAAGGAAGTAGACATAGATCTGCACAGTCTTGAGAAAGGTGGCTACGACCATTTTATGTTGAAAGAGATTTACGACCAGCCTAGATGCATATCCGATTGTATGCGTGGTCGTTTGAATCTTGAGAGAAAAGAGATAGTGTTAAGTGCCATATCTCAGCATAGAGACAGACTGCTGCGGGCAAAGCGTTTTATAATCGTAGCTTGCGGAACATCATGGCATGCCGGACTAATCGGAAAGCAATTTATAGAACAGTGGTGCCAGATACCGGTAGAAGTGGAATACGCTTCGGAGTTCCGCTATCGCAAACCCGTCATTATGCATGATGATGTAGTGATAGCAATCTCTCAAAGCGGTGAGACGGCAGACACTCTCGCAGCGTTTGAACTTGCGAAAGAGAAAGGTGCCTTGTGTTTCGGAATCGTCAATGTCGTAGGTTCAAGTATAGCAAGAGCTTCAGATACAGGAATATACACACATGTCGGTCCGGAAATCGGAGTAGCGTCAACAAAGGCATTCACAGGACAAGTTACCGTCTTGACCCTCTTTGCACTTGCTTTAGCTCACGAGCTCGGAACAATCCCACAAGTGGAATATGAGAAATATGTTGCAGAGATGGGTGTAATTCCAGAGAAGATGAAGGAAGTATTAAAGCAAGACGGGAAGATAAAAGAGATTTCCCGTGCTTTAACTTATGCCCGTAATGCTTTATATATGGGTAGAGGCTTCAACTATCCGGTAGCCCTTGAGGGCGCATTAAAGTTAAAGGAAATCAGTTATATACATGCCGAGGGCTATCCGGCAGCCGAGATGAAACACGGTCCGATAGCTTTGGTAGACGAGAATATGCCTGTCGTTTTCGTGGCAACCCACCATCAGTTGTATAAAAAGATATTAAGCAACATTCAGGAGGTGAAGGCAAGAAACGGCAGAATTATCGCCGTAGTAACCGAAGGAGATGCAGCCGTAAAAGAAATTGCCGAGGCAACAATCGAAGTACCGCCAACACTTCCCGCTGTCGCTCCATTGCTCTCAGTCATACCGTTGCAGCTTATGGCATATCATGTAGCGGTATTCAAGGGATTGAATGTTGACCAGCCTCGCAATCTTGCAAAGTCAGTTACGGTAGAGTAGTTAAATAAAGATTAAGAAATATTGATGAAGAAAGAAGATTTAAGAATAATATTCATGGGAACGCCAGAGTTTGCTGTCGGAACGCTGCAAGCTTTGGTAGAGGGCGGATATAATGTAGTAGCTGTTGTCACTCAGCCAGACAAGCCAGTAGGTAGACATCAGGATACGCTGCAGGCATCGGCAGTAAAGCAATACGCACTTGCCCACGGTCTGCCTGTCTTACAGCCGGTAAAAATGAAGGACCCCGCATTTGTAGAAGAACTTGGCTCTTATGAAGCCGATCTTCAAGTAGTTGTAGCATTTAGAATGCTTCCAGAAATAGTATGGGCAATGCCTCGTTTCGGAACCTTCAATGTGCATGCCGCCCTTCTGCCTCAGTATCGAGGTGCAGCACCTATAAACTGGGCAGTAATCAATGGTGAGACAAAGACTGGAGTTACGACCTTCTTCCTTGACCATGATATCGACACGGGTAGAGTCATAATGCAGGAACCTTTCGAAATAAAGGATGACTATAATGTCGAGAATGTATATGATGGACTGATGACTCTTGGAGCAGACATTGCCCTGAAGACTATCGACAAGATAATAGAAGGCAACGGACATGTGGATTCTCTTCCACAGGAAGAAATGATTGCCGTGGGGTCTGAATTGCATAATGCGCCAAAAATATTCAAGGATACATGCAGGATAGATTGGAATCAGCCGGCAAAGAAAGTATATGATTTCGTTAGAGGACTTTCTCCTTATCCCGGAGCATGGACCGATGTAAAAGACGGTAACGGGAAGGCTTATGTATTGAAAATATTCAATACAGAAAAGACAGGGATAGAAAGGACAGGTAACGTTGGTGAGTTCTCTGTTTCAGCAGGCAAACTCTTTGTCAATGCCCAAGACGAGAAACTCAAGCTAAACGTAATACAATTGAGTGGAAAGAAAAGAATGGAAGCTCGCGATTTTATTAACGGCATGAGGGATTTAGACAAGTTCCATGCCTTGTAATTGAAAATATACGGAGGATGCAAAAAGCTTTTAGTCTCTTTATGCATCCTCCGTTTTAGTTTTATTTGATGGCTTGTTTATTGTTTAGCGAGCCATTCTTCAGCCCTTTTCAAGTCGGCAGGAGTATCAATACCAACAGTTTCGATATCCGTTCTGCCCACTTTAATTTTATATCCATTTTGCAACCATCTCAGTTGTTCAAGACTCTCGGCTACTTCAAGACTGGACTGAGGCAGTTGTGTTATTTCCTTTAAAACCTCTCTTCTATATGCATACAGTCCTATATGTTTAAGGAAAGGAAAATTCGCAGCCCAGTCATCCCGTTCAATGTTCCTGATAAACGGAATTACGCTTCTGCTGAAATACATAGCGTAGTTATTGTTGTCGACAACGATTTTCGGAGAATTAGGATTCTCGACAGGTTCCATTCCGCGTGCAGAGCCAAAAGGCTTCCCGAGTGTTGCAATCTGAGTACTTTCGTCGTTGAAGCAAGAACAAAGTTCTTTAATCTGCGATTCCTGAATAAAAGGTTCGTCTCCCTGGATGTTAATGACAACATCAAAGGAATCCTGTATTTTCTCTACCGCCTCTTCTATTCTGTCAGTACCACTCTTATGGTTAGGCGAAGTCATGATCACCTTTCCCCCGAAGCCTTCAACGGTATTAAAAATCCGTTCGTCGTCGGTAGCCACATAAACATCGTCAAGAACTTTGCAAACATGTTCGTAAACCCTTTGAATTACAGGTCTTCCGCCAAGTATAGCCAGCGGTTTTCCGGGAAAGCGCTGTGAAGCGTATCTTGCCGGTATAATTCCAACAAATCTCATGATATATATATTTATAATGTTATACAGTTAATCCGTAAATCGAATATATGTTCGGTCGTCGAAAGACCCTCTGTCTGGAGCCAGCCCCTTAGTGGCAACATTCTCGTTGATACAAAGCGGATCATCCGAAAGCAAACGTTGCAGTTCGTTTTCGCTCTCGCTCAGAGTGCGTTCCAGTTTCGGATAGCCGTCGCTTGCAAGAATAATTTCAGTATCCTTTTCTTTTATATCAATAACTTTCACCAAATCAGTTGGAATATTAAAGCCATCAATAACCGGGAATGCGATATTCTGTAAGTTGCATGCCTCCTTCAGCTTAGGCATTATTGCCTTTCTGCCAATATCGTCAGCCATTATAGATTTTATAGATTCGCCCCTTCTTAATGCTGTTTTTATAACCTCGGCACGTTCTTCGGCAATCTCCCTCTCATGTGGTTTCGGATTCAGGAACAACATGCCATTCACCATACACTGACAGTCGCCCACCATCCATATCTGTCTGTAAAACCGACTGTATACGACGGCGCTTGCCGTCATTCTCATTACGGGAAAACTCGTCAAGTCGTCCATATTGGCATTAGCACGGTTGTAAATGCCTCGTATCCTTTCGGTAATACCCTTGCAGAAGAGTTGCAAAGTATATTCCTTAGGCATACACCGGATATAGTCGCATACAGTCTGCATACACAGCTTGCCATTAGAACATTTCTCGTCGATTTTAAAAGAAGTCTTGCTTGTACTGCCGTCAACAACAGCAATAAAGTCATCGTTCGCGACGATTCCGTCCTCGCATAGCTCTTGGCTGATTTTCCCTGTAATCCTTTGCTCTCTTATTCTCATTCTTGTTTCGCTTATGTTCCTGTCGCCTGTTGTCAGAGCTTCTCGTGTCCCTGTTTTTAGCCATAGCCTTATAGTCTGGTCTGTAGGCACCGGCATACAGTTGCGTGATAAGGTCAGCCCTTCCAATGCGTTTCAGTTCCCGTTCAATATTCCTTCTTTCCTCAGGCTTGTACCAGAAGAAGAACATTCGTTGTGCGAGTTTTTCCTTAGGCGTTTTAGCCGAGAATACGGGTTCCAAAGTATAAGGATGAAATCCAGTATACCATGTTTCCGTACTGATTGTCATTGGCGTAGGGGTGAAGTCCTGCACCTGCTCAAGGTGAAAATCCAGTTTCTTGGTCTTCACAGCAAGCTCCGCCATATCCTCCTCGTGACACCCCGGGTGACTACTTATAAAATACGGTATAATCTGCTGGTTGAGGTTCTCCTCCTTGTTTATCCTGTCGAAGATTCTTTTAAATTCTCCAAACAGTTCAAACGACGGTTTCCTCATAAGTCTCAAGACATTGTCGGAAGTATGCTCAGGCGCAACCTTTAGTCTGCCGCTCACATGTTTGCATATCAGTTCGCGGGTATATTCCTTAGCCGCTTGGTTAGTCTTCTCGTCCTTGCTCTTGTGCAGAAGTAAGTCATACCTCACGCCGCTGCCGATAAAGCTCTTCTTTATTCCCGGCAGAGCGTCAACAGAGCGGTAGATGTCGAGCAGTGCAGAATGGTCGGTGTTCAGGTTCGGACACACCTGAGGATTGATACATGAAGGGCGCTTGCATCTCTCGCATAGCGACTTGTTCTTGCCGCCCATGCCATACATGTTTGCTGACGGTCCTCCGAGGTCGCTGAGATATCCCTTGAAATCATCCATCTGCGATATGAGTCTTACTTCCTTGAGAATACTCTTCTTACTTCTGCATACAATAAATTTCCCCTGGTGGGCACTAATCGTACAGAAAGCGCATCCTCCGAAACATCCGCGGTGTATGTTTACAGAGAATTTGATCATATCAAAGGCTGGAATCCTTTTGTTTTTGTATTTAGGGTGGGGCAGACGCGTAAACGGTAAGTCGTATACCGCATCAAGTTCCTCCGTCGTCATTGGCGGATATGGCGGATTGACGACAACGAATTCCTTGCCTATGCCCTGTATAATCCTTTGAGCATGGATTTTATTAGATTCCTCCTCGATTACCTTGAAGTTTTCAGCCTGCGCCTTCTTGTTTTGCAGACATTCTTCATGTGAGTGGATTTTTATGTCGTTATCATTAAATCCTCCGTCAATGCCAGCGGCATCAGTCATATAAACCGTCTGCGGTATATCCTTAATATCCTTAATGCCGAAACCTTCAAGCATTTTGTTGCAGAGTTCAACGATAGCCTTCTCGCCCATACCATATATAATAAGGTCAGCTCCAGAGTCCTTTAGAATACACGGCATGAGTTTGTCTTTCCAGTAGTCGTAGTGGGTCAATCTTCGCATAGAAGCCTCAATACCGCCCAATACGACCGGAGTGTCGGGATATAGCTCCTTTAGGATTTTGGTATAAACAATAGTTGGATACTCCGGTCGGCAGTCGTGTCTGCCGTCGGGACTATAAGCATCTTCAGACCTCAATCTCTTGTTTGCTGTATATTTGTTTACCATAGAATCCATGCAACCCGGTGAGATGCCGAAGAAGAGTCTTGGCTTTCCCAATTTTTTAAAGTCACGGTAATCACCGTGCCAATCCGGTTGTGGAACGATGGCAACCTTCAGTCCCTGTGCTTCAAGAACACGTCCGATGACAGCAGCTCCGAAAGACGGGTGGTCAATGTATGCGTCGCCAGAGAATAGAATGACGTCCAGTTCATTCCATCCCCTTAGTTCCACCTCTTTCTTGGTCGTCGGTAGCCAGTCTGTAAGTCTGTGTTCGCTCATTAATCCTCGTTCTCAGCGTTCTCGTCGTTTTTCTCAACCCATTCGATATAGAGCAGAATAAGCTGGTGAAGTCCGAAAGCCTTCATGTTCTGATTGTAGATAACATCCAGACACAGGTCGATAAGTCCTTTGTCGGCACCTTTGTTTGATTCCAGCATAGACCTCATGTTCAGTTTCAGTTTGTCGAGAACAGCCTCGTCGATAAAACCAGTGCTGTCGATAAGATTTTTCAGAAGAGAGTATTTCTTTATAGTCTGCAAGTGTTCTTCACTTACGTTGATGCTTCTTGTTCCCGAAGCGTTAGCTTGTATTTTATACATGATTAAATTAATTTGTTATTGTTATTGATGTAACGCTCTTCAGTTCGTGTAAACCGTATTTCAGAAGTGCGTTTATTATAATTTCTACAAAGGTAAAGTAAATCCTTGATACCGCAAAAAAACAGATACTATTTTTTTGTAATGTTTTCATGTTCCAATCTCTTTGAATTACCGCGAGCCTCGCGGTAATATATATAATTTAAGTTTCTGTTTCAGACGAAAACCGATAAAACACCNNTTGCAAGCCTTCGGCTTATTGTTGGTTTCGTCTAAAAGCCACCACCTAAATAGACTAAGAACCGCATTTAGAATATAAAAATCAAAAAATCCTTCACCTGACGTGTAATGCCTTTATATTCAGTGCTTTGTGGTGAAGGATTTTTTTGCTTGTAGTAAGATATACGGCTCATTCGAAATATTATCACTCCGTATTCCGAATGAATCTGTTCCTTTTCTGTATGAAGATGATAGTCTTGTTTGTCATGTCCGGAGGGAGTGAAAAAGCCCAATGAAGGTGTTGTAACTACCGTTA